>JABBOE010000052.1:6157-21858 GCA_019351955.1 Pseudomonadota bacterium
GAGCGTATTCGGGTTTATCTGCCAGTAAATGTCTACTGCCGGTGTCAGTTTTGCCGGGTGGTAAAAAACAGTATGTGAAACCACCGCCGAAGGTGTGCGCGGTCAAAAGGCGAAGGACTGGCGCCTCGTTGACGCGATCGCCAAACCGGCCGTCTTCGCGCACACCGTGCGACAGCGCGCGCTTGAACTGGCAGCCATCAGCGACCGCCCGGCAAGCGGCAAGGGTGTGGCCCTGACCCCGATTGAGCGCCACGTGGAGGGCGACGCGTTGCATTATTCAAACGTCGCCATCGCGATCGACCGCGCCAAACGCACGGCAACCTTCACCATCAAGGGCCCGCGCGGCAACCAGCCTGCGGACATGGCTACGATCGAAGCCCTTGGCGCCGCGTGGTACCCGCTGCAAATGGCGCGCGAACTCGACGACGCCATTTTGTCGATGCGCACCAACGAACTGGACATTGGCACCTGGCTGATCAAGACCGAAGGCGACGCCGATGCCGTGCGATTGCTTGACGCCACGCTGATGGACAACCGGGACCATTGGCTCGTGCGTGAGACCATCGGTCTTCTTCGGCGCACCCTGAGTCGGCTTGATGTCTCGTCGCGCAGCTTGTTTGCGCTGGTGGAGCCCGGCTCGTGCTTTGCTGGCACCCTGCTGGAGCTTGCGTTGGCCTGCGACCGCATCTATCAGCTGGCGCTGCCCGACGATCCGGCGCGCGCCCCGAAAATCGTTGTTGACGAAGTCAACTTCGGCCTTTTGCCGATGGTCACCGGCCAGAGTCGGCTGGAACGCCGCTTCTACGGCGAAGATGCACCACTCAATGCCGTGCGCGACAAGGCAACCCAGGCTCTTGACGCGGACGCTGCATTTGCCTTGGGGCTTGTGACCAGCAACCCTGACGACATCGACTGGGCAGACGAGATCCGTATCGCCGTTGAAGAGCGCGTGGCCATGTCGCCCGATGCGCTGACCGGGATGGAGGCCAACCTACGCTTCAACGGTCCTGAAAACATGTTCACGCGCGTGTTCGGCCGCTTGACGGCCTGGCAAAACTGGATTTTCCAGCGGCCCAACGCAGTCGGCGACAAAGGCGCTTTGAAGGTTTACGGCAAGGGCGACAAAGCCGCTTTCGATTGGAACCGCGTCTGATCTTCACCCCCGCCCTGCAGCGCGATGCCGGATGGCGCGCTGCCCATGCGTTGTGTTCACCGGATTTTCTTCAGGATCGGAGACCAAGATGGCCAACATCGACTACAGCGAAAAGATTCCCAATAATGTGCGCCTCAGCGAGGACCGCACGCTCCAGCGTGCGCTGGAGCAGTGGCAGCCCAACTACCTGAACTGGTGGAGTGACATGGGTCCGGACGGCTCCCAAGGCTTCGATGTTTACCTGCGCACGGCCGTCAGTGTGGACCCCCAGGGCTGGGCGCAATTCGGCCACGTCAAGATGCCCGAATACCGCTGGGGAATTTTTCTCAACCCAGCCGCCCCGGCACGCAAGATCCATTTTGGCGACCACATGGGCGAGAACGTCTGGCAGGACGTCCCCGGGGAACATCGCGCCAACCTTCGACGCATCATCGTCACCCAAGGCGACACCGAACCGGCCTCGGTCGAGCAGCAGCGCCATCTCGGCCTCACCGCTCCCAGCCTGTACGACCTTCGCAACCTCTTCCAGGTCAACGTCGAAGAGGGGCGCCACCTATGGGCCATGGTCTACCTTCTGCACAAGTACTTCGGACGCGATGGTCGTGAAGAGGGAGCCGCTTTGCTCGAGCGCCGAAGCGGCCAGCAGGACAACCCGCGCATCCTTCAGGCGTTCAACGAGGAAACTCCCGATTGGCTCTCGTTTTTCATGTTCACCTATTTCACAGACCGCGACGGCAAATTCCAGCTGTGTGCGCTGGCTGAATCCAGCTTCGACCCATTGGCGCGCACGACCAAGTTCATGCTCACCGAAGAGGCGCATCACATGTTCGTCGGCGAATCGGGCGTGTCGCGCGTGATCCAGCGGACTTGTCAGGTCATGAACGAACTCCGGACTGACGATCCCGCCAAGCTGCGTGCCGCTGGCGTCATCGATCTGCCGACCATTCAGCGCTACCTGAATTTTCATTTCAGCGTCACGATCGATCTATTTGGAGCCGATCAGTCGAGCAACGCCGCCACCTTCTACTCCACGGGCTTGAAGGGACGCTACGAGGAAGGCAAGCGCGCCGACGACCACATGCTCAAGCACGATAGCTACAAGGTTCTGCAAGTGCGCGGCGATGCCCTGGTCGAGCAAGAGGTGCCGATGCTCAACGCGCTCAACGAGGTCTTGCGCGACGACTACATCAAGGACAGCGTTGGCGGCGTCGAACGCTGGAACAAAGTCATCGAGAAGGCCGGCATCGCCTTCCGGCTCAAAGTGCCCCACAAGGCATTCCACCGCAGCATTGGCACACTGGCTAATGTCAAGGTGGCCCCGGACGGGCGTGTCGTGACTGAGGCCGAGTGGAATGCGAAAGTCAATGACTGGCTTCCCAGCCAGTCCGACCGGGCGTTCGTTGCCTCGCTGATGGGCCGCGTTGTGGAGCCCGGTCGCTTTGCCAACTGGATCGCGCCGCCGGTGATGGGTATCAATCGCCAGCCCGCAGACTTCGAGTACGTTCGCTTCAATTGATCACATGCGATGTGCGCGCAGGCCGCGGCAGACGTGCCGCAGCGGACGCGCACCGCCTTATGGAGAGCGCCATGGACATGGCTGCCACCACACTCATCCGTCAGCATCTGATCGACCCTGAGATCTGCATCCGCTGCAACACCTGCGAAGCCACTTGCCCAGTCGGGGCCATTACCCACGACTCGCGCAATTATGTGGTCGATGCCAGCAAGTGCAATTTGTGCATGGATTGCATCTCGCCATGCCCAACAGGCTCCATCGATAACTGGCGCGCGGTGCCGCGCCACGCCGCCTACAGCGTCACAGAACAGCTGGCATGGGACACGCTGCCAGCAGAACTTAGTGTCGAGCAACTCGCTGATGCTGGCGCAGCGCAGGCCCCGCATCCGCTTGAGGCAGGTGTACCGACTGCGCCCGAGGGCGATCAGGCCACGCTCAAGGGTGCCCGCTTCGGCGCAACGATCCCGCCCTGGTCGGCCGCCCATGCCTACACGAATCTTTACGGTCCGAAGGCGCCGGAACAGTCGATCACCGCGACCGTCGTGGGCAATGTGCGCGTGACGGAGGTTGGCAGGGACTATGACACGCACCACATCGTGCTTGATTTCGGATCAATGCCGTTCCCTGTCCTCGAGGGGCAGTCCATCGGCATCATCCCGCCGGGCGCGGATGCCCAGGGGCGACCGCACCATGCCCGCCAGTACTCTGTAGCAAGCCCACGAAGCGGCGAGCGGCCGGGCTACAACAACCTGTCGCTGACGATCAAGCGGGTGCTCGAAGATCATCAGGGCAACGCCGTACGTGGCGCGGCGTCGAACTACATGTGCGATCTGGGCATCGGCGACAAGGTGCACGTGATCGGTCCCTTTGGCGCAAGCTTTCTGATGCCCAATCACCCGCGGTCCAACATCGTCATGATCTGCACAGGCACCGGCAGTGCCCCCATGCGCGCGATGACCGAGTGGCGCCGGCGGCTTCGGCAGACCGGAAAATTTGACGGTGGACGGCTCATGCTGTTCTTCGGCGCACGCACCAAGGAGGAGCTGCCGTACTTTGGCCCGCTGCAAAACCTGCCGAAGGATTTCATCGACATCAACCTCGCCTTCTCGCGCACTCCGGGACAGCCCAAGCGCTACGTGCAGCATGCGATCCGCGAGCGCGGCGCCGACGTCGCGGAGCTGCTCGCCGATCCAAACACGTGCATCTACGTTTGCGGTCTCAAGGCAATGGAAGAAGGCGTCATGCTGGCCCTTCAGGATGTTGTCTCCGAAGCCGGCATGGCTTGGGAGACACTTGCGGCGGCGATCAAACGCGAAGGCCGTCTTCATCTGGAGACCTACTGATGGAGTCCCTGCGAACCTTGCTGGTAACCCGACGGTCGGCTGGCGTGACCCAAGTCAGCATGTCGCGCCCGGCCGTCTTCAATGCGTTCGACGAAGCGATGATTGGCGAACTCGATCGCGTCTTTTCGGAGCTTGCCGAGGATCCCGCCACGCGCGTCATCGTGCTGGCTGGGGATGGCAAGCACTTTAGCGCGGGGGCTGATCTGCAGTGGATGCAACGTGCCAGTCAGGCCTCGCGCGAATGGAACCTGGACGACGCACGGCGCTTCGCCGCGATGCTCTGTCGTATCGACTCCTGCCCCAAACCCACAGTGGCGCGAGTGCAAGGTGCGGCCCTAGGCGGGGGAGTCGGTCTGGTTTGCGCCTGTGACATTGCGATTGCTGCGGACAATGCAACCTTTGCCGTCAGCGAGGCAAAGTTCGGCATCCTTCCTGCGGTGATTGGACCCTACGTCACCAACGCGGTAGGCCGCCGCCAGGCACAACGCCTGGCGCTGACCACCATGCGCATCGACGCCGCAGAGGCATTGCGCATCGGACTCGTGCACGACGTCGTATCGCCTGCCAGCCTCGACGAGGCCATTGACGCCATGGCTGCGGAGCTGCTGGCCGGCGCTCCCAACGCGCAGCGCGAGATCAAGCAGCTGTTTTCCGGGCTTGAAGTCGGCCCGATCACGGCAGAAGTGCGTGAGTTGACTGCACAAACCATCACCCGCGTGCGTGGCGGTGATGAGGCACGCGAGGGCTTCGCAGCGTTTCTCGCCAAACGCCCAGCGGCCTGGATTCCACGATGAGCGGCCCCGGCGCCGATTTGCGCGGCGCGCGCGTCCTCGTCATTGGTGCCGGAATCTGCCCCCTCAAGGATGCCTGCGGCATCCGCTCGATCCTTCCCGGGCCACAAGGGCGTGGCGTGTCGCGCATCGGGTCAATCCGCTTGAGCGCTCCGGCGGCCGCGAAGCGCTTGCAACGCGCTACGCCAGCGTCGGCCAAGGCAATGCAGTGATGGTCGCGCGCATCTGACAAGACCCTGAACTGCGCAATTCCATCGTCCCGCAATGCCGCCACACGCGCGGCGAAAGCGCGGGCTGGCGCCAGGTCGGACACCGCATGCCCGGGCTCCGCTGAGAACTCATCAGAGCAGCGTTGCGGTGATCTCCTGCACGAGGACATCCGAAGCCTCCTCGGGAATGTAGTGGCCGCAATCCACAGCGTGGCCGCTCACCTGCTCGGCCACGAGGCCCCACTCGTGCAAGGGATCAAAGAGCCGCCCGACGATCCCCTTGCTGCCCCACAGCACATGCAATGGACAGCGCACGCGGCGCCCCTGCTCACGGTCCATGCGATCATGCTCCAGATCGATCGATGCTGAAGCGCGGTAGTCCTCACACATCGCATGCACCGCGCCTTCGCTGCGCAGGGCCAACCGATACGCCGCTTGAGCCTCCGGCGTGAAAGGGGTCATGCCGGCAAAACGCTGTCCCATCACGGCGTCAATATAGGCATCCGGGTCTGCACCGATCATCGTCTCCGGAAACGGGCTGGGCTGGATCAGGAAGAACCAATGAAAGTAGGCCGTGGCAAAGGCACGGTTGGTTTGTTCGTACATCGCCAACGTGGGGGCAATGTCGAGCAGGATGGCCCTGCGCACGGCATTCGGTGAGTCCATGCACAGGCGGTGTGTCACGCGCGCACCGCGATCATGCGCGCAGACGAAGAATGAATCGAAGCCCAGACTGCGCATCACGGCCACCTGATCCGCCGCCATGGCGCGTTTGCTGTAGGTGCTGTGGTCGGACTGACCGTGTGGCTTCGATGAGGCTCCGTAACCACGCAGGTCCGTGGCGACCACCGTGTACTTTTCGGCCAGCCGCCCGGCAATCTTGTGCCAGATCACATGGGTCTGCGGATGGCCATGCAACAGCAAAAGCGGCGGCCCGCTTCCGCCGATACAACCGGCAATTTGCACATCGCCTGCGGGAATATGAAAAGAGCGGAAGTTCTCGAACATGTGCGGTGCCCGCTGCGTCTACGGTTGAGGCAGCAGCGTGAAGTGCTCCACGTGAGGCGGCTCCGCGAAAAATGGACCGACGATGGCGCGCCACTGCGCAAAGGCTGGCGAGCCACGAAATGCAACCGTGTGGTCTTCCAGCGTGTCCCATGAAATCATCAGCAAATACCGCTCAGGGCTTTCCACGCCCTTATGGATCGTGTAGCCGCGAAAGCCTTGGGCGTGGGCGATGACGCTTTGTACGCCATGCACGATGGCGGCGTCGAATTCGGCCTGGCGGCCAGGTTGGATGCGGATATCAGCGAGTTCCAAAATCATGGTTCGTCCTTGCTCGGGAGTGACATGCTTGAGGATACCGCGGTCAGGGCTGGGGCGTGCGATGTGCCCAGGTGCCCAACTTGCACAACACTGGAATCGCGGAGGGCGCATGCGGTCGGGCCTTTGTCGCCCTCGCTGCGAAGTCTTGCGCGCGCCACGGCGTCCCCCACGTCGTGACCGGGACACACCGTGAACGATAGGCTGCGCCGCGGTGCCCCGGGCCCAGTGTCATCCATGTCGGCCCGGGAGTAAGCTGCCATGCGTCCCCACTTATGCGCTTCCTCCCCCAAAAAAGCGCGTCCCGCCAGTTGATGGCTCGATGCCACCATTCCGAGTTCTTTCGCATGCCCTCACTCTCACATTCCGGCACTCCTGATGCGGGGGAATTGCCTGTCATGCATTCGCCAGGAAGTTGGCGGTCTGTTCTCGATCTCCGATACACGTCGGTCAACGACAAGACGCTCGACCGTGCGCAGCATTGCGGCGCTGTGCGGGTCTTGGCCGCCTTGCACCCAGAAGGCCCAGGGATTTGTCACCACGTTCTGGTGCACCCGCCGGGTGGGCTGGTCGGTGGCGACCGCATTGAGATGACAGTGGACGTCGGCGCAAGTGCCCACGCTCTGATCACAACCCCCGGGGCCACGCGCTTTTACCGCAGTTTGGGCCAGCCCGCTGTGCAGCAGGTCCTCGCGCAACTGCGATCCGGCGCGCGGCTTGAATGGCTTCCACTGGAGGCTCTCGCCTTCGATGCCTGCCTGGCGGAGAACCGCGGAGTGTTCACGCTGGAGACGGGAGCCGAAATGATCGGATGGGACATGCTGGCACTTGGGCTTCCGGCAGCGGGCCAGGCATTCCGGCGCGGACATGTCGTGCAGCATTTGGAATTGCCGGGCATCTGGCTTGAGCGCGGGCGGATCGACGCGCAAGACGACGTCTTGCTTCGTGCGCCAGGGGGGCTGGCGGGACATACGGCAATGGGAACCCTGTGGTTCGCAGCGGGCAGCGCCATTGCGGGCGACCGAGCCCAAGTCCTTTTGAGCGCAGCGCGTGAAGTGCTGCAGGAATGCCTGGATGGCCGAATCGGCCGCGTCGGCTTGATGCACGCAGCCGCCACGCAACCCAACCCGCAGGTTCTTGTCGTGCGCGCCCTGGCGGCGCGCATTGAGCCGATCCACCACGCACTGACCGAAGTCTGGGCCGCATGGCGATCGTTGGCTTGGCAACTTGGCGCCTGCACACCGCGCGTGTGGCGCACCTGAAGCGGGGCTGTCCGCTCAGACCGCGAGCAACTCCCGCACGCCGTCGGCCTCCATTGATTTGCCATCACCTGCGCGAATGATCTCGCCGCGCGACATGACGCAATAGCGATCGGCAAGGGCCTGCGCGAAATCGTAATACTGCTCAACGAGCAGGATGGCCATGTTGCCGCGCGCGGCAAGCATCCGAATCACCCGCTCGATATCCTTGATGATCGACGGCTGGATTCCTTCAGTCGGCTCATCCAGCACTAGAAGCCTGGGACCGGCGGCCAACGCTCGGGCGATGGCAAGTTGCTGCTGCTGCCCTCCGGAGAGGTCTCCACCGCGGCGCCGCAACATCTGCCTGAGCACGGGAAACAAGTCAAACAGCTCCGCCGGAATGTCGCTTCCCGCTGGCCTGGTCGCCAGCCCCATGCGCAAGTTTTCCTCCACCGTCAAGCGTGGGAAGATCTCGCGACCCTGCGGCACGTAGCCGATGCCCAGGCGCGCACGCGCGTCGGGCCGCAGATTGTCAATGCGCTGCCCGTCCATGATGATGCTTCCGCCACGAATGCCAACCAGGCCCATGAGGCACTTCAGCAGCGTGGTCTTGCCCACCCCGTTGCGGCCAAGAAGCGTAAGCACTTGCCCATTTTTCAGGTCCAGGCTGACGTTGCGCAGGATGTGGCTGCCACCGTAATACTGGTTGACGGATTCGATATGGAGCATGGCGTGTCCCGTATCCAGATCAGCGACCGAGGTAGACCTCGACCACGCGCTCGTCGGCCTGCACTTGCTCGAGGCTGCCTTCGGCCAGAACGCTGCCTTCATGCAAAACCGTCACTTTGTGTGCGATCTTGCGCACAAATTCCATGTCGTGCTCGACCACCACCAAGGTGTGCTTTCCGGCTAACGAGGCGAACAATTCGGCGGTGCGGTCCGTCTCGGCGTCGGTCATGCCTGCGACCGGCTCATCCAGAAGCAGCAGCTTGGGGTCGAGCATGAGCAACATGCCGATTTCCAGCCACTGCTTCTGGCCGTGTGACAAATCGCCAGCGCGACGGGCTGCCTGTCCCTCCAGACAAATCTGCAGCAGCACGCTCTCGATTTGCTCACGCTGCGCGGCAGTGAGGCGAAAGCCCAGGGCCTTGCGCGCACGCTTGTCGGTCTTGAGGGCAAGCTCCAGGTTGTCCTGCACACTGAGTTCCTCGAACACGGTGGGCTTCTGAAACTTGCGGCCGATGCCGGCATCAACGATTTGGGCCTCGCGCAAGGCGAGCAGATCGATGGTCTGGCCGAACCAAGCTTCCCCAGAGTCGGGGCGCGTTTTCCCGGTGATCACGTCCATCATCGTCGTCTTGCCCGCCCCATTGGGTCCGATGATGCAACGCAGCTCGCCGGTATCAATGGCGAGCGATAGACGGTTCAATGCGCGAAATCCATCAAAGCTCACGCTGATGTCTTCTAGGTAAAGCACGACACCATGGCTCGTGTCCAACCCCGCTGTGCGCATATGGCCATAGCTGGGTTGGACGGCTCCGCCAAGCTCCGGACCGGGTTCCTGGAACACGATCTCCCTCCAGTCCAGATTAACCACGGCGTCGCCTCCATTGCTTCCAAACACCGGCGATGCCATAGGGCGCAAAAAGCGTGACGACGATGAACATGGCGCCGAGCAGGTAAAGCCAAGCCTCGGGAATCGCCACGGTCAGCCAGCTCTTTGCGGCATTCACCAGAACGGCGCCGATGATGGGACCGATGAGCGTGCCGCGGCCGCCGATGGCCGTCCATATGGCAATTTCAATCGAGTTTGCGGTTGACATCTCGCTCGGATTGATGATGCCGACCTGGGGAGCGTACAGTGCGCCTGCAATGCCGCACATCATGGCGGAGACGGTCCAGACCCCGAGCTTGAACCACTGCGGGTTATAGCCACAAAACATGACACGACTCTCCGCGTCACGGATTGCCGTGAGCACCCGGCCAAATTTGCTGCGCACCAGCCAGCGCGCAAACACGAACATCGCCGCGAGCGTCAAGCTGCTGGCAACGAACAGCGAAACGGTCATCCCGGAAGTCCCCATGGGAAAGCCGAGAAGCACCTTGAAATCCGTCAGCCCGTTGTTGCCCCCGAAGCCTGTCTCATTGCGGAAGAACAACAGCATCGCGGCATAGGTCAGCGCCTGGGTGATGATGGAAAAGTACACGCCTTTGATGCGTGAACGAAAGGCAAGGAAGCCGAACACGAAGGCGAGCAGACCCGGAGCTGCGAGGGCGAGAAAAAGGGCGTAGGCAAAATGCTCGGTGCCCACCCAGTACCAGGGGAAATGCGTCCACTGCATGAACTGCATGAAGTCGGGCAAGTTACCACTGGCTGCGTTCATGGCCCGGTTGAGATACATCCCCATTGCGTAGCCACCCAGCGCGAAGAAGAGACCGTGGCCAAGCGAGAGAATGCCCGCATAGCCCCACACCAGGTCCATGGCAAGCGCCACCATGGCGTAGCAGAGAATCTTTCCGGCTAAGCCCACCCAGTACTGCGACAGGTGCATGGCGCTGCCCTGCGGTATCGCCAGGCTAAGAAGCGGCGTCGCCACGCACGTCAAGAGCACAAAGAGCGCAAGCACCGCCCAACCCCATGCAGGAAGAAAGGCTGCAGGCGTCCGGAGCTGCACGCGCGGCGCCACGGAGCCAGCGCTGGAAGCCAACGACGGGTTATGGGTGGGCACTGCGCTCATCGTGTCGACCTTTCGCTGGATCCGCGCACACGCCCTGCAACTGGAGTTTTCCCTCGCATATCAGCCTTCCACGCTGCGGCCCTTGAGGGCAAACATGCCCTGCGGGCGCTTCTGGATGAAGAGAATGATGGCGATGAGAACCGCGATCTTCGCCAGCACCGCACCGGCCACGCCTTCGAGCAGGGTATTGACGACGCCCAACCCGACGGCCGCTGCCACGGTCCCGGTGAGTTGGCCCACGCCGCCCAGCACGACGACCATGAAACAGTCCACGATGTAGTTCGTCCCCATCTCGGGGCCGACGTTCCCGATCTGGGTCAGCGCACAACCAGCGAGCCCGGCGATGCCGGTGCCCAACCCGAACGCCAGCATATCCACCCGCGCCGTTCGCACGCCCACGCAAGACGCCATTGCACGGTTTTGCGTCACGGCACGCACGAACAGGCCCAGCCGGGTCCGCGCGATCAGCAACCACATGGCCAGCAACACCAGCACGGTGAAGGCGATGATGACCATACGGTTGTAGGGCAACATCAGGTTGGCCACCACGTGCAGCCCGCCTGACATCCACGGTGGATTGTCGACCTGCACATTCTGGGGGCCGAACAGGCTACGCACAGCCTGGATCAGCACCAGGCTGATACCCCACGTCGCGAGCAATGTTTCAAGCGGGCGGCCGTAAAGGCGGCGAATGATCGTGCGCTCGACCAGCATGCCGATTGCACCGGCAACGATGAACGAGAACGGCACAGAGGCGATCAGCGAATAGTGAAGCGCCGCCGGCGCATAGCGCTCGAACAGCCCTTGCATGACATATGTGGCATAGGCACCCAGCATGATGAACTCGCCCTGAGCCATATTGATCACGCCCATGAGGCCATAGGTCACGGCCAAGCCGAGCGCCGCCAGCAGCAGGATGCTGCCCAGGCTGATGCCTGAGAACAGCGTGCCCAGGCGTCCTCCCCAGGCCAGGCGCTCGTTAATCGAGTCGAGGCTCTTTTGGATTTGCGCGCGCACCGTCGGGTCCAGCTCGACGAATTGGCCGCCGCTCCTGCCCAGACGCGCCAGCAACAACGTGCGCACCGCCGGATAGTTGCTCGCAGCCAGATCTTCAGCGGCGGCAAGGCGCTCGCCCGCATTCTTGCTGGTCAAGACAATGGCTGCACGCAGCAATTGCAGGCGCTCCAGGATCTCGGGGTCCTTCTCCGTCTTCAGCGCCTCTTCGACCAGGGTGCGGTCGACCGATGTGGGGTCGTCCTGCAACTGCCGCACCGCCTTGATGCGCTGCTCGCGTTCGGGTGCGAACAAGTCGAGCGCAGCGCGCGCCGACTGCAACTCCTTGCGCACATAGTTGTTGTTGATCACGCCCTGCGCGTTGTCGCTCGGCGTCACCACTTTCCCGGTCGCCAAGTCCACCCATGCCTCGCCCCTTTGCACCTGCACCATGGTGCCGTCGACCTGCACGCGATTGTTCAGGAGGTCGGCGAGAAATGCGGCAAGCTGAGCATCGGGATGCGCAGCTGCCTTGTGCAATGCCGAGATGCGCGCGTCGGTGTCGCCACTCGACAGCGCCAGCGCCTCCTGCGGGGTGAGCGCCCGCGCCACCGGGAGCACCGCCAGCAACGCGACCAGCACCACGCCGAAGGCAATGCGCAGGCCGCTGAGCGGCCGCAACGTGATCAGGTCGGTGCAGCGCATGATGTCGCGTGGCAAAAGGTGGGAGCGCGGGTCGTGGCGGGAGCGAAGCGGCCCGCTTGGGTATGGACTCAGGCGTTTTTCGGCTTGGGGACGTAGGGGCTCCAGGACTGGCCGGGAACCAGGCCCTTGGACTTCCACACCACGTCGAACTGCCCGTCAGCGCGGAGCTGACCGATGAAGACCGGCTTGCTCAGGTACTGGTTGGGCAGCAGCTCCACCGTGTAGCCGTCGGGTGCGACGAACTTTTGCCCGACCAGGGCCTTGCGCACTTCATCGACCTTTGTGGACTTGGCCTTCTCCACCGCCTGCTTCCACATGTGAATGCCAATGTAGGAGGCCTCCATCGGGTCGTCAGTGACGGGATAATCCTTCAGTCCTTTTGTTTTGACCCAGTTCTCCCACGACTTGACGAACGTCGCGTTGCGAGGGTTCTTCAGCGACTCGAAATAATTCCACGCGGTGAGCTGACCGACCAGGGGTTTGGCGTCCATGCCAGCGATTTCCTGCTCGGCCACCGAAAACGCGACCACCGGGATGTCCGTCGCCTTGATGCCCTGGTTGCCAAGCTCCTTGTAGAAGGGCACGTTGGAGTCGCCATTGATCGTCGAGATGACGCAAGTCGGACCCGCCGAGGCAAATTTCTTGATGTCGGCGACGATCGTCTGGTAATTCGCGAAGCCGAAGGGCGTGTAGACCTCAGCGATGTCGGCATCCTTGACACCCTTGGAGTGCAGAAAGCCCCGCAGAATGGCGTTCGTGGTGCGTGGATAGACGTAGTCGGTGCCGAGCAGGAAGAATCGCTTGGCGCCGCCGCCGTCCTTGCTCATCAGGTATTCGGTCGCCGGGATGGCCTGCTGGTTGGGCGCGGCCCCTGTGTACACCACGTGCTTGTTCTCCTCCTGGCCTTCGAACTGCACCGGGTAGAACAGCAAGCCGTTGAGCTCATCAAGAACCGGCAGCACCGACTTTCGCGACACGGAAGTCCAGCAGCCAAAGATCGCCGCCACCTTGTCCTGGGAAATCAACTGCCGCGCCTTCTCGGCAAACAGCGGCCAGTTCGACGCCGGGTCGACGACCACGGGCTCGATCATGTGGCCGTCCACGCCGCCGGCGGCGTTGATCTCGGCGATGGTCATCAGGTCCACATCCTTGAGCGCTGTCTCGGAGATGGCCATCGTGCCCGAGAGCGAATGCAGGATGCCGACCTTGATGGGCGATTTCTTCGCGGCAATGGCCGGGAAGGGCAGGCTGCTCGCGGCAGCGGCGGCGACTGTGGCGCCAACTGTTTTTAATGCGGTCCGACGGTCCATCTAGGTATCCCTCCAGGGTTGTGCGAATTGCTACGTCATCGTCAGCAAGTCCTGTGCCACGTCTCGCACGCCCCTTCAGCGCGGCTCAGCCGCAATGAATGCGCGATCGCTGAAGCCAAGGCTCGAGCCTTGCGCGGCCAGTGCGCACCTGGCCTTGATGCCATGCTGGCGTGGCCTCCACAGGCGCCTGTGTGCAAACAAACCCGCACGCACAACCATGACGCACCATTCACCCGGTTGGCTTGCAACGCACCATGCGCGGGCTGCGACGCACAGGTATGGTTCTTGCGGGTCCAGGGCGCAAGCGTTGCCCACGCATTGCCGCGTGCAGCGGCTAAGCTTGCGAGCATTGCCCAGAACCTCTCGAGCCATGGACCTTACCCCCCGAGAAAAAGACAAGCTGTTGATCTTCACCGCTGCGCTGCTTGCCGAGCGCCGCAAGGCGCGCGGAGTCAAGCTCAACGTGCCGGAGGCCACGGCCTACATCACCGCAGCCATCCTGGAGGGTGCCCGCGACGGCCGCACGGTCGCCGAACTGATGAGTTTTGGCCGCACCCTGCTCACCCGGGACGACGTGATGGACGGGGTGGCTGAACTCATTGCCGACATCCAGGTGGAAGCCACCTTTCCGGACGGCACCAAATTGGTGACCGTGCACCAGCCTGTCCTATAACGCCCCATCCCGGAGCATGCACATGATTCCTGGAGAAATCCTCTGCGCCGATGGTGACCTGGAGCTCAATCCGGGCCGCACCACCCTCACGATGGTTGTCGAAAACGCAGGCGACCGCCCGATTCAGGTTGGCTCGCACTACCACTTCGCGGAAACTAATCCTTCGCTGCGCTTCGACCGGGCAGTGGCTCGAGGCATGCGGCTGAACATCCCCTCCGGAACTGCGGTGCGCTTCGAGCCGGGGCAGCAGCGCACGGTAGACCTGGTGGCCTATGCCGGCGCGCGCACCGTGGTGGGATTCCGGCAAGCCGTGATGGGCAAACTCTGATTCCGGCGCTCATTGCCCCGCGTAACCCTTCGAGGACCGACACCCATGCCCACCCTCTCCCGCCGCACCTATGCGGACATGTTCGGCCCCACCGTCGGCGATCGCGTGCGACTGGCCGACACCGAACTGCTGATCGAAGTCGAGGACGACTACACCCTGCGCGCCGGCGGCTACGGCGAAGAGGTGAAGTTCGGTGGCGGCAAGACCATCCGCGACGGCATGGGCCAGAGCCAGGCCACGCGCGCCGAGGGCGCAATGGACATGGTCATCACCAACGCGCTCATCCTCGACCACTGGGGCATCGTCAAGGCGGACGTGGGCATCCGCGGGCAGCGCATTGCCGCCATCGGCAAGGCCGGCAATCCGGACGTGCAGCCGGGGGTGGACATCGTCATTGGTCCGGGCACGGAAATCCTCGCAGGCGAAGGAATGATCCTCACCGCCGGCGGCATCGACAGCCACATCCACTTCATCTGCCCGCAGCAGATCGAGGAGGCGCTGATGAGCGGCGTCACCACCATGCTCGGAGGCGGCACGGGACCAGCCACCGGGACCAATGCCACTACGTGCACACCAGGGCCGGAAAACCTCGCGCGCATGCTGCAGGCGGCCGAGGCCTTCCCCATGAACCTGGGCTTCTTTGGCAAGGGCAACGCCAGTCGCCCGGACGCGCTGCGCGAACAGATCGATGCCGGTGCCATCGGGCTCAAGCTGCATGAGGACTGGGGCACCACGCCGGCGGCGATCGACTGCTGTCTGTCGGTGGCCGAGGAGAGCGACACCCAGGTCGCCATCCACACGGACACGCTCAACGAGTCGGGCTTCGTCGAGGACACCATCGCCGCGTTCAAGGGTCGCACCATCCACACTTTCCACACCGAGGGCGCTGGCGGCGGGCACGCACCGGACATCCTGAAGGTGCTCGGCGAAACCAACGTTCTTCCGTCGTCCACCAACCCCACCCGACCGTTCACCGTCAACACCATCGACGAGCATCTCGACATGCTCATGGTGTGCCACCACCTCGATCCCAGCATCGCCGAAGATCTGGCCTTCGCCGAAAGCCGCATCCGCCGCGAAACCATTGCCGCCGAGGACGTGCTGCACGACCTCGGCGCCATCAGCATCATGTCCAGCGACAGTCAGGCCATGGGGCGCGTGGGCGAAGTCATCCTGCGTACCTGGCAGACCGCGCACAAGATGAAGATGCAGCGCGGCTGGCTGGCACCACCGCAGGCCGGCGCGGCGCAGGGCGAAACCCGCAATGACAACTTCCGCGCCAAGCGCTATGTCGCCAAATACACCATCAACCCCGCGCTTGCACACGGCAAGGGCGACCTCATCGTCGAAGTTCGCGTGCAGACTCCTTCGAAGCTAA
>JABBOE010000239.1 GCA_019351955.1 Pseudomonadota bacterium
CATCTCGTTGGAATCGTGGCCCCGTCCCCAGGCTCATACCTCGTTGGACAAGACTCAGAGTAGCCAAATCCACACAACCGGCCTATCCTAAATAAAGAGGGGTTTGAGTCGCATGTCGATTTGATGAACGATGCGAGGAAAGCACGCCTCAAGGAGCATTGCCATGTCTCAGCTATCAACAAGGTTTGTCTACCGCGGGGTCGCTGCGGCGATCATCGCCCTCGCAGCTGCGCTGCCTGCCACCTGCGCCTACGCGCAACATGGCCGCAATGATCAGGGGCGTGGCCGCCCCGACTGGCATGGTCAGCGTGGGCCGCAACCGAACTACCGCAACCAGCGCCAGCCGCAGTACGACTATCACCGCGGCGGTGGTGGTGGCGGCGGCAACGGCAACTTCATCTTCGGTGCGCTGCTGGGCGCCGTCGTCGGCACCGCAGTGCTGGGTGCGATGCAGGCCCCTCCGCCGGTGGTCTACTCGGCACCGCCTCCGCCCCCACCACCTGGCGTGTATTACTCCGCACCGCCGCCCGGGGGCGCCTACTACAACCCCAATGCCTACCCGCCGTCCAACTATCCGCCTTCCTATTGACGCGGCATTCGCAGCCAGAAATCCAGCAAGAGCAATGATCCGTGGCACCAGCCGATGAACCGTTGAAAGACGGCTGGCGGCTGCCCTACCCGTCGAACCCATTGGAGCGCCCAACCATGAACCATCCGATCCGCATCGCCATTTTGCCCGCATTGCTTGCGCTTGCATTCCTGTCGCCCGTGGCTGGCGCGCAGAGCAGCTCATCCACCCAGGCCGGCGCACCGTCGTCCAAGGTCGCATCCACGACCCGACGCGCCGAACGGCGCGAAAACCTCGTGGAGCAGCGCATTGTCGAGCTGCACAAGCAACTGGAGATCACGCCGCAGGAGGCACCGCAATGGAACGCCTTTGCCCTGACCATGCGCCACAATGCCGATGCCATGGAGCAGGCGTTTCGCGAGCGCATCACAAAAATGCCGACGATGAATGCCGATGAAGTCATGAAGTCGTATGCCAACATGGCCGCGCTGAACGCGCAAAACGTCCAGAAGCTTTCGGCTTCGTTCAGCGATTTGTATGGCGTGCTCTCCCCGAATCAAAAGGCCATCGCCGACCGGCTGTTCAGGCATGAGCCCAGGCGCCTGCGCAAGGCTCCCGTCAAGAAATAGGCGCGACGCTGCATCGATGCCAGCGTCGGCATTCTGGCGATTGCGCCCGGACCCGCCGCATGGCATGCGACGGTGCGCGCGCTCATGGATGCGTGCGACCGATGGCCATGGCATCGACTGCTCGCGTTGGACGATCCGTCAAACACAGTGAACCATGTACAAGAACATTCTGATTGCCATTGACGGCAGTCCGGTGTGCGATGCAGCGCTGCGCCATGCCATCGCCTTGGCGCAGGACCAGCGCGCCCATCTGCACATCGTTCACGTCGTCGACATCATGGGGATGCCCTGGGCCGATCTGGGCGAGTCGGTCGAGGTGGACATGCCAGCGATCTATCGGCAGCAAGGCCAGGCGATTCTGGATCGGGCCCTGGCCCAAGCCACGCAGGCCGGACTGCCTGCCAGCCCAACACTTCTGGAAAGCGAGTCGGTCGGGCAGCGGGTCGCCGAGCTGCTCGCCGATCAGGCCAGCGCGGTGTCGGCGGATCTTGTGGTTCTGGGCAGCCATGGCTACCGCGGCCTCAGCCGCTTGTTCCTCGGCAGTGTGGCCGAAGGCACCTCGCGGCTCAGCAGCGTGCCCGTGTTGATCGTGCACGGCGCTGCGCACAACAAGTAGTCCGCTTATACCAGCCCATTCATTTACATCATTGAACACTTCAGGAGTGACGAATGCCCAAGACGGATTTTGCGAAGCGCCGCGAGTCGATGGTTCAGCATCAGATCGCCAACCGTGGAGTCCAGGCGCCGCTCGTTCTCGACGCCATGCGCGCTGTGCCCCGCGAGACCTTTCTTCCCGATGAATTGGGCGAACTCGCCTACGAGGACACCCCCTTGCAAAGCCAGGAGGGGCATCCCTTTTCGGCCCCCTACTTCGTCGCGATGATGATTGCCGCACTCGAACTCAAAGGCGGAGAAACCGTGCTGGAAATCGGCACCGGCTCGGGTTACAGCTCCGCAGTGCTGTCCCGCATTGCCAATAATGTCTATACGGTCGAGCGCGTCGGGCAGCTTGCCGAGAAGGCGGCCGCCACCCTGGCCGACCACGGCTATCGCAATGTGCACGTCCTGCACGCAGATGGCGCGCACGGCTGGCCGGATCATGCCCCCTACGATGCCATCCTGGTTGCCGCGGGCAGTCCTGCCATCCCCCAGACACTTGAAAGGCAGCTCAACATCGGTGGCCGTCTCGTCATTCCAATGGGCACTGGACACGAGGTGCAAGAAATGGTCCGCGTCACGCGCCTGTCGGAAACTGAATTCAAACGGGACAATATCGCCCGTCTTTGATCACGGGATCCGCGCGCGGCCCTTGCGGGGCCTTGCGCCGATTAGCCTTGCATGCGGCGGCGCCGCAGCGCACCCCGAGCCCGGGCGCAGCGCCTGCGCAGACGGCCAGAGCGTCGGCGGATGGATCGCCGCCCGGCCCGGTCGATGGGTCGATCTGAACCGGCGTGTACCCCGTCATCTCCACGCTCAGGTTTCGGTGCGTCGCCGCAAGGCCGACTTCCTTGTCGTGAGTGTGCCCGTGCAGATTGAGCACGCATGCAGGCAGGCCGCTCAGGATCTGGTCATGCGTGAGCCACAGGCGCTCGATGCCTGCGGGGACTCCCGCGCGCGGGGATCTCCAGGCAATCCAGCACGGCATCGAGGCCCCAGCGCAGCGGATTGCGCGTGCGCGTCTTGCTTTCGAATACATCATGGTTGCCGAGCAACAGCAGTTTGGATCCCGGGATCGGTGCGAGCCACTCGCGCGTGGCCGCATCATCGCGGAAGGTCAGATCGCCCAGGAACACGACCCAGTCTGCGGGTTCGATGCCAACCGCGCAGGCCATGGCCTGCATGCTGTTGTCCATCGACTGCACTTGACATCCTCCCCGGCCTTGGCTTTCGCCACCGCTTGCGCGGGAAGGACGGGGATTCCTGCGGCGCTACGCATGGGTGACCTCAGGCACAGTCGCTTCGGTGGGTTCCTGCTTCGCCGAGGGGCCTGAATGCGCCACCTCTCCACAGGCTGCAACGCGGTGTCCCCGCGCCAAAATAGTCATCGCGCCGACAACATCGGCATGATTCGCATCGCCACACGCCACGCACCTGAACTGCGCCTGCGTGCGGCGATTCTCAGCCGCCACATGGCCGCAGTCTGGACAGGTGCGGCTCGTGTGGTGCGGCGGCACCGCCGCGAGCCATCCGCCGTTCCACGGGAGCTTGTCGTCCAGTTGCCTGCGGAACTCGGCCCAGCCCTGGTCCATGATCGACCTGTTCAAGCCGCTCTTGGCCCGGACATTCCTGCCTGGTCGCTCGGCA
>JABBOE010000053.1 GCA_019351955.1 Pseudomonadota bacterium
CAAAGCGGCGCATCTGGCGCTGCTGCTGAACGTTCGGGCGCAGCTCGAACTTGAAGGCCTGGAGTCGTTTCATGGCTTTGTATTCATCCGTTGCTCCGAGAAACCCCGCCGTTTAGGGCGGGGAGGAAAGGAGCGCCGATCGAAGATCGGTGCTGTGTTGACAATTTACACGGAAAACGCATAGCATGTGAGGCATGCAGGTCAAGCGCGCCTATCGCTTTCGCTTCTACCCGACGCCCGAGCAAGTTGACGCACTGGCTCGAACCTTCGGGTGCGCACGCTTCGCTTACAACCACATGTTGCGCATGCGCAGCGACGCATGGATGCAGCGCCAGGAGCGCGTGGGCTACCACGAAACCTCCGCCGCGCTGACTGCGCTGAAAAAGACGCCCGAGCATGCGTGGCTCAACGAGGTCAGCAGCGTGCCCGTGCAGCAGGCGCTTCGGCACTTGAACACCGCGTTCCTGAACTTCTTCGCCAAGCGCGCCCAGTACCCATCGTTCAAGCGCAAGGACGGGCCGCAGGCGGCCGAGTACACCACCAGCGCATTCCGGTGGGATGCGGGCCGGCGCGCGTTGCGCCTGGCGAAGATGGACGCGCCGCTGGACATCCGCTGGTCGCGCACCTTGCCACAGGCGGCCAAGCTCACGACCGTGACCATCTCCAGGGATGCGGCCGCTCGGTACTTCGCCTCGATGCTGTGCGACGACGCCGTGGCGAGCAAGCCAGCCGTCGAGTCGCGGGTCGGCATCGACCTGGGGCTCACCCATTTCGCGGTCCTCTCGAATGGCGAGAAGATCGCATCCCCGAAAACCTTTCGCAAGAACGAATCTGGACTTGCGAAATGGCAGCGCCGCATGGCGCGAGCCAAGCTCGGATCGAAGAACCGGGCGAAGTTGAAGTTGAAAGTTGCTGCGCTGCATGCGCATATCACGGACGCGCGCAGGGACTTCCTGCACAAGCTCTCAACCCGACTGATCAGCGAAAACCAAGTGATCGCCGTCGAGACGCTGTCCGTGTCGAACATGCAGCGCAACCGCAGCCTGGCGAAATCCATCAGCGACGCAAGCTGGGCGGAATTCGTCAGACAGCTCGAGTACAAAGCGCAGTGGTACGGGCGCACATTGATCGGCATCGATCGCTGGTATCCATCCAGCAAGCGATGCTCCGTGTGCGGCCACACCAAGACGACGATGCCGCTGTCCGTGCGCACTTGGGCTTGCCCAGAGTGTGGCACGACCCACGACCGCGACATCAACGCCGCGCGCAACGTCTTGGCCGCAGGACTTGCGGTGTCAGCCCATGGAGAGACTGTAAGTCCCGTGTTGCTGTAAAGCGGCATGGGCTGGACTCTGTGAAGTGGGAATCTCCTCCCTTTAGGGAGGGGAGCAGTCAAAGCTTTGTAAATGGACAGCAATTAGGGCGCTACTTCAAGACAAATAAGGATGAGGATGCCTGTGGAGTCCGGGCTTTCCTTCCTCCCCGCGCACGGGGAGGTTCGCCGCGCAAATGATCAAGCTGACTGGTCTTCCCAGTTTTCCACGCGCAGATGCCCCACTCGTGTGAATTCGCGCAGATTGCGGGAAACCAGGATGAAGTCGCGTGCGCTGGCTTGGCCGGCGATGAGCAGGTCATAGCCGCCGATGGGCGTGCCCGACGCCGCCAGCACAGCCCGGATTTCCCCGGCACGGCGCGCGTCTTCCAAGTCGAAAGGAACCACCTCGAAGCGCAAGCCATCGACAATAGCCAAATTTCCCTCCACGCGTTGACTTCTAAAAGCCCCGCAATACAACTCGTGCATCACGATGACCGAGACCCCAATCTCCGCTGGCCGATGCTGCCGAACACGTTGCGACACGGGCCCGACCGGGTCTTTCAGCAGGGCAATGATGGCGTTGGTGTCGAGCAGGTAGCGCATCAGCGAAACACCGCTTTCAGTTCCTGGCGGTCTTGGGCCGGCGTCTGCTCGGTTGCTGCCTGAACAAAATCGGCATCCAACGGGCCGCCGAGGGCATCCAGCCATGCCCAATCCGCGGGCACGGGTTCGAGAATCACCGCCACGCCGTGCCGGCGTATGCGCACCTCATCACACTCAAACCGAAACGACTTTGGCAAACGCACGGCCTGCGACCTGCCGGACCAGAACACCTTGGCTGTTTCCATTGCATGCCCTAATAAGATATATTAAAAAGATATGCCATTGTCTGCCGGTTGTCAACAAGCGCCGAGTGTGACAATGTTTATGGGACGACGTCGAAACATCGTCGAAACATCGTCGAAACGTCGTCGAAACGTCGTTGTAACATCGCTAAAACATAGCCTGCAGACTGATGGACGTGAAGACAAGTCGGGTGCTCGAAGCAGGCGAGGATTTACGGCTGCGAGTTGGTGAACGCGCGGATCACACGTCGGCGTCGCGCACCGCCGGTGTCACGCTGCGATACCACGCCGCGGAGCGGGTCAGCGCCTAGGAGGCAGCGCCCATGATCTGGTAGACCCCGTGAAAAGTCTCCTCTTGTGTAGCGCACCGCGTTACCGCAGGCCGAAATGCACTCCAGTCCGGATACCAATTTGCTTCATGCAGGCTTTCTCCACGCCTCAAACAGGCTCGTCGTAGGTGTCGAGCGCGAATCGTGTGCGAGCAAAGCACAGCTCGACCGATTCCGCTGCGCGGCACGACGCTGCTGATCAGAACGGGTTGCGTGTTTACGGTTCAAGCATCCATCAACCGCGAAGGCAGTTCGAAGCCTCGACGAAATGTCTTGGTAAAGGCATTGAAGCGTCGTTGAAGCGTCGACGCCGCCTCGTTGAATCACCGACGGTAGGAGCACGTACCATCCGCGAAACACGCGTGTCACTGGTAGCTATCGTGCCGGTTCTGCCTTGCAACGGCGAGCAACAGCTTTTGACAAAATTCCGACCGCTGGATCCGGCATGGCGCGCACGCCCAAAAGTCCTGTCTTCGACGGTTAATCAACGTTTCATTTTTCTAACACGAACTTCTCTGATAATGACGAGAGGCTTGTCGTTGATAGCACGGTGGTGTACGCTAAAAAATCTTCTTGATTTCTTCGCGAGACTAATAATGGGTCCAACAAAATTCTCGGTTACGCTGCAGCTTCATGACGACAATGTTATCGATGTCGCAATCATCAATTGGCTTGGCGCCCATCCCACGCGTGTCGAGAAAGCGCCACGAGGTCGGGCTTATCGATACGGCATGAATAACGAAATCAAATTGGCTTTGTATTCCTACATCATGGCCTTGCAAGGCCAGCCGGTTGATATCCAAAAATATTTATTTAGCCAACTCAATTGGGCACCTTCTTCAGTTATTTCGAATCCTGGATTTTCGACGAAATCGTCCGCCAGTTCACTTGAGTCTCCCCTGGCCATAGCGACGGGTCCGCTGGCAGTTGGACTTACCGCTAAGGGCAGTAATGAAGTAGCTGCAGAAATCGCCGATGGAGGTGCTTCCGTGTCTGCAGACCCCGTTTCGGCGATTCCGGGTGAGCCAGAAAATTTGGGTGAACCTGTTCCTCGGAAGCGTGCCCGTTTCGTGTATTGAGGTGGACTTTGCTTTTCGGTTTTTACAGGATGGTCTTGGGTTGGCATTTCATATTTTTTTTGTACGCGTACGTTTATGGGACATAAATGATGTCCCAGTGGAACGCTGTCAGGTGCGTAAGAGGTCAAAAATGATGTCCCAGTGGAACACTTTTGGCTTTCCGGGGTTTTCAGGTCACCGCGTTCCACTGGGACACAATTTCGCGTTCTACTGGGACACGCGGCGGCCGTAGAGTCAAATGGTACTCGCATGCATTTTATAATGCCAGACGGATCTTTTCGTCGAGTTAGAAGATTAAATTGTTAGTTTTTTAAATAGACTAGAGAGCCTTGCTATTTCTTCACATAAAATGTGATATGAATGGCGAGCTCAGGTGAGGTATTGGGTGGCGACGGCCCAATCGGTGTCTCTAAATAGGAGCGGCGTTGAGCATTCTTCAGTCCTACGATTTTTTATAATCATTCGCCAAACCAGTCGTTGGAATCGTAGGCTTGCGAGCTTGAGTCCACCGCCATGAAGAAGTAGCGATCCGCATCGGCCCCAAACCGTGCGACCACGTTCGTGAGGACGGAGCCGAAGCGTCGGCAGGGGGTACGCGCAGGCCAGCCATTGAGCCGCGAAAAGGCTCTTGTCCCGGGTGCCGACACGCTCCAGTACGTGCTGGCGTTTATGGGACATCAGAAGCGTCCCAGTGGAACAGTTTGCGTTGGCGCGATCGGCGAAAAACGTGTCCCCCCGACTACGCCGCCATCTTGCGTCGGTAACGGCTCAACGTGCTCACCGAATCTTTACGAACTCGGGAGGGCGACCAATTACCTTCGCCGGGCGGCCAACATGGATGACGCCGCCCAGTGCCACTCAAGGAATCTGAGCGCAAAGCTCGGTCGGATCAGAGGTTTTCATACGCGTGAATGGCGGCATCCACGCTGTCATAGACGGTAAGGCGGCCTTGTTCCAACACGGCGGCACGATCGCAGTGGTTGCGGATGAGGTCGGTCTGGTGCGCCACGATAACCATGGCGCGGTCGCCCCGCTTTTCAAACAGCTCCTGGTCGCACTTCACCGCAAAACGGTGGTCGCCCACGGACATGGCCTCGTCGATCAGAAAGCAATCGAACTCGATCGCCATCGAAATGGCAAAAGCCAGGCGCGCGCGCATGCCGGAGGAGTAGTTCTTCACCGGCTCACCCAGATACGCCCCCAGCTCGGCGAAGCTCTCCACCATGTCGAGCGTCTTGTGATAGTCCACGCCATACACCCGCGAAATCAGGCGGGTGTTGTCTTTGCCCGTGAGGCTGCCCTGGAAGGCATCGCCAAACGCCAGCGGCCACGAGATGGACATCGTCTTGCGGACGATACCGCTCTGTGGCCGGTCTGACCCGCTCATGACGCGGATCATGGTGGACTTGCCCGCGCCGTTGCGTCCCATGATGCCCCACTTCTCGCCGGGCTTCACCGTGAAGTTGATGTGATCCAGCACCTGCCGCTGGCTGCGGCCATGGTGAATGGGATAGCTCTTGCAAACGTCGATCAGTTGCATCATGTCGGTGTTCGATCATGCCGGCGCCGTGCTGCTGGCGATGCCTCTTGAGATTTCGGTGGACCGTCACAGGCGACAAATTCTTTCAGAAACGCCTCCCACTGCGGCACGATGCGCTCTGGCAGATACCGTGCGCTTTGTTCCAGCCCAGTCGCCCGCAGCGTTTCAGCGCGTTCTTGCGCGTCGGCTGCGTAGACGAGGGCTTGCAAAGCCTGCACCACTGACTGTGTGTCGTACGGGTCGAAATACAGTGCCGCCTCGCCGTACACCTCGCGGTGTACGGGAATATCGGAGGCCGCCACCACGCCGCCGCAGCGCATGGCTTCGGCGCCGGAAAAATCAAACCCCTCCCCCACACTGGGGCACACCGTCACCGTGGCCTGCTGATACAAAATCCGCATCGACTCCGCCGGCACACTATGCAGCATGAACAGCCCACCCTGCTCGATCCATGGCAGGCAGCCCTCCAACACGGCCTTGTGGTCCCAACCAATATGCCCCACTAGTACCAGCTTGAGGTCTGGATCCACACGGTCGCGCAGCACCTCCCAGGCCTCAATCAGCCGCGCGTGGTTTTTCCGGGGCTCGATGGTCGAGACCATCAACACAAAGCGCGAGCTGGGGCCGAACGCGTAGGCGTAAAAGGCTGATTTTTCGGCCTCCTTAGAGAACGACTTGGCCAGCTTGTACACACTACGGTCAGACTTCGCGCTGCTGCCCTTGGGGCGAAATTCATCATGGAGATGACGTCGCACAATGCCCGGCACGCGTTCCGGTTCCACCGCCTCGGGATGGTAGTGGGAGGGCAGCATGTTGTGGATGGTCACAGCACGCGTTTCCGCCTCTGGAAAAAGGCTGAGCAAATCGCGCCGCGTGGCCTCAGATACACAGACGAAGTAGGCCCCATCGCGGACATTGGCCGCCAGAGCCTGAAAGTGGCTGGCTTCGTGGAATGCCCGGTCAGAAATGGTGTGCGGCATCAGCACCGGAATGGCGTCGTGGTAGTGCACCACGAGTGTCGTTCCCGTGCTGACCCGGCCGGGATAGGGCGTTTGCGCGATGAATACATCCAACCCACGCGTGTCGAGCTGTGGATAGCGCGACTTGCCCAGCAGGCCTGCGCGCTCGATGCCCATCAAGTGCATCCAGCGCCAGGGTGAAGCGCAAATGCGATAGTTGCTGCGCAGCACGTGCGCGCGCTCTGAGGGCGGCACGCTGCGGGCAAACAGCTGCTGCCAGATGAAGTCGCGAAACGCGCGGGTTTCAAACGTCCGCAGGCGGATGGGGGCTGCGCTCGTCCAGGCGCTCCAACGCAGCACCCATTTGTGGAACAGGGCGCCCACCCAATCCGCAACGGCTTCCTTCCAGTCCGTGACGCTTTGCCCCTTGAGGGACACCACCGCCTTGGAATACCTGTGTATCCGCTCGGCTTTGCTCAATACCTGGCCCTGCGCAACGCCACCTTTGACCCGCCGTTTGGAGAGCTGAAGCAGGCCAGACACACGCAAACCCGGGAATGCTGCCAGCGCGCTGAAAAGCAGCCGGGTTTCCTGCGGAATCCCATAAAACCCATCGAGGGCAGGGCGCATGTCCAGCAGGACATCAAGGGCAGTGGGCTGCTCCCCAGACGATGAAATTCCCGCACGCGGTCTGCGTGGCAATTCTCTTGCACTCAAAAGGGGTCTCCAATCAGTGGCGATTGCAAATTCTATGAACCCTCCCGCCACGAAGTCGTTTTGAACCGCCTACATGGTCCGACCAAGGAGAGCAAGTTTTAGCGGCACCACACGGCCCATCTCGCTCAAAAATCTTCCCTTGCGCGTCTTGTGCGCGAAGTCAGGTCCAAACCAAGGTCGGTCTGCTTCATGCCGTCATTGTCTCGACTGTGCGCTCGCCACGCCAGTAGAAAGCGCCTTTTCGAACGCCATCCCTGGCATTGCTATTCACTTTTTAATCGCTTTAATTACGGGCAAACCAAGTTCAAAGCATCTTTTCGGAGTAGAAGCACGTCGCTCTGATCGTATCCATTTGGTAGATATGTATCCCCGACAACAAAAAATCCATGCGCTTCGAGTCTAGACTTAAGCTCAGGTGCCAGCTTCTGATTCGCCCACAGCTCTTTCCACTCGACTTCGACTCTCATCCCGATTGTCCTCTCCAGAACAGAAGTTGCGCCGTCTAGAACTCGGTCAAGAGCCCCCTCAACGTCAATCCAAAGCATAAAGGTACGGTCGTCAATCGCAAGGGGAGCAAAAAAGTCATCAAGCGTGGTACAAGGGACTGTAATCTTGCGAGACTTCAATCCATCAGCGCGCGTTTCAACGAGTGAGTTAGAAGCCCGACGCCAATCAGCCGCAGTATCCTCCGCATCAAGCACATTAAAATCAACCGTCCCAGTGTAATCCGTTATCGCTTGATTGATAATTTTTACATTGGTGTATCGTTTTAGGCGCTCATTTCCGACCCAAAACTGACTGTAGTTAAGATCGCTTGCCTCAAATGCAAAAATATTCGCTTCCGGCATCAACTCGGCAAACCTAAACGTCTCTTCACCATTGAAGGCACCCACATCACAAAGGGTGTCAGGCTTAAAGGCAAGTAATAACCGATCGAA
The DNA here is from genome assembly GCA_019351955.1 of Pseudomonadota bacterium. Lineage (GTDB taxonomy): Bacteria > Pseudomonadota > Gammaproteobacteria > Burkholderiales > Burkholderiaceae_C > Thiomonas_A. The sequence continues at coordinate 7,723 of JABBOE010000053.1, forward strand.
CAGATCACGTAAATACTTATCCCGAGTAGACATTTTTGTGAATGGGGCAGAGGGATCATTAACAGAATTCATAACGTTTACCTTTATCCTTTCTCAATTTATCGCAAAAAAAATTGGGGACGGCTTTGAGATCGAGCCGCATAACATAAGACCAAGTATGGCACACGTTTAGGATGCGGATTGCCGAAGGCAAGGTCAATAACTACTTAGGGTAAAGCGATCGAAGATGCTTTTCGCAGTGAATCAATCAGGCGAGAAGCAATTAACTCAACATCTTCCCAGTATGGAACAATCTCTCCCTTCAAGTGATCCGGATTGCCGAGAAGAGAAAACTCGTAGGGCGATATAACCGTGTGCCAACCACGCAGAAGCGCCAGCCTCAAATTATGCATGTTCTCGCCGAACGGAAACGGGTTAATATAAATTGTAGGGCCAGGATGAGCATAATCGCACTCCATGAAAGAGTCATAATTTCGGACGAGATGCGACAAGCCAAAAAATTCAAAGAGTCTATCCTGCGACTGCTGTCCCGCCGGAATATAAATATCGGAAATATTAATAGACTCCGCATATAAAATCTTCGTGATGGCGGCAACATGCCCCATGTAAAATTCATCCGCTGGATTGCGGTCAATGATAATTCGAATTTGATGGTCGGCTGAGCTTTTAAAGATTTTATCAGAGCTATCTTTGCTAAAAAATGTGTAAGCGGTCTCCGCTTCAGCCGCTGGTAAATATACCGCTAAAGCCGACGGATAAGCGAGAGAGACGCGCTGCCTAAAGCGCGTCTTTAGATCATTAATTCGAAGCATTTTTAATGCGATCGCGGGCGCCCAGACAGCGTTCGGCGGAAAAATTATCTCGGCATGAATTTTTCTATAAGTTGAGAGCAACTGTTCAATTAAGTCGAGCCAATCTTGCCCGAAGAACGAGGCCGTTTTGGTGCCGAGATGGTAGAGGCGGCTAGAAATTTCATCAATCAAAGCGTTGAGAGATTTCGCGTCTTGCTTTAACACGACACAGAATTTCGCCGAAACAAGGGTCTCGGCCCTTTCACGATCCCTTTCGCTAGCCACGAACAAGCAATCCCGTTCGACAATCGATGTCACGCCAATCGTTGCGTGGTGGTGGGAGGGGCGGCGAGACTCTTGAAAGTAGGCTGACAGATGAAATGCGCGGGGCGGTACCTCGAAGGGAGCAGCCTCAGTAATTGCCAAAAGATCGTGCGGCATAAAAAATCGATGAGACTGAGATAAATTCTCCGCGCTTATCAAGGCGCTGCGATGATTGTAAATTAAGCATGCTGTACCGTTGTTCGGACCAATGGCAGCATTGAAGAGTAAATTGGTGCCCCGTTCGATTCGGAGGCGGCTGCCTCGGAATAATTCAAGAATTCCCGCTGAGCGATCGCGCACATGGATGAACTGGTGGGGGCCGGTCACGTCGATATCTCCCCATGTCATTTGGGCGCCGGATTTTATATCGAGAACAGAAATAATCGAAAAGACTCCATCAACAATATGAATATAAAGATGGTCTTTTGCACCGCTGTGTAAATCGCGTAACGCTTGACGCAAGGTTGGCGCGGCATGTTCGCTTCCGTGCGCGGCGGGCCTAGATTGAATCGTGTCGACCAAATTGGAGGCCAATTCGTAATCACGAAAATTGGAGAGATTCCGCTTGACGAATGCTGCGGTTTCATTGTGAGTGGGGCGTAAGAATAGGCGCTCTTTCTCGACCTTTGTTGCGCTTGGCAGTATGTCATCGATGATCGTAAACCCGCAGGCACGGATGTTCATGAGCAAGGACAGTGCAGTATGGGAAGTTCTGTCGCGAAGAATTTGCTGTAACGGGACTTCGCTTGTCGAGCGGATGATTAGAGGAAAGCCAGACAAGGGCTCGTCCAGGCGGATAGAAAATAGATCGGATGCAATACCAAATTCCCCGAGACCCCAGGTTCCCCGAGAGTCGACTGGTAGCACGGCGCCGATCGACGGCATGCGCGCCAGCATGTCTAAACCGCGTTCGATGAAGGAAGGCGCGAGCAAAAACTCATCGGAGGTGAAAACAATATACCCACGCTGAATTAATTGGTTCGTGTTGAATTGCGAATTATTGCAATCCCACCCCTTACCGAACGCAAATATCGACCCACCAGCTTTACTCTCGACGAGTACGATTAGCGTGGATGCAGAGACTGTCGAAGTTAGAGTCTGGAGGAATGCCCTAGATTCCTCAGACTTGTCGCTGCTGCAGAAATAGACGATTGTCAGAGCGGTCCCCGCAGCGGCAGCGTCGGACGCAGCGCTGGAAGCGATCGCCTCACTATGGTTGGTCTGCACCGCGCTTAGACCGGCTCCGTAGGTCATCGATTCATATCTAGCCCGATGGCTCAAGATGCTGGACGACAGACGCTTTCTCAAACTCTCGTCAAGCAGGAGTTCACGAACTTTATCGGCGAGGCTGTGCGCTGTCCCATCGAAAAAAATTGCGGACGCGCGGTCCGAAAAATGATCAAGGAAAGCGGGTATTTCTGACAAAATCAGGGGAACGCCGGCAAGGTGTGCTTCGTGTGCGGCATAACAGAACGATTCGCAACGGTTAGGGAAAATGGCGATCTGGGCCTCGGATAGCTCCGTAACTAGGGCGCTCTCATCGAGATTGCCAAGGAATGTGATCTTATTGGGCGGAATGTCTTTGCCGTAACTGAGGATAACCGCTTCGTCCTGCGTGGCGATTGATTCGCCAGGGCCTATGATGCGGATCTCCTTGAATGTGCTCGTCAACTTGGCGTCTGCACAGATGGTGGACATCGCTTGTAGAAAGACGTCCATGCCCTTGATCGTGGAGATCCGGCCGACGAATACGATGTTTTTCCCTTGCACGCCATCAGTGACTCGCGGAAGGAGTGTTCGGCATGGTGGAGAGATGATGACACGCTCTGGTGGAATTTTGTAAAGCGTTGCCGCGATCTCATTCCAGTAGCGTTTCCCTGGCGACAGAATGCGATCCGCGAGAGTAATGCTGGTTCGCTCCAGCCAGTAATCATAGACCCGGCTGCGTAGAAAGTTAGATTCGGCACATTTATCAATGATTTCGATCGTATTGTGCATGCGTACTACGATATTCGGTGGCATCCTGTCGGGGGACACTGCTCGCCGGAGAATCGAGTAATAGGCGGGCCCGCAATAGTCCACGAACTCAAGAACGTCGATCGGGTTTGATGCGTGGATCGCCTCGGCCGCCTCAGAAAATAAATAGCTCTTCCAATGTGCCTCGGACGGAAACTGGTCGCTCGTGTGTGTTTCCTTTCCAATCAGGCTCGAAAGTTTGTGCAGTATAATACGCGCGCCGACAGTGGAGCTATTCTGGATGCTGTTCTTGCAGTGTGCAAACGTTTGATCGTCGATATCTAGCACCAAGGTAACCATGTGCCCGAGGGCTGTCAATCGTATCGCGCTAGATGTGATATACGTTCCAGCGCCGCCACGAGTAAATGGATAGATTTCGTAAGAAAATAAGCAGAAGTGACTCATGATCTAGATATTGGTTGCCGTTAAAGTAAGATCTTCAGTCGCCCACAGGTTGCGCGACGATGGCTAACTATTCGAGAAAAGTCAGCAGATTGCTCTTCGAGCGAGACCTGCTCCGGTCCAAAAAGGAAATCGACGCCTCGCGTAGTTCATCGTACTTCTTAAGCGCATTATCAATTTTCTGCGAAATTTCAACCGGATCAAATGGATTTTGCACCAGAAGATTTCGTTCGAGAAACGGGTCGTCATAGAGGCGCGTCGAGGGGCCGACCAAGCAAGGAGTGCCTTCGCTGATGCTCTCAAACGGTACCATTGGCATGCACTCAGAGAGCGTGATATAAACCGTTAGCTTAGATGTCCGCATTCCTTTAAGAACCTCGGCATGCGGTATGGTGTAGGCCGATATTGATTTATGTGATATGTCTAGTTTATGAATCAAGCGAATGCCGTCTTCCCCAAAACCGGAACCTTGCAGCAAATGCTTTTTATTGAGTGACAAGGCGAAAAGAGTCGGCACAGCAGGCTTGTTGTAGTTGTCGACATGAGATAACCACATACCGACAGTGTCGGAGCGCAAATCGTTTCGTTCGCCGGGTTGAGCGGCGGTCGTGAAATTTTGAAGGAAATGGCAACGTACGTTCAATGCCGAGAACAAACGGGACATGCCGGGTTTGACGGTGCCTATCGCTTCACAAACGCCGTTGCGTGCGGCATTAACCCAAGCCAGAAAAGGATCAAGTTCGTAGTGCGGTCCGAGCTGCCGCGGGCTTCCGTGCCATATGACTTTGATGATTTTCTGCGGAGCACGGGACTTGATTGCCGTGGCGATTTGGTACTGAAAATAGTCGCCGCCACTGAACACGAGCTGCGAAAACTTGGCGTCGACAAGAACATCAGTGATTGCAGCCAGTTGATTCTCGGTCAACTGCTCTGGGGCAATATCGCTGGTCAGTGGAACCGGAAACGTGTAGGGAAAAAAAGCCTTCGTCGCATTCGTGACTCCAACCCAGCGTGGAACATGAATTCCTAAGGTGTCCGCCAACGCATCGGCAGATGGGTTGTTTGCGCGCTCGGCGTACAAGCGCTGCAAGTGGGCCTCGGCCTTTCGCAGAGTGCCCGCGTAGCTTTGGTCGTCCGCAGGATCGGGGGAAGCGACGACAGTTGGACGATCCTCCGCTATTCCAATCGGGGATCGGGGGCGAGCGCCTCTCAATTTCAGTAGTGACTCGTAGAAGAATTCTAGGATGCGACTTGAATATTTATTTTTTAATTGATATTCAAGAATAATTTTTGGCGTGGTCTGTTTTGATTTCTTGTAGAACGCAAGAATATCTTCGATTGCCGTGGCATCGGCTCCACCGAATTTCGCTTCCGGCGATGTCAGCAAATCGAGGATGACCCGGAAGCGTGGTACCCCACGACGCAGACGGTCAACATAGTCGGCCAAGCCCTCTGGGTCCGCACTGCGGGCGAGGATAGATTCATAAGCGGATTTTACAAAAGCGTCATCATTTGAGGACAGTGTGGAATGCATAGATTTTATCGTGTACCAATGTTTTAAAAAAATATTTCTTCCTAAAATGCTGTGAGTGCAGCCTAGGGCATAAAAAAATTTGATGCCCCGTATTGAGAACTTTAATCTGCGGCCATATGCATTTAAATAATGTCGAAATTTAGTGCCAAAAAGCGATTATTGACAAAGCCATCCAAGGTGTCTTTGAGTATAAGATTCGCATTTTTTATTGATGCTGAAGTAACTCGTAGTCAGGTTATCTACATGCGCCTACGAAAGTAGATTAGGTGGTCTTTATTATTATTATTATTATTATTATTGTAATTATTCATGGGGGCCACGCCGTGGAGTCAATTATTTCAATAACCTTCTTGTGATTTAGGACTTAGATAGCCTCGTAGGCTTGAATGGCGGCTTCTATAGACGGCATAGAAATGAGCCATCCATTTTCTAGAAGGGCGGCGTGATTGCAGTACATTTGGATCAATTCGGTCTGATGCGAAACAATAATCATTGCGCGGTTGCCGCACCTTTGAAAAAGCTCGACATTACATTTTTCATGAAACCGATGGTCGCCCACGGACATTGCTTCGTCAATGAGAAAACAGTCGAACTCAATAGCCATGGAGATGGCAAACGCCAAGCGGGAACGCATGCCCGAAGATTAATTTTTCACGGGCTCGTGGAGATAAGGGCCAAGCTCCGCGAAGTCTTCGACCGGCTCAATGGAGCGGTGAAAATCCACGCCATACACGCGGGAGATGAGACGTGCGTTATCCCGGCCGGTGAGACTGCCTTGCAATGCATCACCAAAGGCCATTGGCCAGGACACGGTCATGTTCTTGATGATGCGACCAGAGTGGGGCTTATCGGAGCCGCTGATAATACGAATTAGCGTGGATTTTCCCGCGCCGTTGCGGCCAACGATGCCCCATTTTTCACCGGGATTGACGCGCAGATTTACATGATCGAGCACTAACCGTTGCGCCTGTCCATGGTGGATGGGGTAGCTTTTGCAGATGTCCGTGAGTTTGATCATGATGTTTAAATCCGGCGGGGTTAGTTGCTTTGCACCCGACGGATAGCGATGGCGGTCAAACCGTAGCCAAACAAAGTCATCGCGAGAGTGGCAAAAATTGTCTGGCCAAGGTGGTAATACGTTGGCATACGCGTACCATAATAGCCACGGTGGAAATATTCGACGGCGTCTATTAGGGGGAAGAGCAGCAGTGGTTCACGGAATTGTTGCGGCACGGCATAAACTGGAATGAATACACCGGAGAATGGCAGCATTAGATAAAGAATGATGTGCGACACGCGTTCAATGGTTTCGCTCAATTCGGCGAGTGCAGCCATGATGAGTACGAAGGCAAACGAAAACCATATGACTAAGAGATAACCTAGGGCCATGGTGAGTGTGTCGGCAGGCCAGTGGCAAATTCCCAGCTTCACGAATGCCAGATAGAGAATAAAAAACGCTCCAGAACCGCCTGAGAATTCCAGGAAAATGCGGGAATAAATAATGTCCATCGGGCGAATAGGCGCGTGGTGCAATAAGGCTCGATTTATTTCGAGAGCTTTGGTGACGCGGCTAGTTCCATTACGCCAAAATAAAACCGTTGGGTAACTGACTGCGAGATATTCGGCAACTGAAAAAGTGGCGTTGCTTTCGATATGTGAAAAAATCGTCATGACGCCTACTATAAACATGGCAGGTTCCGCTACCAGCCATATTGCGCCCAAGCCTTCTCGCCCAAAGCGGGTAATTGTCTCGCGCATCGTTAGCGCCCAGATAACTCGCCGCTGTATGCGGAGTTGATGCCAGAAGCTAGGATTTGCATCAGCGGGGGCGGGAAGGTTGGTTTCAGCGGTCATGGTGTTCCCTTACCCCTCCGATAATGACGCTGAGCACGCCCCACAGCATGAGGCCTACGACGAACACGGCCAAAACGCCCCGCACGCGCTTGGGCTCCATGGCGTCGTCTGGGAGGCTGGGCTTGGCGATGACCTCCACGAAAAGCTGTTGCTTTTGGGCGGTGATGCGGGCCTGCGCCAGTGCTGCGAGCGATGCGGCCAGTTCTTTCTCAGCAAAGGTCTGGCTCAGGACAAGTTGTTCGTAGGGCGATGCCTTGCTCGCCAGGGAATCGGGGCCACCTGTGACCTTGGCGCTTTGGCGCGTAATTTCCTGTTTCAGTTCCTCAATGCCTTTGCGCAGAAGGGGTGCTTGCGGGTTGTTGGGCGTGCTTGACATCAGCTGAGCGATCTGGGTTTGCGCGCTGATGAGCTTGTCTTGCAGCTTGGAGACGAGTTGCAGTTGTAGGGCGCTTTCCGGCGCGGGGTTAAACACGCCTTGCTTGTTACGGTAGGCTGCCATGGCGAGGGACGCGGCGCGGGCCTTCGCTTCGGCTTTGGCGACGTCCTGCCTGTAAAAGCGCACGCCGTCTTCATTGGCCTGCGTGTTGAGGCGGTTGATGAGGGTTTGGCCCAGCGCGAGCAGATTGGCGTTGATGCGTTGGGCGTCTTGCGCCGTATATGCGGTGACACTCAAGGTACTGATGTTCGACACGGTGTCGATGTTGTCGGCCACCATTTTTTTGTAGTACTGAAAAAGTTCTTCAAAGCTGGAATAGGGGGCGAGCACGCCGCCGAAACGGTTGAATACGTCAATGTGTCGATTGCTGACCATCTGGCGATAGTTCAGCGTGCGCTGCAGTTCGGCCAGGGCATCGCGCGACAGAATGTAGTCGTGCACCGAATAGGCGCCGGAGCTGGAATGCGACAGCCCCGCCGTTGCCAGTAGCGAGCTGAAACCCCCGGTACTGGTTTGCTGGGGGTTATAGATGACAAAGCTCGAATCAGAAATGTATTGGCCGCTGGCGATGAGACCGTAATACACAGCCGACAGCGCCGTGGGGATGACCACGGTGACGAGGAACAACTTGTTGATGCGTTGCCAGAATGAATTTTTGTTTGTGGACACTGGGATGCGATCAATGGTGTTGCTGAAATTGAAAATGCGTTGGCTCTTGGGCGGGCGATCACTCAAGCAGGTGCGACGGCAGGCATGAGCGCGTTTATGGCTGTCCAGCGGGTGATGCCGCTGCAGCCAGGGTTGGAGAACGCGACGAACTCATGCTTGGCCCTTTTCCTTTTTTGACCGCTGCGTCGCCTGTGGAAGCGTCGGGCGCGCTCGGACCTCTTCGCCAATGAAGTGCCACCTGGGGCACGGCGCCAGCCGTGTGACGGCCGAAGGGCTCGCGCGAAAAGTGGTGGCAGGCGAGGCAGAGTTAACGTCCCAGCGTCCATCTTCCGTCTTGACAAACAAGTCGCCTTTGGTGACGGTGTAAGGCGCGCTGCCCCCGGCCCTTGCCACAGCGCGGGCGACGGGTTGCGGATGACCATCGCGCGAGACGGGCCAAAGCCGGGAGCCGGCTCCGCCGGAGATGATGCCGGGGATGCGTGTCATGGTGCCTGAGTTGTTCTGGGGTCAAAGCGTTCGAGGGGATCCGATGGGGTGGGCCGATCAAAGAAGGCTGGCAAGCGCGTCGATGGCCGTGTGCATCTGCTCGGGTGTGTGCTGGCTGCTGAGGAAAAACCGCAGTCGCGCGGCCTTCTCCTCGACGGCCGGGTAGATGATGGGCTGCACGTTGATGCAGCGCTCGAAGAGCGCGTTGGACAGCTTGGTCGCCTTGAGCGACGAGCCGACGATGGCCGCGGTGATGGCATGTCCCTGCGAATGGCCCGTGCGCAGCCCGCGCAGCCGGGCATGTTCGCTGAACAGGCGGCCGTTTTCCTGCAGCCGCGCCACGCGCTGCGGCTCGTCCTGCACGATGCGCAGGGCTTCGAGCGAGGCTGCGGCGAGCGCCGGCGACAGGCCCACGCTGTAGACAAAGCCCGGCGCCGTGTACTTGAGCAGTTCTACAAGGGCTCGGCTGCCCGCGATGTAGCCGCCGCAGCCGGCCAGGGTCTTGGACAGGGTGCCCATCCAGATATCGACCGCAGCCGCAGGCACGCGCCAATACTCGGCAATGCCACGGCCGGTTTCGCCCAGGGCGCCAAGGGCGTGGGCTTCGTCCACCATGAGGAAGGCGCGGTGGCGCTCCTTGATCTCGACAAACCGCGGCAGGTCGGGCACGTCGCCGTCCATGCTGTAGAGGCCTTCAATGACGACGAGCACGCGCTCAAAGTCCTCGCGGGTCTGGGCAAGCAGCAAATCAAGCGCCTGCCAGTCGTTGTGGGCGAAGCTGCGGCGGTGGGCGCCCGAGAGTTTGATGCCCTCAAGCACGCTGTTGTGCACGAGTGCGTCGTGCAGCACCAGGTCCTTCGGCCCGAACAGGCTGCCGATGGTGCTGACGTTGGTGGCGTGGCCGCTGACGAAGGCCACACAGGCCTCCACCCCATAGAAGGCGGCCAGTTCTTCTTCAAGCTGGCGCTGGATGGGACGTTCGCCTGCGACCAGCCGGCTGGCCGAGGGCGAACTGCCATAGCGGTCGATGGCATCTTTCGCGGCTTTGTTCACACGCGGATGGCCACTCAGGCCCAGGTAGTTGTAGCTGGAGAAATTGAGGTGCTCACGCCCACCGATGCGCGAGGTCGCACCGGCCACGCCGTCGTGCACCCGGAAGAACGGGTTGTCCACGCCAAAGCGCTTGGCGGCGGCTTGTGACACGAGCAGCTTTTCGTAAGCGGGGTGGTGCTCAAAACGGCAGAGGGTGTCGGGCGCGCCGGACACCACGCGCAGGCGCGCGGAGGTGTGGCTTGCGGGCTGTGCTGCGCCTTGGCCGCGATAGCGCTCCACGAGCTTTGCGCGTGCCAGGGAGGCCAGGCCAAAGCGGTTCTTGTCGTTGAGCGGGGTGTTCATCGGATGAGGCGGGCCCCAGTTTGGGCCGTAAGGTGGATGTCGGCGACGATGGCGTCGGCCTGCGGGAGTTGGTCGGCTTCGTCGTGCTGCGCCAGCATCGACTGCACGAGGTGCCTTGTCGCATCGGCGGGCTCTTCCTGCTGGCCGCTAATGCTGGCAAGCAGGCGCTCGGCGATGCGCGCGACGCTCGGATTCTCGCTGATGAGCATGCTCGGCAATGTGACACCGAAGCGTTTTTCCAACGCGGTGGCCAACTCCACGGCCATGAGCGAGTCCATGCCCAGATCGAACAACGACTGGTCCGCCGCCAGGCGCTCCGCGGGCAGGCGCAAGATCTCCGCCACCTCGGCCGCCAGCGCATCGGTGACGAACTGCCGGGCCGCGGCTGGCTCCAACTGCGCCAGGTGCGCCCGCAGGTCGAGGTCGCCGGTGTCGGCGGGCCCCGCGTCGAGCAGGCGGCGCAAGTCGTCGAAGCGGTGGTCGCGCGCCGAGGGCAGCGCGCGCTGCAGGCTGCCCCACTGAAAGTTCATCACGGCCAGGCCACTGCGCTCGTGCACGAGCATGCGGCCGAGCGCCTCCAGCGCTTGCGCTGCGGTGATGGCCGCAGCGCCCAGTCGGGCCTGCAAGCCTTCGCGCGCGGCCGCGTTGGTGGTGAGCACGCCCACGTCGGCAATGGGTCCCCACGCTGCCACGCAAGCTGGAAGACTCTGGCTGCGGCGCTGCGCAGCCAGAGCTTCGAGTGCGGCATTGGCGCCAACGTAGTTGGCCTGACCCGGGTTGCCGAGGGCTGTGGTCGCCGAGGAGTACAGCACGAAGAAGTCCAGCGGAAGGAAGTGGGTGGCATGATGCAAATTCCATGCCCCATCGAGTTTTGGAGCGAGCACCCGTTCGATGCGCGCGCCATCGAGGTTGGCCAGCAGGGCGTCGTCGAGCACCATGGCTGCGTGAATCACCCCGCGCAGCGGCGGCATGGCATCATGGATGTCACTGAGCACGGCCAGGACATCGGTCTGCTGCGCCACGTCGGCTGCGAACACGCGCGCGGCGACGCCGCGTTCGCGCAGAGCCTCCAAGGCCGGCCCGATGCCTGGTGTATCGAGTCCTCGACTCCCGACAAGGGCGAGGTGGCGCGCGCCGCAGTCAGCGAGCCAGTGAGCCGTTGCGAGGCCGAAACCGGACAGGCCGCCCGTGATCAGATACGTGGCATCCATCCGGGCCTGGAAGGCCGGCTCGGGGGCTGCGCGCTCGATGCGGGTGGGCGCCACGTGCAGGTCAACCACGACTTTTCCGATTTGCTTGCTCTGCTGCAGGGTGCGGAAGGCGTCAACGACATGGTCGGCGGGACACACGCGGTGGGGCAGGGGGCTCAGCCGTCCCTGGCCGAACAGGGTCATGATCTCGTCGAAGAGGCGGGCTGCGAGATCGGGCCGGACCTTCATCAACTGGTCAGCGTCCACCCCGAAATAGCTGATGTTGTTGCGGAAAGGGCGCAGGCCAATTGCTGTGTTTTCGTAGAAGTCCCGCTTGCCGAGCTCGATGAAGCGCCCGAAGGGGCGCAGCGTCCGCAGGTTGCGCTGGATGGCCTCGCCGGCCAGCGAGTTGAGCACCACGTCCACGCCTTCGCCCCCCGTGGCGGACAGGATGGCGTCGTCGAAGCCGAGACTCCGGGAATCGAACACGTGGTCGGCGCCGAGCAGGGTGGCGAAGTCGCGCCGCTCGGCGCTGCCGGCGGTGGCAAACACCTCGGCGCCGAGCAGGCGCGCCACCTGGATCGAGGCGATCCCCACGCCACCGGCTGCGCCGTGCACCAGCAGGCGCTCCCCGGGTTGCAGGTTGGCCAGGTGTTTGAGCGCGTACCAGACGGTGAAGAACACGGTGGGCACGGTGGCCGCTTCGGCAAAGCTCCAGCGTGCGGGTTTGAGCGCGATGGCACGCTCGGGCACGACCACGTGGCTGGCGAAGCTGGCTCCGCCAAAGGCCAGCACATCGTCGCCGGGTTTGCAGCGCGTGACTGCCGCGCCGCAGCGCACGACACGCCCGGAGAGTTCCAGCCCAAGCGTGGGCCCGGCAAAGCCCTGTTCGAGCGCCTCGTCGGCCAGCAGGCCCAGGGTGTACATCACGTCACGAAAATTCAGCCCTGCCGCGCGCGTCTCGATCTCCACATCGAGCGGACCCACAGGCGCGCTGGGTGGCGCGCCAGTGCAGGTTGCGCAACTGGCCGGCAAGGGTGAAGTCGAGCGTCCATGCCGCGGGCGGCTGCGAGCGCTGTGCCGGCGGGTCGAGCCTGGCCGGACGCATGCGTGGCGCGTAGCGCGCGCTGGACGCAAGCACGATCTCTTCGGCATGGCCACCGTCGAGCAATTCCCGGCACAGGCGCTCGGCCGTCGCGGCAAGCGCAGCGGAGGGATCGACCTGCAGGTCGATCAGGCGCACGCGCAGGTGAGGGTATTCATTGCGGGCGACGCGAACCAGCCCCCAAAGCGCCGCGGCGCTGGGCGAGGCTGCAGGGCTGGCATCGCCCGCAAGAGCGCCACCACGCGTGACGATGACCACCTGCGGGGCGGTCTCTTGCGCGGCCACGTTCAGCAACAAGCGCCGTATGTCGTCGCACACACGCGCCACATGGGCTGCGCTTGCGCAGGCGTCCGGCACGTCGGGAAACACGACCAGATGGTCCGCTGCGCTGCCGTATTCAGCGGTTTCGCTGGCGATGGCCTGACCCTGGTCACGCAGCGCCTCGTGCAGAGCGCGCGCCAGGGGTTGCCAGGCTGCGTGGTCGGCGCGCAAGGACCAGGAGGCGGGAGCGCGCTCTGCACAAGTTCCAGCCTCAGACCCGCGATGCAGCGGGCGGGCAATGAGCAGGACACTTCCCCAAGCCGTTGTGGATGCAGTCTCGCTTTGCACCACTACCCTATCCGTCCAGCCAGCCTCGTGCAGCAGGCGCTCCCATGTGGCGGCGCCCAGCAAGCTGCCGTGCAGCGCGCCGCCCTCGTCGCGGTGCCACCAGGTGGTGCGCGCGCCAAAAAGCAATTGGCTGGCCTGGTCGGGTTCGCGCTCGGCCAGCAGCAACACGGCGTCCGGGGCCATGCGCTCTTGCAGGCTGGCCAAGGCACGTGCGGGGCGCTCGACGCGGTGCAGCACCTGATGCACCAGCACAAGATCGAACACAACCGGGGCGCCGCTGGGAAGGGTCAAGTCGAATGTGCTCGGGTCCACGGTGGCCACGCTCACGCGGTCGTGGCGGGCGTATTCGGCTTGCAGGTGGGCCAGATCTTCCGTGTCGCAGCGCGCGATGACGATATCCACATGGTCCCGAGGCAAGAGCGCCTGCAGGCGGTTGTAGAGCATGCCGTCGTCGCTGCCGATGTCCAGAATGCGCAGCCGGCGGTTCGCCGGCCAGCGTTTGGCCAGTGTGGCGACGCACTGGACCAGAGCATGGTTGGCAAAGGCATAGACGGGTGCCTGGGACTCCAGAATGGCGTGGGTACTGGAGCGGTCGAGCGCGGCGTCAAGATCGTGACCAGCTGCCAGCCTGTGCAGATTCATCCCCACGCGGCCAAGCCTCAGCAG
>JABBOE010000240.1:0-958 GCA_019351955.1 Pseudomonadota bacterium
CGGCCAACCCACTAGGCCCGGGGTTTCATATACCAAGGCATCGCCAAGGCCAATCCTTGCCCAATGTTTTGCGTGGGAGTGAAACCCAGATTCGCTGCCGCCTTGCTGATGTCGGCCAGACTATGACGAACATCGCCCTCGCGAAAGTCGCGATACACGGGCTGTGCATTTTGCAGGTGCGCGTAGTACGGCAGCAGATTGGCCTGAAGCTGGGCGTAAAGCTCGTTGAGTGTCGTACGTTCACCTACCGCTATGTTGTAAACCTGGTTCAAGGCAGTGGGACTTTCGGTCGTCGCCGCCAGCAAATTTGCCTGCACCACGTTTGCGACGTAACAGAAATCGCGGCTGGTCTCGCCGTCACCATTGATGAACACGGATTCGCCCTTGATGAGGCTGTCTATCCACTTGGGAATGACCGCTGCATAGGCACCATCGGGATCCTGCCGCGGACCGAACACGTTGAAGTAACGCAGACCAATGCTGTTGAATCCGTAGCAGCGCGCAAAGACGCTGGCATACAGCTCATTGACATATTTCGTTACGGCGTAAGGGCTCAGCAGATTGCCAATCTGATCCTCCACCTTGGGCAGCCCTGGGTGATCGCCATAGGTGGCACTGCTGGCGGCATAGGTAAAACTTCCTGCCCTGGTATCGCGCGCAGCCAACAGCATGTTGAGCGAGCCGGTGCAATTGGTGTCATGTATGGCCAACGGATCTTCAATCGAGCGAGGCACCGATCCCAGTGCGGCCTGATGCAGTACGTGCTGTACACCTGCACAGGCCGTGCGGCAGTCTTCCATATTGCGGATGTCGCCGGTGATGAAGTGGAACCGGGACCATGCCTGCGCTCCCACGATCTGTTCAATTTCATCAAGATTGCTCTGGTAGCCCGTAGCGAAATTATCCAGACCAACCACATGCTGGCCCAATGCGAGGAGCGCCTCGACAAGATTGGAAC
>JABBOE010000240.1:968-3409 GCA_019351955.1 Pseudomonadota bacterium
ATAAGAGGAATGTGCAATACCTATTTCTTTCACTCAACGGGTGCTGCTTTCTTCGAACAAGAAGGTGGCGATTATGGCCCAATGCGAGGAGTGCCTCGACAAGATTGGAACCAATGAATCCCGCTGCACCAGTGACCAACCAGCTCTGGCGAGACGCCTGAATTCTTTCCTTGAGTGCGACTGGAAGTGCCTGGATCAAGTCACTCATCACAATCTCCCGTCGACAGCGTCGCGCGGCAGTACGTACTTCACGTCATAAAGGACAGATTGGGCCTTGCCCAATGCACGGATAGCACTCGCTCCCATGCTGGCGAATTCCCGGTGTCCGACAGCCAGAATCACGGCGTCATAGGTGTCGTTGACTGGCTGGGGCAGCAGCTCTATGCCGTATTCCTCGTGTGCCTCTTCGGTATCGACCCAGGGATCATGGATATCGACGCGGGCGTTGTAGCCCTCCAGTGCCTGCATAATGTCTACCACGCGGGTATTGCGCAGGTCGGGGCAGTTTTCCTTGAAGGCCAGACCCAGCACCAGGATGCGCGCGCCTACCGGGTTGATGCCCTTGCGCACCATCAGCCGGATCACCTCGTTGGCGATGTACGGGCCCATGCTGTCATTGGTGCGCCGGCCGGCGAGGATCACGTCCGGGTGATGACCTACTTCCTGCGCCTTGTGAGTGAGGTAGTAGGGATCGACACTGATGCAGTGGCCGCCGACCAGGCCGGGGCGGAACGGCAGGAAGTTCCACTTGGTGCCGGCAGCTTCCAGCACTTCCAGTGTGTCGATGCCGAGCTTGTTGAACAGGATGGCCAGATCGTTCACCAGCGCGATGTTGAGATCGCGCTGGGTGTTCTCGATCACCTTGGCGGCCTCGGCGACTTTGATGGAGCTGGCCTTGTGGGTGCCTGCGGTGATGATGCTGGCATAAAGCGCATCGACGAAGTCGGCCGTCGCCGGGGTGGAGCCGGAGGTGACTTTGAGGATGGTGGTGACGCGGTGTTGTTTATCGCCCGGATTGATGCGTTCGGGGCTATAGCCGCAGGAGAAGTCTTCGGCTTTCGATTTTCGGCTTTCGGACGGAGCGGCGCTTGAAGCGTAGTTCAGGCCGGAGGTGCGCTCCAGGATGGGGACGCAGATTTCTTCGGTACAGCCGGGGTAGACGGTGGACTCGAAGATCACCACGTCGCCGGCTTTGAGAACGCTGCCGATGGCTTCACTGGCCTTGATCAGCGGCGTAAGGTCAGGGCGCTTGGCGTTGTCGATGGGGGTGGGCACCGTGACGATGTAGACGGTGCAGTGGCGGATATCCTCAAGCGCCGCACTGAAGCGCAGCCGCCGTGCGGCCGCCAGTTCGTCCGCGTCCACTTCCAGTGTGCTGTCGCGCCCGCTGCGCAGTTCATCGACGCGGCTGGTCTGGATGTCGAAACCAACGGTGTCATAGCGCTTGCCGAACTCTACCGCCAGCGGAAGGCCCACGTAACCCAGCCCGATGATGGCGATCTTGGTGCTGTCCAGTGATTGCATGGAGCTTCCTAGGCTGATCGGATGAGGGTTCTGGCGGAGTTCTTGAATGTGCGACTCGGGAGCTTATCTGATTAGCCCTCAATTCTCAGCCAGGAAAATTGCTCGCCAAGCGCAAGTCGCTCGGGACGCGGCTTGCGCGGCATCATCGCATGCTCCGGTCGCGACAGTATCAGCGCGTGCTGGGGCGACATGCGCGCGCCCGGGGCATCTTCAAGCTGGCGGCGACACGATCTTGAAGCCCTGCACGCGGGCATGCCTCATCCGGTCACACGGGAATACTGGTCACGCTGATGCCAAGCTCATCGGCCATTGTGCGCGTAATCCAATGGGTGGCTGCCGCCGGCTTGCCCTGAAGACAGTCGCACCAGCAGCAGGGCCACTTCGACCTCCGATGGCGTGCGCCAAGCGGGGTTGGTCACGTTCGGTATCGGCAAGTCGATGCCGGGCCTATGGTTCGCGCCAGCGTGCGAGGCGAGTTGCAATCGCCTGGTCTGCTTACCCTCGGGCGCCAGCGAAACGATACTGGCTCGCTACAACAGCCTGACGCTGGCGAGCTTGGAGTCAACCAGTGGGATGTATACGATGCTGTCCTCTCAATTCAGCAGGATGGCAGGGCAACTCGCCCACCTTGCGCAGGCCTCGTCATCAAACATGGCAAGCCTCGCAGAGCTTCGGGTCACTCAAGCTTGCAACGCGATACCAAGCTGACTGGGAGCCGGCTCGGCCTTCTGGCCCGGATCAACGCCATAGCGGTCTTTCAGGAAGCCTGCGATCCGGGAGCCACGCAGTTGCTTCGACTCGAAACCGAAGCGATGCGAGAACGCGCTGCCAGGTACCGGATTGTCGCGCGCATCAGCGAGCCCTCGTGGCAACACGTCTTTTGCCAGTGCCTCGAGCAGGCGGAGGCGCAACAGCAC
>JABBOE010000241.1 GCA_019351955.1 Pseudomonadota bacterium
TGCCTCGAACCAGTTGATTGGCCTGTGACGCGTTATCGGCGTTCTGCTTCACCGTCGCGGTCATTTCCTCCATCGACGCTGCGGTTTCTTCGAGGCTCGATGCCTGCTCCTGGGTGCGCTGGCTCAGGTCGTCATTGCCTTGCGCGATCTGCTTGGCCGCCGTGCCGACCGAGGTAGAGCTCGAACGCACCTCTCGCACGATCCCGGTCAACTTGACATCCATGCGCTGGAGCGATTCCAGCAAACGCCCCAATTCGTCATGGGTTTCGATCTTTATCTCATTGTTCAAGCGCCCCTCGGCAATATTGTCCGCCACTCTTACTGCGGTACCCAGTGAACGCATGATCGAACGAATGAGCAGTGTGCTCAAAAGTGCGCTCAGGCCAAGTCCGAGGCCGATCGCAAAATAGGCAATCAGCGCACTATGCTTCATGTGGACTTCGTCTTCGGAGAACGTCTCCTTCGCAATCCTTGCCTGCATTTGAGAGATGGCAGCCACGTCCTTCTTGACCACGGCATAGTCACTCTCCACGTTGCCATCAAGCACCTTCACCGCCTGCTTGAAGTCATGCTTGGCAAGTGCCGCCAGTGCCTGATTCATTGCCACGTCCAGCGTCGCACGATCGGTTTCGAAACGTGCGGCAAGCGCTTGCTCGCGATCGGACATGCTGGCGCTGCGAAATATCTTCAGCAGGCTGTTGAGCTGGTCCTGCTGACTTTGGGCGGAGGAGACCACGGCATCGGCCGCGTCTGCCTCGCCGGCATTGGCGGCCCGCAAGGCAGCAGCGCGCTGCTCGCCGGTCAGCTGGAAAGCCATCGCCAACGCACTGCCCGGAACGAGCTTGTTGGCATAAATGTCCCGCAGCGATTGATTGCTTCGTTGCAGGTCGTTTACCCCAAGCAGCCCCACGGCAACCAGCATGACGCTGACGATACCGAGCGTGACCATCAATTTGATCTTTATGGAGAGATTTGAGAAGCCCATGGGCTCAATCCTTTCTTGGTGTTGTAGGTATTCGGGGTCGCAACGATTTGCGTATCCAGAGATACGCGCCCCGGTGGTTGGTCATGCTCCATGGGAGTGCTACGCCTGCAAGATCTTCATCCGTGCGCCATATCCAGTAGGAATTTGTGGCGGAAGGCAAGGCGGTTCTGTAAATGCTTGTCACTTGATGCAGGTCATACAGATCGGCACGAGGAATACGATCTTTAGGGAATATGTAATGCAATTTCTTGCGCAAAATTGGCGAAAAAACAACCCGTTCCGCAATTATTTGCCGCTCTCGAAAATCGCTTTCTTGAAATGATTTCCATGCCGCGAAACCGTTGGCAGACGGGCGCATGAAAATGCGCGGGCGAGCCCGGTTGACGGTGCCGCGCAAAAGGGGGGCGGTGTCATTTACTGCGGTATTTCGCTTGGGCCGACCTCAGCCTGTGGTCGCCGTTCGCGCGCAATCATCGGGCCGCCACTGGAGTCTCGGCACGGACCTTCAACGTTTCAGCCTGACTGTCTTCAAACGACGCACGACGCTTGAAAATCCTGCGGTCAGAAATGAGCGGATTTGACCGTTGAAAAGGATTAGCTGTGTGCTGAAAAATACAATGGCGACGTCAAGCAAGAGGGGATCGAACAGGAAGCCGAGTGCGGCGAGTTCCGGATTGACAACGAGCAGCACCAGAGCCCCCGCGGCCACCACGCCGAGCAGGATTCGCCACCATGGCCGTTTCCATTTTCGAGGCGGGCATGGCTTCTGTGGCAAGGAGATTGCTGCCTTCCTGTAGTGGGCCGAAATCAGTTGCTTCCGGTATTCCTGGTAGTGAACAGGGGTGGCGTCACCATGCAATTCATGCTGTCGCTATTTTCGCCGCTCGCCCTTCCATACCAACACGGTGAGGAGAATGAGCGTGGCCGTGGCGAGACCGATCATGAAGTCGGTGTGGTGGGTCTTCGATGGAAACAGGTGGCTTGTCACCTGAATGACGACGACGTAGGCGGCCACTACCAGCCATCCCTGCCAGCTGGCGGGCCCCCAGCCCCAGCCGAATTTCTTGCGACCGAACCAGGGCTTCGGTGAGCTTTCCATGCAGCCTCCTTGGAAGTGGACAGATCCCCGCTCCGGATGAACTGGCCCTTCGGGCGTGAACCGGCAGCGGCCACGATTCTGCGCCTGGCGGCAGGCGGATGCCAGTGCAGTGCCTGGCTCCGGGCGTTGGCAATCATGGCGTGCCATGTTGACGGATTGATGGTGGCGACCTGCGCGTCGCTCTACTGGCGGCCCTTGTCGGGCTGGCGGTGCCGCCTGTGGTCAAGGCCGTCAGCAGGACGATGGACAGCCTGCCAAAAGGCCGGGATCTTTCCCTGCAATGTCCTGGGTTGATTGAACGTCGATTTGTTGCCGCGTCCTGATCCTGGCGGGGATGGATCTGTCGGGAAGCATCGATGCGGGCGTGGTCGCCCGGAGCTGCTCGGGAAACCACGTCATCGCAGTTTCCCCGTCATGGGCCACAAAGGCGGCGAGTCTGCCTCAGCGCGCTCGACTTAGCATGATGTGCCGCGCCGCTGCAGCGTTTATCCGAACGTAGGTGACTTCACCAAAACGATCCTGACCGTTTGCCCAGCCCTCGCCTGCACTGTGCTGCAGGGCTTCAAGGCTGCCGAACGCCTTCAATGCAGCACCGGCGGTGACTTCGCTCGCCGTCACGCCGTGGATCTTCAGCAGATAGAAATGCAACGCCGGCTTGAACGTGCCGCTGGCGCCGCCGATATCGAACTGCACGGCATCGGTGTGCTTTTGCACGGCGAGGTTCTGGCTGTAGAACGCACCGTGCTCGTAGCCGTAAGTGCTGCCATCGTCGTCATAGTAATCGAACGTGCTGCGCTGGTCGGACGGGAACACTTCGACGCTGAGTTCGGTCAGTGGCCTTTCGCCCACGTAATCCATCGCCGGCTGCATCGGGATGATCGCACCGGCGCGCACGAACAGCGGGATGTCGCCCCAGCCCTTGCTGTCGATCGCCATCCGGATGCTCTGCCCACCGTGGTAGACCTTGCCGCTGAACCAGTCGGTCCACTGGCCGGCGGGCAGGTAGATGACCTTGCTGGTCTGGCCCTGATCCACCACGGGTGAGACCAGCAGGTAGTCGCCGAACAGCCAGCTGCTGATGTCATTGGCGACCCTGGGATCGTGCGGCCAGTCGAACAGCAACGGCCTTACCAGACCGACGCCATCGCGGTGGCGCTGCCATTCGTAGCTGTAGATATAGGGAATCAGGGCGTAGCGCAGGCGGATCGCATCGGTGGCTGCCTTTTCAGCCACCGGACCGTACACCCACGGCTGCCGCTTCTGACCGAAATCGCCGTGCACGCGGAAGATCGGGGTGAATGCACCGAAC
>JABBOE010000054.1:0-17853 GCA_019351955.1 Pseudomonadota bacterium
CTGACGGTTTCGAAACTCTTACGGCAGACCGCGTTCGCAAAGGTTTCACAATGGTCCAGATCGTAGCGGGACTATACCCCGACATGGAGCCATTTGATGAGCGGGGCGCCAACGAGGCGGGCTACCCGTGGGAGCGTGACTTCTCGCGGATCAATCCTGCCTACTTCGATGCTGCCGACACTCGCATCCAGCATCTGGCCGACCACGGCCTTGCTGCATGCGTGGTGGGCTTCTGGGGATATTTCATTCCTCGGATGGGAATGGATAAGGTGAAGAAACACTGGCGCAATCTGATCGCGAGATGGGGTGCATACCCGGTGGTGTGGTGCCTGGCCGGAGAGGGAACCATGCCGTATTACCTTTCGAAGACACCCGAGCAAGATGCTGCGGCGCAGAAGCATGGTCTTACTGACCTTGCGACATATGTACGCGCCACCGATCCGCATCATCACCTCATCACGATTCATCCCTCGAGGAGTGCGCGGGAATGCGCGCCCGCCGACCAGCAGGTCGTAATACACCCGGCCCGTGCACACGATCATGCGCTTGACTTTCGAGGCATCGAGGTCGGTCTGCTCGCCCAACACGGTGTGAAAGTGCCCGTTCGCCAGGTCGGCCAGCGGCGAGCGAGCCTGCTGGTGGCGCAGGAGGGATTTCGGCGTCATCACCACCAAGGGTTTACGGAATGGGCGAATCATCTGCCGGCGCAACAGGTGAAACATCTGCGCCGGGTTTGTCGGCTGGCAAACCTGAATGTTGGTCTCCGCGCACAGCTGCAGATAGCGCTCGAGCCGTGCTGACGAATGCTCAGGCCCCTGCCCTTCATAGCCATGCGGCAAGAAGAGCGTGAGGCCGGAGGCGCGGCCCCACTTCACCTCCGCCGCGGAGATGAACTGATCGATCAGGACCTGGGCACCGTTGGCGAAGTCGCCAAACTGGGCTTCCCAGATCACCAAGGTGTTGGGGTCCGCGGTCGAATAGCCGTACTCAAAACCGAGCACAGCCTCCTCGGAAAGGATGGAGTCAATCACCACGAAAGGGGCCTGCCCCTCGGACACGTTCTGCAATGGCACATAGCTGCCTGCGTCCCAGCGCTCCCGGTTTTGGTCGTGCAGCACTGCATGGCGATGGCTGAAGGTACCTCGCCCGCAATCCTCGCCTGACAGACGCACGGGGAAACCATTTGCCACCAGCGAAGCAAACGCGAGATGCTCACCCATGCCCCAGTCCAGAGACAGCTCCCCCCGCCCCATCTTGGCTCGGTCGGCGATGACTTTCTCCACCAGTGAATGCAGCTTCAGATCCTGCGGCAAAGTGGTGATGCGATCGGCCAGACGCTTGATCTCGGCAAGGGGCAGCGCCGTGTCGGCGTTATCGGTCCACTTGCGGTTCAGGAAAGGAGTCCAATCGACGGCGAACTTGCTTTTGTAATTCGAAAGCACGGGTTCGAGGGCGCGCTCGCCGTCTTCCATAGCTTGTCGATATGCCAGCACCATGGCATCGCCATCAGCCTCGCCGATGACGCCTTGGCTGGCCAGCCGGTCCGCATAAAGCTTGCGCGTGCCCGGATGGCCCGCGATTTTCTTGTACATAAGCGGCTGCGTGACAGCCGGTGTGTCCTGCTCGTTGTGGCCGAGCTTGCGGAAGCACACAATGTCGACCACGACGTCATGATTGAACTCGGTGCGAAAATCCACCGCAAGCTGATGGCAAAGTGCGACCGCCTCTGGATCATCGCCATTGACGTGCAGAACGGGCGCTTCGATCATCTTGACGACATCCGTGCAATAGAGCGTGGAACGGGTATCGCGCGGATCGGACGTCGTGAACCCGATCTGGTTATTGATCACGATATGCACCGTGCCGCCGGTGGAATAGCCCCGGGTTTGGGCCAGCGCCAGCGTTTCCATCACGACGCCCTGGCCGGCGAAAGACGCATCGCCATGGACCTGCACGGGCAGAACCTGAAGGCCCTTCTTGTCGCCACGGCGTTCCTGGCGCGCGCGCACCGAGCCCTCAACGACCGGATTCACAATTTCCAAATGCGAGGGGTTGAATGCCAGCGAAAGGTGGACGGGTCCCGAAGGCGTGGAGACATCGCTTGAAAAGCCTTGGTGGTATTTCACATCGCCCGATGGCAGGTCGTGCGCGTGCCTTCCTTCGAATTCGTCGAACAGATCCTTGGGACGCTTGCCCAAAGTATTGACCAGGACATTCAAGCGCCCACGATGGGCCATGCCGATGATGACTTCCTGCGCACCACGCTCCCCGCTGCGCTGAATGATTTCGTCCATGCCGACGATAAAACTCTCGCCACCTTCCAGCGAAAACCGCTTTTGCCCCACATAGCGCGTGGCCAAGAATCGCTCCAAACCCTCCGCCGCGGTGAGCTTGTCGAGAATGTCGCGCTTTTTCTCGGCGCTGAAGCTCGGCCGTGTACGGATACTCTCCAACCGCTGCTGCCACCAGCGCTTCTGGTTCTGATCGCTCAGGTACATGAACTCCACGCCGATCGAGCCGCAATACGTTTCATGCAGGTTGTTAATGAGCTCGCGAAGGCTCATGCTCTCCTTGCCGAAATAGGTGTTACTCGTATTGAAGACGGTTTCGAGATCCGCATCGGTGAAACCATAGAAAGCGGGCTCGAGATCGGGAATTTCAGGCCGCTCAGTGCGCTTGAGCGGGTCCAGGTCCGCCCAGCGCACGCCAACGTTGCGATACGCGGCAATGAGCTGCTGCGCGGCAACACGTTTGCGCGACATGTCCACGTCGGACGCAAGCGTGATCGGTCGCGCCGGACCGCTCTTGGCCCGTTGCGCAAAGGCCGACACCACGGGAGCGTGGGGAATATCGCGTGAGTTGCTGCCGTCGACAGCCGGCACATGCTGCAGAGCATCAAAATAGTCGCGCCAATGGTCCGGAACGGCACCAGGGTTTGCGAGATAGGTTTCGTACAACTCCTCGACGTAAGGAGCGTTGCCGCCGAACAGGTAGGAGTTGGCGCGAAGCTGCTGAATAGTCATGGTGGGCTCACTGGTTCGCCGGGTATCCCGGCATAAAGTGGGTGAAACACCATACGCCAGCGTGGGTACCCCATGGTGGCGCACAGCGGTCCGATGACGAAAGACCTGTGTCAACTGTACCAGCCGATTTGATGCAACGCAAAAATGCTTTCGCCTCCGCCCACCACCGCACGCGGACCCTAGGCCTTGCAGTGGAGCAATGTCTCAAGCAACACGTGTGGGGCGTTGCGCGGCGGCCATAACGAAAAAACAGGCGGGAATTGCTTCCAGCCTGTTTTTTGTCGGTGATGCGAGGCAAAAACAACGCCAAGCCCAACGATCACATCTTGGCGTAATCCGCCAAGCCTGGATTTCCCTTGACACCGATCAGCTTGGGCTCATTGGGCTTGAGCGGCTTAATGACCTTCTGGTGCTTGAGGTATTCCTCCACGATGTCCCAGATGGGAGGATTGCTCGCATTTGCCGATGCCTGCTGCACTGGCGCCCAACCCGCAACCTTGTAGGTCTTTTTCGGATCGAGGGGTTTGCCACCCAGACGCATATCCTGGATCCGGTTGCCAATCTTCTCATTCGGCGCACAGGTGTATTCCAGCGCCCCAACCCGGACCATATCGCCGCCTTGCTGATAGTAGGGGTCCGGGTTAAACAGGTTGTCCCCGACGTCTTCCATGACCGACTTGACGGTCTCCCCTGTCATATCGGTCAGGGTGCAGTACGGATAGGTGATGGCCAGCTGGGTCATCATCGCTTCGCGGGTGATGGGTTCGCCCGGCAGCAGGTCGCCTCCCCAACGGAAGCCCGGCGAGAAGGCCAGGTCACCACCGCGCACGGCCAGCATGGCATCCACGACGAGTTGGTCCCAAGTGCCGTTGAAGTTGCCACGCCGGTACAACACACCTTCCGTGTGCGCGAGCACCTCGTTCATCTTGCTCTCGTAAGGCGCGCGGTGCTTTTTAATCAGCGCGTTCATGTCGGCGTCGGCAGGCAGGAGTTCGGAGAACACCGGCAGCAGGCGATACTTGTAGCTGACCATCTTTCCACCACGCACGTCGAAGTCCATCACGGCGAGGAACTTACCGTGCGAGCCCGCGTTGGTCACCAAGGTCATGCCACCCGATGGACGCCGAACTTCCACAGCCACGGCTTCGCCGTCGTGGGTATGTCCACCGAAAATGCAGTCGATGCCCTCAACCAGCGAAGCCATCTTGCGGTCCACATCCATCCCGTTGTGAGAGATCACGACCACCAACTGGGCGCCCTTCTTCTTCACCTCGTTCACCGTTTTTTGCATATGCTCGGTGTCGATGCCGAAGGTCCAGTCGGGGATCAAGTAGCCAGGATTGGCAATCGGCGTGTAAGGGAATGCCTGGCCGATGATCGCCACCTGCACCCCATTCATCTGCTTCATCACGTAATTGGGAAACACCGGATCCCCAAAATCCGCCGTCTTCACGTTCTGCGCCACGAAATCGATCTTGCCCTTGAAATCCTTATTGACGATTTCCTTCACGCGATCCTGGCCGTAGGTGAACTCCCAATGCGCAGTCATGACATCCACGCCCAACTGCAACTGGGCGTCAACCATATCCTGGCCTTTGGTCCACAACGACAGACCGGTGCCTTGCCACGTGTCGCCCCCATCGAGCAACAGCGCTCCAGGGCGGGAGGCCTTGAGTTTCTTGACTAGAGTGGCGATATGGGCGTAACCGCCCATCTTGCCGTACTGCTTGCTGGCGCGTACAAAGTCCAGATAGGTTAACGCGTATGACTCGCGCGTGTTCGGCTGGAAGCCCATACGCTTGAGGTAGTGCGCACCCACCAGGTGGGGAAGGTGCCCATCCATCGTCCCGATACCGATGTTCACGCTCGGCTCGCGGAAATAGATCGGCTGCAGATGGGCATGACTGTCGGTCATGTGCAAAAAGTGCACATTTCCCGTCACGGGTGGGCTGTACAGCTTGTCCACCTCAGCTGCACTGGCTTCGCGCATCATCGGAAATCCGCTGACACCGGCAGCAGCCAAAACACTCAGAAACTCGCGGCGGGAAATGCTCATTGTCGATCCTTGAAAAAGAAAAAGCCCGCCAATCGGCAACGATGAGGCGGGCAGGTCAGACGCGGCTGATCGGCTGTCGACCAGCCTCGAAGCTTTGAGATTACTTGTTGACCGGAGAATTCGGGTCCATGAGCAGCGCCATCACATCCTTCATCTCCTGCTCGGTCAGAATTTGATGAGCGCCGAATGGCGGCATGTAACTGCAGGCATTAAAGGCCTGCGAGTCGTAGATGCGTGCCCAGGTGTACTTCAGAATGGCTTCGCTGTTGCCACGCAGCTTGGCATAGTGATACAGCTCGGGGCCGATGTTGCCTTGTGAAGGGTCGTTCGCAATCATCTTGTGGCAAGCCAGACAGTTACCCCCGTTGGGCGAGCCGGGCTTGTCGCTCCACTGCATGCCTTTACCGTTTTCGGCAATCTTCAGGCCCGCCTTCCAGTCGCCGAGATATTGGCCATCCTTCGGATAGACAACCTTGTCGGCGGCCATCTGTTCGAGCTTTTTCTGCAGGTCCGCCGGCATGGGCTGACCGAGGTACGCGTATTTCGAGCACTCATATTGATGCGGCGTCTGCTTCAGACGAGCCACTGTCGCCTGCCCTTTGCTGGCGAAATCGTTCTTGAGCACGCTTTGGAAGGACTCGGTCGCAAATGGATTGTCGCTCCCACCGGAAGCCGTCGTATTCATGCCCGCGCAACCGCTCAGCAATGCGGCACCCGCTGCTGCAAGAGTAAAGGTCAATAATTTTTTCATGTCGTCTCCTCGATCAGCGCTTGAATGTGGGCGTGTGGAGCGTGGCGCCATTCGAATTCACCCCCATGTAAGTGATCAGATCGATGACAGCGTGGGAGGTAAATTTCGGAGCCGGCCACCGCTGCTGGCGCTCGCACGCCAGCATTCGCCATTCGAGGGTACGGGCGACGCCTTGCGAGTTCGGATACGCCGGCCACGTTGCATACGACACAGAGGCCTCTGCGTTCGTCAAATTCGGCAAGGCTGAGACTTTGATGCGCTTTCCACTCTCGGCATGGCAGGCGGCGCACGAGAAGTTGAACGGCCCAGCACGGTAGAAAAACAGCTTCTTGCCATTCTCGTAGGACTGCTTTTCGAGCGCGTTGTTCTGGGGGATGGCAATCTTCATCCCATCGGACTCATGCGCCACATACATCGCAATGTTTTCCAGCGGGGAAGCGTTGCCACCCTCTTTGGCAAAGGGCTCCTTATCGGCGTCCTTGGCGCTGAAACCTTGCAGGGTTTCCATGCAAGTGACCAGGCGGGATTCCAGATCCTGGACCTTGCCGGTATCGGCGAAATAGCGCGGCAACTGGGCATACGCGCCCTTCACCACGCCGGGGCCGAGGCCCAGATTGCACTGTTCGAGAGAAACGTTCTTGGGGCCGCGCTTTTCACTCCAAAGCTTTTTGCCATCGTCGATGTTGAAGTCGGCCGGATTCCCGCCCATTTCATTCATCAACTGAAGGTAAGCATTGCCTTCTTGGGTTTCCGAAGCCGCCTGCGCTTGATTCACGCCGGCGCCGATCAGCATCAGGGCGGGAACGGTCATCCCGACCAGTGCGGCCATTTTTTTGAGTCGTAGTTTCATAGTCTCCTCGCGAACAGTGCGTACTGCGTCAAACAAGTTGCGAAAACTCAAACACCGATTGGTCAGGATACGGTGGTGCTGTCAGTCTGGGTCTCGCCCTTGTTATCGAGCCAAGTCACGGCAACCTTGTCACCCGACTTGCCGCCCTTGAAGCGGAATTCCAGGAACGGATTTTTGGAAATTGCAGTACCCCAGTCGCATTCCAGAACGGTCTTGCCATTGCTCGTGCAAGTCACTTTCTGAATGAAATGGGCAGGAATGATCTTGCCGTCTGGGCCCTTCAGCAGGCCGGTCTCTTCGGGGTGAGACATCAGGACGCGGACAACCACCGCGTCGCCTTCAACGTTAGCGCGCATGCGCATTGGATTGGGCATTGTGAACTCCAATAAATAGTCTGATTAGCCGAGTGGTGGAAAGCGGGGTTCAGCCGCCGCAACCGCCGAGGGTGACCTTGATTTCTTTCTTGCTGTACAGAAGCTTGTCACCAGCCTTGGCGACGGCGTAGACGTGGGATGTCTGAGCCATCTTGATGCGCGTAGCGACGTTGGGCTCGGCACCCTCCTTCATGTGGAAGGCGGCGACCATTGCGGTCGGATTCTTCTGCACCACGATCCCCACCATGGTGGTACCAGCTGCCGACGACTTCACGCCCACGGGCACCACAGCACCGTTTTCAGCGATATCCGGACCAACAATGGACACGTCCGTGCTTTCGGTCGGGGTGGCGCCCAGGATCTTGGCCACCTCGTCCAGCGATTTGGCTTCGAACAGCTTGGGATCCCAGCCCGGGGCGTCGGCCGCTTGCGCGGTGACGGGCAGAAGACCGGCCGAGGCGGCCAGACCCACAACGGTCGCACCAGCACTGAGCTGCATGACCTGACGACGAGTTTGATTCATACTACTTGCTCCTCAAAATGAAAAATGCGTAAACAGAAAGCCTGGCCGCAAGGGCATAAACGCTTACTGCTTCGCTCCGTCTACAACCCAGTTCGCGACCATCTTGGCATCGGCCTCACTGATACTCTGCGGTGGCATGGGCATACTCCCCCAAACTCCCGAACCACCTTTCATGATACGCGTGGTCAATTCGCCAATCATGTCGGTTTTACCCGCGTACTTCTTGGCGATTTCTTGGTAGCCGGGCCCCACAAGCTTGTTGTCGCCGAAGCTGTGGCAAGCGATGCAACCATTGGCCTTGATCAACGCCACGACCTTGGCATTTGGATCATTGGCGGCAGCATTCTTGCTCTCCTCAGCCTTCTTCAACTCCGCCTTCGACAACGTGACCTGCCCGCGGATAGGGCCCCAGGCGCGGTTCTCGTCAGCCAGATTGCCCCAAGTGTTCATCGCATATTCGGGGATAAAGGTCCGGACGACCGGCTTGGGTGCGCAGTTTTTCATGCACTCGACATTATGGGTATCCGGGATACCCCCATTGCCCAGTTCCTTGCCTGGCCACATGCCGTGATTCCAGGTCATCCCGTTCCGGTTGGGCAGCATGTTCTGGACCTGCTGCACGTTGTCACGCGTGAGTGTGAAATTGGCGGGAATGACGTTGGCCAAGTTGAGCAGGTAGGCAACCAGGGAATAAGTGTCATTCCAACTCAACGACAGCGGAGCATTCCACGGCATGGCGCGGTGGATGTAGTCGAACAGCGTCGAGAGTGTCGAGAGCTTCTCAATCGAGGTACCACCACCTTCCGTCACGTTGGCCAACTTGGCCACACGGCCCGTGGCAATATCCTGTTTGGACGCCTGATAGGCACCAACGATCGGCGGAAACACGGAGTTCGAATCGGCGAAATCACCATGGCAGGACGCGCATTTGGCTTCCCACAGTTTGGTGCCCTCGGCAACGGTACCCTGACCGTCCGGGAGCCCCTGGAAGTCGGGCCGCACGTCGATATTCCATGCCTTGATCTCGTCCGACGTGGCCGCACGGCCAAGGGCGGACCCCAGATTGGCGCCCCAAGCGACTGAGAAGGCCGCGGTGAGCGCCGCCGCGATGGCGGCCTTACGAATTCGCGAGTTGGACATTGCGAACATCTCCAGTTTCTTCAACTTGCCAGGTTTGGATTGCATTGTTGTGGTAGACCGAACGGGTACCGCGGACTTTGCGAAGCTCTTGGTAGGTGGGCTGCACCATGCCAGTTTCGTCAACCGCGCGACTTTGCAGGAAGGCCGCTTTGCCGTTCCACACCCAGGGGATGTTGAACCGCGTAAGCGCCTTGTTTTGCACCGGCCCTTCGATGCGCGCCTGCTGCCAACTGGAACCACCGTCGAAAGACACATCTACCCGCTTGATTTTGCCCCGGCCAGACCACGCGATGCCGGTGACATTGAAGACACCCTTGTCCATCAGGACCTGGCCGCCGGATGGCGACGTGATGACCGATTTGCATTCCATCACCGACGTGTACTGACGAAGCTTGCCGTCGGGCATGAGGTCAACGTAACCCAGAACTTCGTCTTTGGTCGCAAAGGGCGAGGTACCGAGCTTGATGCGGCGCAGATATTTGATCTGCGAGACACCCTCGACGCCAGGCACGACCAGCCGCATGGGATAGCCGTTCTCCGGGCGCAGCATTTCGCCATTCTGGCCATAGGCCACGAGCACCTCGCCAGAGAGCACGAGTGACATCGGAATGGTGCGATTTTCGTGCGATCCATCGGCACCTTCGGCCATGATGAAGCGAACACCGTTCAAGTTAGCGCCGCAGTCCTCCAGCAGCTTGATTAACGGCACCCCGGTGAATTCGCTGCATGACACCATGCCGTGCGTGTACTGCACGGTCGGCACTGCCACGTTGCCCCACTCCATTGCCGAGTTGGCGCCACATTCGATGAAGTGGATGCGCGACACGGGCTGCATGCGCATGATGTCGCCGACTGTATAAACTTTGGGGGTTTTCACTAGGCCCTTCTCGCCCATCACCATGAGGCGATGCTGCGCAGGATCGATGTCATACCAGCCCTGATGTGAGCGGTTAAAGTGCAGACCCGACGGCGTGATGATGCCAAACATGCCCTGCAGCGGCGCAAACGCCACGTTCGCCTGGTTGACGGCCGCAAGGCCAGGGCTTATGCGTCGCACCAGATTAGCCTCGTACTTCGAAGGCACCCCATAGGGAGGCTCGTCGACGGGCTTGCCCAGCGTGGTTCCCCACTCGGGCTTGTCCAGAATGAACTTGCTGCCTTTGTCGCCAATCCAGTCCTTGCGCTCTTCAGCGGTGGCGCCGTAGGCATTTGCCGCCCCGCCAGCGACCATCGTCGCGCTCGCTGCAGCGAACGCCCGGCGCAAGAAGTCACGCCGACCGCCCTGAACCTGCGCGATCTGCTCGGCTGTCAGGAAGTTTTCCGGTGCTGGACGCAACCGGCCTAGCCTTTTGCTGTAGTCACTCATCCTCGTACTCGCTTGTTGAAAAGCTAAATGCGCCGAGCCAGGCGCTCTGTTTGGGAAACGGACTCTGGATCGTCCAGCTCGATGGCAATTTGCGTGCAAACCGTCCGGCAAAGCTGGACCGCCTTCTCACTCTGCACCCGGTAATAAACCTGGTTACCTACCCTCCGCTTGGCAACGATCCCTGCCTGATACAACACCTTCAGGTGCTGCGAAACATTGGGTTGCGTGGAATCGACTGCCACCATGATGTCGCCGACGCTTTTTTCTTGGTTGCAAATGGCGTTCAGGATACGCAACCGCAGGGGCGTGGCCAACACACCAAACAACTCCGCCGCCGAGACAAAAACGCGCTCGGCGCTCTCGTCGTCGTCGTCGGTTGCCGTGTCAAGCAACGGCAAGGGGGAGGTTGGCGTGGACATCGAATCTACGTATAAGCAAGAACTTATGAATTGTAGGGAACTCAGCCACCCCGTCCAGACCAACCGACTAGGATTTTCCCTAGCTATTGGTGAGCAATTGCTTCACGGATCTGCTCAAGCGCAAGCGGATCTTCCAAAGTCGTGAGATCGCCCGGGTCGCGCTGCTCGCACAAAGCCTGAATGGAACGCCGCAGCAGCTTGCCCGAGCGGGTTTTCGGTAAGAGTGCGACGAAGCGCACACGCGCCGGCCGCGCTAGCGCGCCGAGTTGGGTCTGCACAGTCTGCATGATGTCGGCCTCGAGACTTGCGCGACCTGCCGCATCGGTGATTTTGGAGGCCTCGCGGGGCACCACGAAAGCCATGGCAGACTGTCCTTTGACGGGGTCGGCTGCACCGACGACCGCAACCTCAGCGACCGCCGGATGGCTGGAGATGCTTTCTTCGATTTCCCGCGTCCCCAATCGGTGGCCCGCAACGTTGATGACGTCGTCAGTGCGGCCCAAAATTGTGATATAGCCCTTCTCGTCGGCGACACCCCAGTCGAAGGTGGAGTACGCCTGCTGCCCAGGGAATGTGGACCAGTAGGTGCTCACGAAGCGCTGGTCATCACCCCAGACCGTTTGCATACAGCCGGGTGGAAGCGGCCAACGGATGGCCACAACCCCTTTCTCGCCGGGTGCAACGGGCTCACCTGTAGCCTCGTGCAAAATCTGCACGTCATAACCCGGCATGGCCACACCAGGCGAGCCGAGCTTCGGGGGCAAGGCCTCGACACCGTTAGCGATACCCAGGATCGGCCAACCAGTCTCGGTCTGCCAATAGTTGTCCACGACCGGCTTGCCCAGCGTTTGCGACGCCCAAGTGGATGTCGGCTCGTCGAGGGGCTCGCCAGCGAGGAAAAGACGCTGCAGCGACGACAGGTCGTATTTGCGCATGAACTCAGGATCGTATTTCTTGAGCACGCGCAGGGCCGTGGGCGAGGAAAACATCACGTTAACGCGGTGCCTCTCGACGAGGCTCCAGAAGATGCCCGCGTCAGGGCGCAGCGGCGTGCCCTCATACATGAGCGTCGTCATGCCGCGCAGCAGCGGCCCATACACGATATAACTATGGCCCACCACCCAGCCGATATCGCTGGTGCTGAAAAAAACACCACCGGGATCACCACAGAAAATGTCGCGCATGGAGGCCGCCAGGGCCACGGCGTGGCCGCCGGTATCGCGCTGCACACCCTTTGGCTTGCCCGTGGTGCCTGACGTGTAGAGGATATAGCTCGGATGCGCAGCGTCGACCCACACGCAAGGCACAGGCGTATCGCCCACAGTCGCGCACGCAGCTGCGTAGTCGAGATCGCGCCCCGACACGGGCTGATACGCATAAAGCCCGCGATCGACCATCAATACTTTTTCCGGCTTATGGGCCGCCCGCGCGATGGCTTCGTCGAGCAACGGTTTATAGGGGACCACGCGGCCGGCCCGGGAGCCAGCATCGCTGCTGACCACCAGTTTGGGGCGTGCATCATCGATGCGCGTCGCCAGGCTCAGCGCCGCGAACCCTCCAAAAACCACGGAATGAATCGCACCCAGACGCACGCAGGCCAGCATCGCAAACACGGCCTCCGGAACCATCGGCATGTAAATGAGCACGCGGTCGCCCTGCTCCACGCCCTGCCCGCGCAGGATGGCCGCCATACGCTGCACCTCGGTGTGCAGCTGCGCATAGGTGAGGATCCGGCTTTGCCCCACTTCGGTCGACTCCCAGATCAAGGCTGGCTGGCCGGCGCGCGCAGGCAAGTGACGATCAACCGCGTTGTGGCACAGGTTGATCAGCCCCCCCGAGAACCAGTTAGCGAACGGACGCTGGCTGCCGTCCAGCACCTGATTCCAAGGGCGGTGCCAGTCGATCAACGCTGCCTGTTCGGCCCAGAAAGCCTCCGGTTGCGCGATCGAGCGGCGGTGGTATTCGGCGTATTTCATGCTTGGTCTCCTCTTCGTTATAGCCACTCACGTTAGGCAAGCGACCTGACGCCCTGCTGACCTCAATCCTGTCGGAGCCGGTGATTTTGTCCTGGGTCTGGGTGGGCGTGTGCGCTGCATCAGCTGGCGCGCCCCGCGCTCCTCGAGCGTGGATCCCTCAAATGGTCACCACCATGCGCCCACGGGACTGGCCGGCCATGATGCTGGCCGCGGCCTCCAACACCTTGTCCAAAGGCACATCACGGGCCATGCGCTCGAGCTGATTTGCGTCGAGCTCGTCGGCCAGTGCAGCCCAGGCAGCGCGGCGCGCGCCCAAAGGCTGCATGACGCTATCCACGCCGACCAAAGTCACGTTACGCAGGATGAAGGGGGCCACGGAACTCGGAAAATCCATGCCTTGGGCCAACCCGCATGCACACACCACGCCGCCCCACTGAGTCTGCGCACAGGCGTTTGCGAGGATTTGACTTCCCGCCGTGTCCACGACGGCCGCCCAGCGCTCCTTTTGAAGGGGCTTGCCAGGAGCGCTCAAGGTGGCGCGATCCATAATGTCGGATGCGCCTAATTCGTGTAGATACGACGCCTCATCCTGCTTACCCGTTGCTGCGACCACGCGGTAGCCTCTGCGCGACAAAAGGCTCACTGCCATACTGCCCACGCCACCCGTGGCACCCGTGACAAGCACGTCCCCGTCAGCAGGCTTGACGTCGTGGCGAGCGATGGCCTGAACACAGAGCATGGCGGTATAGCCTGCAGTGCCTATGATCATCGCCTGTCGCGTGTCAAATCGCACCGGGAGGGGCACGAGCCAATCACCCTTGAGACTGGCGCGCTCCGCGAGGCACCCCCAATGCGTCTCGCCAACCCCCCAGCCATTCAGTATCCAACTGTCTCCTGGCTTCCATGCAGCATGACGGCTCTCCAGAACCGTCCCGGCACCATCAATGCCAGGCACCATCGGCCACTTGCGGACGACCGGCGCCTCGTTCGTCAGTGCTAAGGCGTCCTTGTAATTGATGGTCGAGTGCTGAACTTGCACGAGAACATCGCCCTCGGGCAACTCACGCTCATCCACATCGCGCAGCTGTGCGTGAAACCCATCGTCGCTCTTGCTCAATACCCAGGCTTTGAACATCGTCAGTCTCCACGGCGTTGTCGTTGATCAAACCCTATTGTTCCACCGTCGCGAACATTCGCGCGGCCCACAGCGCGAGGAACTGTCGGCCCAACGGCGCGGGACCCAAGACTTGCCTCAGGCCGAATCCGATCGGCAGTGGTGAGCAACTTGAGGTTGACGGCATCCGGGGTGGCGGTTACATTGGCGCGCCATGGGGAAGAGATCAAGGTACGCACTGCGATGGGCTGTTTCACTCGCCATGGTGGCGTGCTCGGCCGCCGCACGCGCGCAACCCCCTTCCCCGACGACGCCTGATGCGAACGCCGCGCAAATTTCTGACGCCAACCCGGGCAATGGCGACTCGCTGCAGCGGTGGCTCACGCAGAGTGGCTTGGTTCGGCAAGTGTCTGGGCGCGCTTCCGATCTTGCCATTAACGCCTTGAGCTTCCTCGGCGTTAGCTACAAATATGGTGGCGATCATGCGTCCACCGGGTTCGATTGCTCCGGTTTCGTACGCCATGTCTACCGGCAGACCCTCGGCCTCGTTCTGCCGCATAACGCTGCGCAGCAAAGTCGTGAAGGCGAGAGGATCGCGGAAAGCCAATTGCGCCCGGGAGATCTCGTCTTCTTTAACACCCTACGCCGCGCGTTTTCGCATGTAGGCATTTACATCGGCAATGGCGAGTTCGTTCATGCGCCACGCCCTGGCCAAGAGGTGCAGATCGGCAGTCTCGACAGTCCTTACTGGGCGCGGCGTTTCGACGGTGCGCGCCGGCTGATCAGCCGTGCCACGGATGCCGTTCCGGAAGCTCAGGCGACGGCAGTTGACGCTGCACACACAGATCACTTAGCCCCAGGCGGCGCACTGGATCACCCCTCCATCACGGATCGCTCCAGCCAATCGGCCACTGCCCGGCTGGAGGCCGTCAATTCGACGGCCTCCACTGAGTCCTCGCGCTGAAGCCGAACCAACTGCTCTCGCCGCAGCAACATGTGGCAAGAGCAGTGTCGCAATAGACGCTCAGCGCTTGGCAGGTGGCAAATCCGTACATGAGCCTTCTGCCACCTCGGCTGCCAAGCCGACCGATTCTCCCAATGTAGGATGGGGATGGATCGTGCGACCGATGTCTACAGCATCCGCGCCCATCTCAATGGCTAGTGCGACTTCGCCGATCAGGTCGCCCGCATGAGTGCCAACGATTCCACCGCCAACAATCCGGTGCGTGCCGGCGTCGAACAGCAGCTTGGTGTATCCCTCGTCCCGTCCGTTCGCGATGGCACGGCCCGATGCCGTCCAGGGGAACAGGCCCTTGGTCACCGCGATTCCCTGTGCCTTGGCCAAATCCTCGGTGAGACCGACCCAGGCAATTTCGGGATCGGTGTAGGCCACGCTTGGGATCACGCGAGCATCGAATGCGCTGCGCGCAAGCGCCCCATCGCCCTTGAGCTCACCGGCGCATACTTCTGCTGCCACGTGTCCTTCATGCACGGCCTTGTGCGCCAGCATCGGTTGGCCCACGACGTCGCCGATGGCATGAATATGCGGCACGTTCGTCCTCAGTTGCTGATCAACCGCAATGAAACCTCGTTCGCTTACCGCCACGCCCGCCCTGTCTGCGCCAATCTTGCGGCCATTGGGTGACCGCCCCACGGCTTGCAACACCATGTCATAACGCTGCGCCTCGGCGGGCGCGCCCTCTCCTTCAAAACGCACCCAGACGCCATCGGGCTTGGCTTCCGCCCCCACCGTCTTTGTCTTCACCATGATGCGGTCGAACCGCCGCGCATTGAGCTTCTGCCAGACGCGCACCAGATCGCGGTCAGCCCCCGGCATCAGCCCGTCCAGCATCTCCACGACGTCGAGCCGCGCGCCCAACGTCGAATACACAGTACCCATTTCCAGCCCAATGATGCCGCCCCCAATGATGAGCATCGACTTCGGCATCTGAGCCAGCGCAAGCGCACCGGTGGAGTCAACGATGCGCGGATCATCCGGAAGGAAAGGCAAGCGCACCGCTTGCGAGCCCACGGCAATGATCACGCGCTTGAAACGAACGATCTGGGTCACACCGGTCTTTTCCTGCGCAACACCCTCGGTAAGCTCCACCGCCACATGATGGCCATCCACGAAGCTACCGTAGCCGCGCACAATGGCGACCTTGCGCATTCTGGCCATTGCGCCCAAACCGGCGGTGAGCTTACCCACCACCTTGGTCTTGTGAGCGGCAAGCTTCGTCGGATCCACAGTCGGTGCGCCAAATGCCACGCCCAAGTCCGCAAAATGCGCGGCCTCGTCCATGACTGCGGCCACGTGCAGGAGCGCCTTGCTTGGGATGCAACCGACATTCAGGCACACTCCGCCCAGACTTGCATAACGCTCGACCAGCATGACTTTCAGGCCGAGGTCGGCCGCGCGGAATGCAGCGGAATAGCCGCCAGGGCCAGCACCCAATACCAACAGGTCACATTCATGATCCACGGCGCGAGCATCACTTGACGTGGGCGCGGGCGCCGCCACCGGCTTCTCGCTCGCCGAGGCAGCAGTTGCCGGCGCTTCGGGTGGCGCAACAGCGGCGGGCGCATCAGCCTCCAGCTCCAACATCACCGAACCTTCGCTGACCTTGTCCCCAAGCTTGACGCGAAGGCTTTTCACCACCCCAGCAGCCCCGCTTGGAATCTCCATGCTCGCCTTGTCGCTCTCCACCGTGATCAGCGACTGCTCCAGCGCAATGCGGTCCCCCGGCTTCACCAGTACCTCAATGATCTCCAAATCCTTGAAATCCCCGATGTCAGGAACCTTCACTTCCATTACTGCCATGTTCTCGTCTCCAATTGTGGTGGCATATCGTGTGCATCGGGCGCGTTACAGCAACACGCGACGCATGTCGGCGAGTAGCTCACCCAACAGGGTGGTGAAACGCGCAGCCATCGCACCGTCGATCACCCGGTGGTCGTAAGACAGTGACATGGGCAACATCAGCCGTGGCTGAAAGGCCTTGCCATCCCAAACCGGCTTAATTTGCGACTTGGACATACCCAGGATGGCCACCTCCGGCGCGTTGATAATTGGGGTGAAGGCCGTTCCGCCCACACCACCGAGGCTGGAAATCGTGAACGAGGCCCCCTGCATATCTGATGGCTTGAGCTTGCCTTCACGCGCTGATGCCGCCAACTGCCCCATTTCGGCGGCAATCTGGGAAAGCGCCTTTTTGTCCACATCCTTCAAGACGGGTACTACCAGCCCTTGCGGAGTATCAGCGGCAAAACCCAGGTGCACATAGTCCTTCATGACGAGGTTCTCGCCACTTTCGTCCAACGAGGCATTGAACGCCGGCATTTGCTTGAGGGCCGAGACACAAGCCTTCATGACGAAAGCCAGCATGGTGAGCTTCACGCCAGACTTGGCGAGGCGCTCGTTACTTGCCTTGCGAAATTCTTCAAGTTCGGTAATGTCGGCCTCATCAAACTGCGTGACGTGAGGAATCATCGCCCAATTGCGTGCTAGATTCGGCCCGGAGATTTTTTTGATACGCGATAACGGCTCTGTGCGGATGGGCCCGAACTTGCCAAAATCCACCTTTGGCCAAGGCAGCAGACTTAGGCCAAGCCCGGCCTCCCCCCCTTTACGCGCGCCACCCACGCCGGCTGCAGAAGCAGCCTGCGTATTGGCCTTGCCTGCCATGACTGCCTTCACGAAAGCCTGAACGTCTTCAGAACTAATGCGCCCTTTCGGGCCTGTGCCCTTGAGCTCAGCCAATGGCACACCGAGTTCCCGCGCCAAGCGCCGCACCGTCGGTGAGGCGTGTGGCAAATGCGCAGCAGTGGGCACAGGCGCGACAGGCTCCAAGGCCACGGTAGGCGGCACATGCTTGATCGGCTCGGATGCGAAGCCCACGCCCACACTTGCAGGCGCCAATGCCGCTGCAACTGGAGCAACTGCAGCCGCGGTGCTCGCCGAGGCAGCAGTTGCCGGCGCTTCGGGTGGCGCAACAGCGGCGGGCGCATCAGCCTCCAGCTCCAACATCACCGAACCTTCGCTGACCTTGTCCCCAAGCTTGACGCGAAGGCTTTTCACCACCCCAGCAGCCCCGCTTGGAATCTCCATGCTCGCCTTGTCGCTCTCCACCGTGATCAGCGACTGCTCCAGCGCAATGCGGTCCCCCGGCTTCACCAGTACCTCAATGATCTCCAAATCCTTGAAATCCCCGATGTCAGGAACCTTCACTTCCATTACTGCCATGTTCTCGTCTCCAATTGT
>JABBOE010000054.1:17953-21046 GCA_019351955.1 Pseudomonadota bacterium
CCCCGATGTCAGGAACCTTCACTTCCATTACTGCCATGTTCTCGTCTCCAATTGTCTTTCGCCCCTCGATTGCCGCGCCTTGCTCTCTCGAGGGGCGGTGGGCTCAGGCCAGCAACGGGTTGATGCGATCGGTGTCGATGCTGTACTTCGCGATGGCCTCTGCCACCTTGACTTGCGGCAGCGCACCTTCTTCGGCCAAGCTGCGCAGCGCAGCAAGCACGACAAAATGGCGGTCAACTTCGAAGTGCCGGCGCAACTTAGTACGCGTGTCGGATCGCCCAAAACCATCCGTGCCCAGCACCCTGTAATTGCGACCCTTCGGCAGGTAGGGGCGGATCTGCTCGGCGAACAGGCGCACGTAATCGGTCGAAGCCACCACGGGGCCCGGATGCTTATCGAGCTGCCGCGCCACGAAGCTTTGTCGTTGCGGCTGCGCGGGATGCAGAAAGTTCCAGCGCTCGGCATCCCGGCCATCGCGTGCCAGTTCGTTGAAACTTGGGCAGCTCCACACATTGGCAGCAACCCCCCAATCCTTTTCCAGCAAATCTGCCGCAGCGATGACTTCGCGCAGAATCGAGCCCGAGCCGAGCAGTTGCACGCGTGGCGTCAGTTTGGGACCCTCCTTGAGCAAATACATGCCTTTGAGAATTTCCTGCTCCGTGCCGGGCTTGAGCCCAGGTTGCGCATAGTTCTCATTGAGCAGGGTGATATAGAAATAGACGTCCTCCTGACTCTCGACCATGCGCTTTAGCCCGCTATGCAGAATGACGGCCACCTCGTGGGCAAACGAGGGGTCGTAGCTGACACAATTGGGAATGTTGGCAGCGAGAATCTGGCTGTGGCCATCCTCATGCTGCAGGCCCTCCCCATTGAGCGTGGTGCGCCCTGACGTGCCGCCGAGGAGGAAGCCCCGCGCCAGCATGTCGCCCGCCGCCCATGCCAAGTCCCCGATGCGCTGGAAACCAAACATCGAGTAATAGATGTAAAAGGGGATGGTGATGCGATTGCTGTGCGAGTAGGACGTGGCCGATGCAATCCACGAACACATGCCTCCGGCCTCGGTAATCCCCTCCTGAAGAATCTGGCCAGCCTTGTCCTCGCGGTAGTACATCACCTCGCCGCGATCCACTGGCGTGTATTTCTGGCCCTCGGGCGCGTAAATGCCAATCTGGCGATACAGGCCTTCCATGCCGAACGTGCGCGTCTCGTCGACGAGAATGGGCACCACCCGCGGGCCGAGGATCTTGTCGCGCAGAAGCTGGTTCAAGCAGCGCACATAGGCCTGAGTCGTCGAGATTTCGCGCCCTTCGGCAGTGGGCTCAAGAATCGGCTTGAAAATATCGGCCAAATCAGGAATCGGCAAATGCTCGTCGGCCTTTCTCCGGCGCTGGGGTAAATAGCCGCCGAGCGCCTTGCGACGAGCGTGAAGATATTGCATCTCCGGGGTATCGTCGGCAGGTTTAAAGAATGGAAGGCCGGGCAGTTCGTGATCCGGGATGGGGATGTTGAAGCGGTCACGAAATTCCCGAATGTCCTCATCCGTGAGTTTCTTGACTTGGTGCGCCACGTTGCGCGCTTCAGCCGCCTGGCCCATGCCGTAGCCCTTGATGGTCTTGACCAGCAGCACGCTGGGCTGACCCTGGTGATGGGCGGCGGAGTGGAAGGCGGCGTAGACTTTTTGCGGATCATGGCCGCCGCGGTTCAGGCGCCAGATGTCCTCGTCACTCATGTTCTTGACCATCTCCAGAAGCTTGGGATGGCGGCCAAAGAAATGCTTCCGCACGAACGCCCCATCGTTGGCCTTCATGGCTTGGTAATCGCCGTCAAGCACGTCCATCATGACCTGGCGCAGGATGCCATCCTTATCACGCGCGAGCAGCGGATCCCAGTATGAACCCCATATGAGCTTGATGACGTTCCAGCCGGAACCGCGGAACTCCGCTTCAAGCTCCTGAATGATCTTGCCATTGCCGCGCACCGGGCCGTCCAGGCGCTGGAGGTTGCAATTGACGACGAATACGAGGTTGTCAAGTTTTTCCCGCGCGGCCAGACCGATTGCGCCGAGCGATTCGGGCTCATCCATCTCGCCGTCGCCGCAAAACACCCAGACCTTGCGCTTGGATGTGTCCGCGATACCGCGCGCGTGCAAATACTTCAGGAAACGCGCCTGATAGATGGCCATGATGGGCCCCAGTCCCATAGACACCGTGGAGAGCTGCCAGAAGTCGGGCATCAGCTTGGGATGGGGGTAGCTGGACAATCCCCTGCCATCCACCTCCTGACGAAAATTGAGCAACTGGTCTTCGGTCAGCCGGCCCTCCATGAAAGCGCGCGCGTAGATGCCAGGTGCGCTGTGCCCCTGAAAATAGATCAGGTCCCCACCGTGTTCTGCAGTGGGCGCATGCCAGAAGTGATTGAAACCTGCACCCAGCATTGTCGCCAGCGAAGCAAAGGATGCGATATGACCGCCCAAGTCACCGCCATCCGCCGGGTGCAGGCGGTTGGCGCGCACCACCATGGCCATGGCGTTCCAGCGCATGTAGGCTCGCAGCCTTTCCTCGACTTCCACGTTGCCTGGATTGCGCTCTTCGAGGTCGGGCGGAATCGTATTGACATAGGCCGTATTCGCCGAGAATGGCATATCCACGCCATCTTGGCGCGCCTGGTCGATCAAGGACTCCAACAGAAAGTGGGCGCGCTCACGCCCCTCGGCAGCGATTAGTGCTTGCAGCGCGTCAAGCCAGTCGCGGGTTTCCTGGGGGTCACTATCGTTGGCAGGGGTGAACACGGGGAACTCGGGTACAGCGGACATGGGTGATCTCCTCCTTGGTTTGGCGCGAGTATTACAGAGAATTTTTCGAATGGCAAACTCGTTTTTTATATTATGAAATTTGATGCTTTTGCTTCGATCAATTTGACGTCGCCGTTGCCTCGGCACATGACAACAATGCATATTGACCATGATCGCGCAATTACCCGCCGCCTGATAGTGCGCTCGCTGCGGGCATACCCCTAGGCTTTGAGGTCAGCGCTGGCCAGCGCGAGCGCACCGCCGACATGCACAGAGGCGTGGATTTCGGCGTCACGGACTGA
>JABBOE010000242.1 GCA_019351955.1 Pseudomonadota bacterium
ACGACCGCGACATCAATGCTGCGCGTAACGTCTTGGCCGCAGGACTTGCGGTGTCGGCCCATGGAGAGGCCGTAAGTCCTGTGTTGCTGTAAGGCGGCATGGGTTGGGCTCTGTGAAGTGGGAATCCCCCGCCTTCAGGCGGGGGAGCAGTCAAGATGGTCTATTCGGCTTATTGGGCAAGAGCCCCGATGGCATCTTCAAACGACCCCACCCTTTGGCCACCCAAACTGCTCCAGGCGGAACGGGTGGATGTCAAGGATCGATTCTTAGTTGAACATGTACCGCGCGTTCCCCTACCTCGTATGGTCGCCGTTGCCCATGATGGCATGTGAATGAGTTCAGAGCGATCGAGTGATGCGCAGTGGCAAGGCTCGGCGATGCATCAAGCTCGTATCCGCGGGTTAGGTACCACTGTTCATCGATGCGCCGCGGAGGTTGCCTCGGTCGAGGTGCGCGGGCCATGGATGACATCGAATGCTGGAATAAGAAGGTCGAGGGTTCCACTCGTCGGGGCCACGGCCCCGACGAAGCCGGCCAGCTCGCGTGCCACACGGCGACGCAAATCTTGTTGAGCGTGACGCCTCGAGCCTGCAGCTTGGCGTAGCGATGTGTCAGGCGCACTTGGGCACTCCAGGCCATGGCGCGCGTCGACTCGGGCAGGTCCTCGTGCCGTCGCTGGACCTGGGCACACACGCGCGGCTTGAACCGGTAGCACCACGCCGCCTCGCTCAGCAGTCGGCGTGCATGGGCGTTGCCGCTTTTGGTGATCGGTCCGCGGCTGACGCGCTCGCCACTGGAATGCTCCGAGGGGACGAGTCCGAGAGAGCCCATGAGCTTGTGTGGATGGTCGAAACGCGCGATGTCGGCGATCTCGGCCACCAAGCCGACGGCGCTCACCCCATCAATGCCGCGCAGCGCGCACAGCGCCCTGACCACGCCCTCGCGCCGCCAGCCTTGAATGGCTTGCACCAGTGACAGACTCAACCGATCCACTCTGGCGTCGCACGCTTGCACCGCCAGACAGCATTCGGTGAATGCAATCTGGCTGCCGATGGCCTCGAAGCTCAATGTTCCCAGACACCTGCCAACCGCCTTGGTCCACGCCGTCTTGCCGGCAACGCGGAGATCGTGGCGCAGGAGGAATCGGTGCCGTTGATGGCGAGCGCGCGTGCGCGCGTTCACCGCGTCTTCGCGCGCCCTGGAGAGCTCGCGGATCGCCGCATCGGCCGGATCGGGTATCCAGATCGCCTTGAGTTCGCCAGCACGCGACAGCTCGGCCTCACGCAGGCAGTCGCGCCGATCCGTCTTCACCCGCTCTCCCGCGCGTCTTGGGATCAGCGAAGGCGCAACGATCTCGCATGCGTAGCCCAGCGCCTGCAGCTTGCGCTGCAAACCGTAGCCCGTGGGCCCGGCCTCGTCCACGATATGCACGTCGTCGGGTTGAACCAGCGCTTGCAGCCTCTTGATCAACCGGCTCACATCGTGCCCGATCTCACCCACCAGCCGCGCCGGCCCCCTGCCGGGCGCGGCCTGCGCGATCGCCGCAATCGACTCCTTGTGTACGTCCAGTCCAACGTCTACCTTGGTCCCCTCGTTCATGGTTGGCCTCCTCAACAGGTGCTGATGACAGGCTCACAGCATGGAGCTCGGCACGCTTGCGTGAAACCGACGAATCGGCAGGGGGTCGCCCTCCCCGTGGCCGAGCCTCCTGGCGACCATGATGTCTAGCCCGGCCTGACGCGCAGCGTCGCTCAGGCGAAGCCGTCCGGGCAAGAGGGGTCAAGCGGGCGGTTTTCGCTTGTGGGTTCTCGTTTGATGCGTGGCGCAAGGCGGGCACGACTCAGCGGCAAAAATGCTAGACGTAGTTAGATCCCTCGAAACCAATCGCGACAGTCTCCGCAATTTTCTTGTGGCACGGAGTGCACTCCATCGGAGGGGCGGCCTACTTTCCGTGTTCAGTGGCCGCCTGAATGAGGGCCGGCTCGCTCGTGCCTCTCGGGCGATACGGCGATATGGCTGGGCTATCACTGGCCGGAAAACTCTCTGACAGTGCTTCGTCCAACAGCCATTCTTGATGCTCATCTTCTTGCTGCCGCGTGTGCCCGGAGTCGGGTATCGGCTTGCAGGTATCGGGTACGTTCTTCATGTGCTTCTCCGTTCATAGTGCCAGAGGAGGGCTGACGCAAGGCGCTGGCACCTGCGCGCCCGCCCTCAATCGCCCGGATGAGGAGCCATCAGACATTGCGCCGCAGCATCATCGCCTTGATGCCGTTGATCGCGCCCACGGGCACCAAGCCTTTGGGGCAGACGTCGACGCAATTCAGGATGGACCGGCAGCGGAACAGGCGATAGGGATCGTCGAGGTTGTCAAGCCGTCGTTCAGTTGCCTGGTCGCGACTGTCCACAAGAAAGCGGTAGGCCTGCAGCAATCCCGCTGGGCCCACGTATTTATCCGGATTCCACCAATAACTCGGACAAGCCGACGAGCAACAAGCACACAGGATGCACTCGTACAGTCCATTGAGCTTGTTGCGCTCCTGCGGAGACTGCAGGCGCTCTTTTTCGGAAGGCTGTTGGTCGTTGATCAAGTAGGGGTTGATGGAGTGATATTGCGCAAAAAACTCCGTCATGTCGACAATGAGATCGCGGATGACTGGCATTCCCGGAAGGGGCTTGAGAACGATTCTGGCCGGAAGTTTATGCATGTTGGTGATGCAGGCCAGTCCGTTCTTGCCATTGATGTTCATGGCGTCGGATCCGCAGATGCCTTCGCGGCAGGAGCGCCGGAAGCTCAGAGTTTCGTCGATACGCTTAAGGCGCAACAACACGTCCAGGAGCATGTGGTCGCCGGCATCGACTTCCAGCGTATACGTCTGCATCAAT
Organism: Pseudomonadota bacterium; assembly: GCA_019351955.1. GTDB lineage: Bacteria > Pseudomonadota > Gammaproteobacteria > Burkholderiales > Burkholderiaceae_C > Thiomonas_A. Next base: position 2,884 of record JABBOE010000242.1, read on the forward strand.
GGCCTGGAATCCCTGTCAGGGTCATAACGAAAGACCTCAAACGTGTGCATCAACGACTCCTTGACGACGCTGGGATCATGCCACGAGGTGTGCTTCGCCGCATGCACGCAACCGAGCTTGTCCATCTCCTTCATTGCCGCGGCAACGCCTGGAAAAACGACTTGATAGGTTGGTTTTAGGTCGGGCAGGCCGCCAACGCAAGTTTGCGTACTCCCTATTGATCTGTTCGTTCAGGTTGGGCTGGGAGTGGGTTTACCGCGGCACGGCCAGCGGGGCAGGTCACTCCAACACCGGCACGCTGCCGCTCGTGCTCGAGGACCTTGGTGTGCAGCCCATGACACGCCGCGTCAAGCCGAAGGAGGACGAGCACGGCACGTGGCAGAGCAATGGCGCGGCGGCCAAATCAGGGCTCAGTGCGGCAATCATGCGCCGTGCCTGGGGCAAGGTCAAGGAGTTCAGCACATACAAGGCGTTGCGCGCAGGCAAGCTGTGCCTGATCGTGCCG
>JABBOE010000243.1 GCA_019351955.1 Pseudomonadota bacterium
CTCGATCGACTTCAAGAACACGCTGATCCTGCTCACCACCAATGCCGGCACCGAGCTGATCGCCGGCCTGTGCAAGGACCCGGAGCTGATGCCCGATCCGGAGGGCATGGCCAAGGCGCTGCGCGAGCCGCTGCTGAAGATTTTCCCGCCCGCCCTGCTCGGCCGGCTGGTGGCGATCCCGTACTACCCGCTCAGCCCCGACATGCTGGGCAAGATCGTCAGGCTGCAGCTCAACCGCATCAAGAAGCGCGTCGAGGCGCGCTACAAGATCCCGTTCGACTTCGGCGACGACGTGGTGAAGCTGGTGGTCGAGCGCTGCACCGAGAGCGAATCGGGCGGCCGCATGATCGACGCCATCCTCACCAACACCATGCTGCCGGACATCTCGCGCGCATTCCTCAACCGGTTGATCGAGGGCAGGCCGATATCGGGCGTCAAGGTAAGCGTGCAGGACGGCGAGTTTGCCTACGCATTTGCCTGAGGCAGCCCCGCGGACCAAGGTTTGACCTCATCACAGAGGGAGAAAAGTGGATGAACGGACATAGCAGCTGCTATCTGGTGATCAATGCTGGTGCAATCACCTACTACCGCTACATCAAGAAATACTCGGACGCCCAGGAAAAGGCTTTCATTGTCGACGCCAAGCTGGCCGAGGTTGGTGGAAACGCCAACTTGGCCAATACGGTCCGGGTGGGGGCCATCCAGCGCAAGCAGTCGCAGCCTTCCAATGGCACGGAGATTTGAGGTCGATCCGGTGGGCGCGGGAGGGTCGGGTCGTTACGGTGCCTGCGCTTCCTGCCGGGCAGCAGATCGAGGGTATGGTCAGGTACTGGGGCAGAAGGAGCAAGTCGCATGGGGCTGATCGTTCTCTGGGCGGAAGCCGATCACAAGAACCGCGCCGAACTGTTGGCAAAGACGTACGGCACCGCGGCCTACAACATCACTGAACGCGAGCCGCTGAGCGCGCCCGACATGGACACGCTTACCTTCTGGGGACATGGCGATGCCCACAAGTTCTGCGCCATGGACGAGGACGAATTCCTCGCCATGGTGCTGGCCTGGAAAAAGGCGAACAAGCAGATCTCCACAGTGGAGATGATCTCCTGCAATTTGCGCCACCGGATGGGCAACCAGCGCGAATCGTTCACGGCGAAAGTGATTGCGAAGATCAAGCGAAAGCATGCGGACATCCGGTTCAAGGCATTGCCGGTTGCCAGGAGCGGGATGGGTGTGACCTGCGAGAACTCGATTCTCAAGTGGCAGCCATCGAGCCAGACATGGGCCTATTGCGCCACGCCCGGCAAGGAAGACCGCTACATGTGGGCGGTCTGCAAGATGCTGGAGGACCGCATGCCGCCGCGCGGTGACCGTGATGGCTATGTGCGTGCCTACAACCAGTTGCTCGGGGAGCAGTTCACGCTCAAGCACAAGTTCGGCAAGGACAAGGTCGGATCGATCGTGATGGAACCGTGTTCGCTGAGCAACATGCTGTGCGTTGCCAACAATGCTCATGTGTCGACGGGCACCATCGGCACGCTGCGCTGGTCCCTGGTGGACATCAAGTAGAGCTGGCCGAGGTCAAGGAGGTGGCAGTCGATTTTGCAAGCGAGTCCGGAAGCCGTGTGCCGGCCGCTGCTGTCATCCGTGGCCCCGATTGTTCTCTTGGGTGGCCGTTTTGCCAATGAATCTTGAACTGATATTTGACAGGTGACCGCTATGCCTCTCGCAATAGACAAGCCACTGCTCGCCTCGGACATCATGGAGGCGCGCGAACTGAAGGATGGAAAGATATTCCTGCTCAAGGGCAGGGATGGAAGCAGCCTAGTGTTGAAAGCTGAGCCCAATGTCACGGGCGACAAGATCAAGGCTACTGCGCCGGTGCTCAAAGCCATCGACGCCAGCATGAAGATGAAGCCGCTCACGCAGCCGGAAGTGCTGCAGCTCAAGCAGTTCCTGAAGTCCTGGAAGATGTACGTCGACTTCATCAAATTTGTCAGTGGCACCGATACCAATCTGCCGATCTCGGCGGATGAAAAGAAGAGCATGGATGAACTGGAGACCTGCGTTAATCAGTACGGGACCGGAAGCGCCAGTGGTCGATCGGACATTGCCAAGATGAGTTACACCCAAATGTCCACCTTGAGCGTGGCTCTGAAGGTGGAAAACAAGCCATCCAACGATGCCTCATGGGACGAGGCACGTTCCATCTTTGGCCAGTTTGTGAAGACGCTCAACAAGTCAGGCGGCCTGGAAAAGCTGGGCCAGATCGTCGCCGGAGATTTCTTCATTGGCAACGAGGATCGCTTCGTATCCAGTGGCAATGGCGTGCAGGTCCAGCTCTACGGGGAAAAGCACAGATTGAAGGTCATCCTGAATCTGGGCAACGTGATCATCGTCAAGGACGCCAAGGGCAAGTCGCGTCCCTCGATGCTCGACTACATGGATCCGAACACCGATTTCCTCGATTTGAATCAGACGCTGTCCACGATGGGGCGGTCGCAAGACTGGCCCATGCGCGTGCTGCTGGACAGGACAGCCCGCCAAGCGTTTGCCGAGAAGCTTGTCGATGATCTCGAGTACATCCTCAAACCCGAAAAAAGCCTGTTCGGGTTCAACAAGCTGGGTGGATCCCGTGCGTCAAATCGCGTCAACGACGGCATCAAGGCGGGCATCAAGGCGATGATAAAAAGCCTTGGTACGCGTCAAGCCAAACTTTCGCCGTTGATCCAGTCCTACTATGCCGAGCTGGTCAAGGCCAAGGTGTGAGTGGGCGGGATCATGGGCAGTCAGCCGCGGCCTGACTCCATGCACGCAGCCCGAAGGCAGCGGGCAGCGACGGCCAAGAGGTGCGCCAAGCCGCGGCGGGACCCCGTGCTGCATCGGCATCGGGTCAGGTGTGCCGCGTCGCTGCTCTCTGGCGGCCCATACGGGCTTGTGATCGTGGTTTCGTCGCAACCTAACAGTCACTCTGGCGCATGACCAGATTTGCCCGGTTTTTACGCACCTACCCATTGAGCGCAGGACGCATGCAGATGTCGCCCATCCGGGCGAGGTGAGTGCCATGGCGTAATCAGGGGGCGTGATGCTCGAGAGCCGTTCACGGTTGCGGCCGGAAACACCGGTCAGCTCCGGACGTTTGCCGGCTGGCAGGGTTCGGTGCGGATCATTTTGCTGAGAATGCTGCCATGCAACCCGCCGCACGCCTGACCGATCTGCACGTCTGCCCGATGGTGACGGGGATCGTGCCGCATGTCGGTGGCCCGATCCTGGCACCGGGCAAACCCACCGTGCTGATCGGCGGTCTGCCGGCGGCACGGCTGGGCGACATGGCCGTCTGCGTGGGACCCCCGGACAGCATCGTCATGGGCTCGCCCAAGGTGCTGATC
>JABBOE010000244.1 GCA_019351955.1 Pseudomonadota bacterium
AAGGCTTGGGCTGCACTCTGCACCTCATGTGGTTGATGGAGCGGCGATGAACCGGGCGGGCCGGCCACCGTGGCGGCCGCCAGCGCCACGAATGAGTTGACCACCAAGGGGCGGCTCGTACAAGCAGCGGTGGTTGTTGCCGTACAGGTGCCGTGCCAGCAGGCCCTGGCGACCGAGTTCGTGGATGGTGCTGGTTGACACCCCGAGCTGTTGTGCCATCTCGTCACCCGTGAGCATGCCGCGCTCGCGCAGCCGCTCGAAGCGGCTGCGCAGCTTGTACGCGACCCGTACAACGATGACCTTCTTCTGTGAGAACGACTCGCCCCGCCAATTGCGGTGCCCGAGTTCATTCAGTCGTGCTGCGACCTGCGTGTCAGTGGATGAACCGAGCAATTCGTCGATGAGCTTGACCACATCCGGCGGCGTCTTGCGGATCAGCGCGATCGGCCGCGGCTTATCGACGCATAGGCTCTGGGTGCGCCCGCCACGCCAGCGTACATGTACCGCAATGCTTGTTCCGGCGACCAGGGTCACGTCCTCGATCAACATGGCCAGCATGCGCTTGCGCTCCAGCGCACTGGTCCTGCTGTCGTTCCACACGCGAGGGAAGTCGCGCGCCAGCTCGGTGATGCGTTGGCGCGCTGGCGCATCAAGCTGAGCCTGCTCGTCTTGCTGCTGGCGCTCGTGCTCGCGCTTCAGGTGGTCGAGTTCGCGCAGTCGCTGGTTCCAGTCCGCCTCCAAGGCATCGGCCACCAGCCGATTGTCCGGATCCACCTTGGCGTATCGGCGACGCGCCAACTCGGCCTCGTAGCTTGCGCGTTCGAGCTGAGCCTGCCGCCGCACGCCGGCCTGCTCAATGCGCTGGGCGATCTCGTCCTGCACAGCGAGCGCAACCTCGATGGCCGCCGGCGCGACGGTCTGTAGAAGCAGGGCTGCGACGGCCTCGTCGACCGCCAGCCCATGCACCCGCTGGCAAGGCTTGCCGGCCCGGCGCACAGCCTCTTCCGTGCAGCAGTAGTACGGTCGCAGCTGACCCGAGAGCTTCTCGTAGTGGACCCGCATGCGGCAGCCACACTTGCCGCACAGCAGGCGGCCCTGCAGCAAGGCGTTGCCCTCGCGCGGCATGCTCCCGCGCTCGCCCGCAGAGAAGCCCAGGTTCTGACGCAACTTGTGCTGGTTGCGTTCAAACTCCGCCCAGTCAATGTAGCCCTCGTGGGCGTCGCGGATCAGCACCGGCCAGTCCTGCTGCTTGACCTCACGCTGTACGGGGCGCAGTTGGGCGTTGAACGCGATCCGCGTTCTTCCGTAGGCGAAGGCACCTGCATAGCGCGGGTTGTGCAGAATCTGCAATGCGCGAGACACATCCAACGTACCCCACAGCAGATCACCCTTGCCGATGCCGCGCCGGACACGTCGAGGGAACATCACCTCCTGGATCTGCAGACGACGGACCACGGCGCTGGCCGAGCCGAGGTCGCGGAAGACCGCGAACAGCATCGCGACGCTGTCGCGCACCTGGCGGTCAGGATCCAGCACCACCCGGCCAGCGCCGTCGTAGACCAAGCCCACAGGCAGGGGCAATTCGAGCTCACCCCGGCGCGCCTTGTTCAAGATCCCGCCTTGCAGGCGTGACTTCAGGATGTGCAGCTCCGCTTCACTCATCGTGCCCTTCAGGCCCAGCAGCAGCCGGTCGTTGAAGCTCGCTGGGTCGTAGACCCCGTCCTCGTCCAGGATCAGGGTGCGCGACATCGCCGCCAGTTCGAGCAGCCGATGCCAGTCGGCGTTGTTGCGCGCCAGGCGCGACACCTCCAGTCCCAGCACGATACCGGCGTGCCCCAGCGCGACTTCGGTGACCAGATGCTGGAATCCATCGCGGTCGCGCGCCTGGGCCCCAGACAGGCCCAGGTCGCTGTCGATGACATGCACCCGCTCGATGGGCCAGCCCAGTGCGACAGCCCGTTCGCGCAACGCGTACTGACGCTTGGTGCTTTCGGTGTTCTCGAACACCTGGCGCAGCGACGACTGGCGCACGTACAGGAACGCGTCGCGGCGAAGATGGTCGGCGCCGACCTTCAAGGCCGAGTCAGTGAGCATGATGGACCTCCAACTGGGTGGCCAGCACCATGTCGGCCAACAGGCGCACGAGCTGGCGATCGAGCGCGCTGGCAGGTGCCGCGGGCGATGCCAGCGACACGGTCGGTGGATGCGACGATGCAACCGTGGTGCTCGACAGCACCCGCAGGCCATGCCACATCCCGTGGAAGGCGAACGCACCCAGTGCCTCCGGTCGGGCCTGGCCGGCCAGCACCTCGGCCCGCACCCGCTCGTAGGCCTGGGTCGCATCTGCGCTCCAACCCGTGGCGGGTGTTGACGAAGGCGTCAGCGTTTTTTTTTGCGTGCCATCGCCCGCTCGATGCTGCGCGGGTGAACCGTGATCCCCAACTGTGCGCGCACGATCTTGGTCATCTCGCGGGCCTGCAAGGGCGCGCCGCTGAGGTGGTGCGCCTCGATCACGGCCATCACCTCGGGAGTGAGCTTGTGTGCCGACTTGGGGCCACGAGGCTGTGGCAGCAGGCCGGCTATGCCGTCGCGCTCGAAAGCGGCCTCGGCCTGGTAGTAGGTCGGCCGAGACAGGCCGAACAGGCTGGCAGCCTCGGCCTTGGTGACTCCGTCCTGCTGCGCGTGGCGAAGCATCTCGTACTTCACCTGGACCAGGTCGTTGGCGTCGAAGAAGCCGCCGGTCTGGAACCAGGCGGCCAGCACACGCTGCGGTCGGGGATTGAGCGTGCCGGCTTGGCGCAGGCGCTCGATCTTGGTCGTGAACTTGGACACGGTTTGATGGCTGCTCTTGTTGTAAAGAACAATATGCCGCACATATCGCCTTGTCAAGCACAATTCGCCGCCTCGCTCTAGCTGCATTCGATTGAATGTCTGAACGACTCCGTGGAGAGGATGCGCCATTTACGCATGGCGCGGCATAAAGTGATTTACACATGCGGCGTAGTTCTCTTGACACAGCGCTGTCCGCTCTTGTGTCCGCTCCTGACTTCGAAGACCAACTCAACGAGCGTCAGAAGATCGTCGGCGCGCAGGTATGCGCGGCCAGCTGCCACCTGCGTGCGCGCGTCTGGTGGATCGATGTCGGTCCATGCGGCCGGCAGCGAGCGCACGCGACCCTGCTGGTCGAAGTACATGACGCGGTCCTCGCCCCAGTTCTGCTTGCGCGTGGCCAGCACGAATCGTTGGCCCTTGTCGGGGTGGAAGGGATGCGTGACTTCGACCTCTACGGTCGCTTCAGTCGCTGCACGACATGCAGTTCTGGATCTACTCGAAG
>JABBOE010000055.1 GCA_019351955.1 Pseudomonadota bacterium
TTCCGATCTCCTGTCTGCGGCGGCGGCGGCTGAGCTTGCCAAGCTTGGGGTGCAAATGCACACAGGCAAGCGCGTCACTGCAGTCACGGCAACGGGCGTGCACACGGCCGATGGAGACTTTCTGCCCGCTGAGTTGGTGGTATGGGCCGCGGGCGTCAAGGCCCCGGACTTCTTGCGCGATATCGATGGTCTGGAAACCAACCGCACCAACCAACTTATCGTATTGCCCACTTTGCAGACGACGCACGATGCCCGGATCTTTGCCATGGGCGACTGCGCCGCCTGCCCTTGGAAAGGGCATTCGGGCAACGTGCCCCCAAGAGCGCAGGCGGCGCACCAGCAGGCAAGCCTCCTTGTGCACCAAGTGCCTCGCCTATTAGCGGGCAAGCCATTGCAGGCGTTTCGTTACCGGGACTTTGGTTCGCTGGTTTCACTGGGCGAGCACAGCACCGTTGGAAGCCTCATGGGTGGATTGTCCAAGGGCAGCATGTTCATTGAAGGCCACTTTGCACGGTTCATCTACTGGTTGCTCTACCGCATGCATTTGCATGCGCTCCATGGTTTCTGGAAGACGGTGTTTCTCACGCTTGCGCGCATGATTTCGCGCACGACTGAGCCACGGATCAAGTTGCACTGAGCCGCGCCAAGGCCATCGCGTTGCGCATATGCATGCGTCGTGGCATCGGGCGATTTTGCGCTTGAGATCCTGGCGTTGACTGCCTTTGACGATGCCGAACCGGACCGGCCGAGCCTCATTCCGAGCCACAAGCCCGTGTAGGGTAGAGCTTGTGGGCAGTGCATGCCGCGTTGATCAGACGCGCGACGAGCACCACCCTTGAGGGTAGGCAAGGATTGCCCGGATGCGACAGGCATACTTCATGCACGCCTGACTCGCGTGCCCGATGTCGAATGGGCGCGACGCGCACGACGGGCAAAAAAATGCCAAGCAGAAGCTTGGCCAAGGGGGGAGGAGACAACAACCGGCACGTGACCGGCGAGATCATTCTTAATCTTTTTTCTCGCCTTCTTGTTTCGTCTTTTCCTGCGTTTTTTCCGGGGCCGAGGCACTGCTCTTGGCCTCCTGCTGGGCCACCGTTGTGGCTTGTGCGGCAGTCTCAGCCGGCATCCCGGCAGCATGAGCCTGACCCCACATCATGGAGGCAGCCAACAGCAGGGCAGCGCTCAGTCCAAATGCGAAAGTCCAGAGGTTCTTTGAGACAGAAGATTGCATGGGTTCGTCCTTTATCTTGGGCTATCTGATCCAGGATTGAAGCGATGGATCTTCCTGCGGCACCCTATACAAGCACATTGCGTGCCAGAACATTTTTCGATTCAAAATCAAATCGTTAGGGAATTTTCTACGAACCAAGTGGCGTTCGGGCATTGCAAGACGCCGTTTGAACTCCCCGAACGTCGCCTCAACCCGACGCTTTGCGCCAGCATTTCGCAAACCACTGTTTTTGCATGCCTATTTTGTCGCTTGCGAACGACATCGATGGCTTGCTATTCGCTCGTCTTGAACAGCGCCGGTGAAAGTGCGTGCTTTTGCAACAGCCGGTAGAACTCGGTGCGGTTGCGCTGGGCAAGCCGCGCAGCCTCCGTCACCTGGCCACCGGTTAGTTTCATCAGATTGACTAGATATTCACGCTCGAATCGGTCCTTCGCCTCGGCATAACTCAGAATTTCCGTCGGTTTATTGCGCAGTGCGCGCGCCACGAGCGCGGCGGGAATGCGTACCGTGGTGCACAAGGCACAGCACTGCTCGACGACGTTCATCAACTGCCTGATATTGCCTGGCCAGTCGGCGCGCATCAGCAAGTCCAACGCCTCAGGCGCAAAACCGACGATGCGCCGTCCATGCTTGGGAGCCAGTCTCTCCACGAAGTGCTGCGCAAGCGGACCAATATCCTCGCGGCGTTCGCGCAAGGGGGGAATATGCAGGTTGACGACGTTGAGCCGGTAGTACAAGTCTTCGCGGAATTGCTGCTGCCGGATGGCCTCGTCCAGATCCCGGTGCGTGGCCGAGACAATGCGCACGTCCACGGCGACGGATTGCCCGGAGCCCACTGGTCGAACCTCACGCTCCTGCAGCACACGCAGCAGCTTGGCCTGCAACGCCAGCGGCATGTCTCCGATTTCGTCCAAAAATACCGTACCGCCCTGCGCCGTCTGGAACAAGCCCTTGCGCGCCGAGTCCGCTCCGGTGAAGGCTCCCTTGGCATGGCCAAAGAGCTCGGATTCGAGCAGCGCCTCAGGAATGGCTGCGCAATTGATGGCCACGAACGGTCCGTGCCGCCGCGGGCTTGCCTGGTGCACAGCGCTCGCCAGCAATTCCTTGCCCGTTCCCGACTCGCCCTGAATCAACACACTGGCTTCGCTTGCCGCCACAAGCGCCACCTCGTCAAGCAGCGCGTTCATCAGCGGACTTGCGGTGACGATTTCTGGGAAACGCTGCTTGGCCGGCTTGCCCACCACGGGGCTACCGGTGCCAACCGCGCGCGCCAGCAAAGCAAGCAACTCGGAGGATTCGAAGGGCTTTGTGAGGTAGCCAAAGACGCCACTCTGCGCGGCTGCCACCGCGTCTGGAATGGTGCCGTGAGCGGTCAGAATGATGATGGGAAGTGACGGGTCTGTGGCGTGGATGCGCTCGAACAGCGCCATACCGTCCATCCCCTGCATACGCAGGTCTGTGATGACAGCTCGCGGACGCGCCACGGCCAACCGAGCCAGCGCCTCCTCAGCACTGGCCACAGGCACAGGCTTGTAACCGGCCGACTGAAGCCGCATGCCCAGAAGCCGCAAAAGATCGGCATCATCATCAACCACAAGAATGCTTGGGGCAGTCGAGCTCATGGGGCTTCGCGCTCAATCCTGGACGAAATCTCCCCGCGCGGATTCGGTTCGGAGGGCGCTTGCTGTGGCCGAAAATCGCTCATTTCGTCTTTCCTGGCCTGCTTTGCGTTCGATCCTGCAATTCCACCTCCAAATTCTTGATCTGACCGATCTTGTCTTGAAGATCAGCCACCTGTTTATTGGCACGCGCGAGCTCCGTGCGCAACTGAGCCAAGTCCAGAGTCTGCCGACTCAGTCGCTGGATCACCCGAATAAATTGAATTGAGGCCGGATCCTCGGTCTGCGCATCCAATTTACGTAGCAAATCCTGTGCCTGAGTGGCCTCCTCAGTGGTGGGGGCAGCACGGGCTATCAGCAAATACGCCAATTTGAGCTTGTCGGCGGGAGTACGCTGAGCACCGAGCGCCTGCAAGCGTTGCATTTCAACATTGGCTGAGGCCTGCGATTCGACAGCGATCTTCCGCAAGGTGTCGCCAATCCACGCCATGCTTAACGGCTCGGGGCTGAAGACTGACTGTAACGCCGTGATGGGTGAGGAAGTGGGCTGCGCTTTGGATGCCGCGGCGGGTACCGCAGCGCTTGCGTGCGTCGGATACGCAGCGTCAGGCCGGGCAGGCTGCTGCAATGGAGCGCAACCTGCCAGCACGCCAAACATGCTGACGAGCGCAAGTCGCCTGAGCAGGAATTCGGTTGGATGTCTCATGACGCCTCGATCAATAAGATATGCATCGGCCCTCAGCTCTTGTCATCTGAGGGCTGTGTCGAAACCCAGTCGGAAGAAGACTCGGGATCGCCCTCGAGTGCTCCGGCCGCTTCATTCTGGTCGGTGTTCGCGGCAGCCGCTACCCCATGCGCCTTGGTTTGCGCGGCACGCAGATCGGGGCGAAGTGGCAGATGCACGCAGAAGCAAGCGCCCGCGTCCACCTGGGTCCGACAGAGCTCAATATCGCCGCCATGCAACTGTGCATATTCCCGCGCGATGGCCAAGCCCAGACCACTGCCGGGCGCGGCCGCGGGGGGCTGCCGGCTGCCCTGGAAAAAGGGCTTGAACAGGTGAGCCCGATCCTCTTCGGCCACACCCGGGCCTTGGTCGCACACAATCACCTCCACGGCCTCCTTCGCGCCCCGCACTGTGATGGCAATGACGCCATTCACAGGACTGAAACGCATGGCGTTGATCAGCAGGTTTTCGAACAAGGTATCGAGCTTCCCACGGTCGGCTTGTAAAAGGGGAGCGCTGCCCTCACGCTGCACACGAAGCCGCTTGGCTCGTAGAGCCAAGTCATTGCGCCGCACGAGGGCGTCAAGAAGCGCAGCCAAATCCACTCCACCCGAGACCAGCGGATCAAGCTGACGCAGTGCACGGCTGTAGCCGATGAGGTTCTCGATTCGCTGCTGAAGGTCCCGTGCGTTACCGCGCATGATTTGCGTAATTTCGCGCTGCTGCGCGGTGAGCCTTCCGCCCACGCCGTCGGCCAGCAGCTCCACGCCCTCGCGCAGAGATGCCAGCGGCGTCTTGAGCTCGTGCGAAACATGGCGCAGGAAGCGCAGCTTCTGCTCATCCAGTTCGCGCAGGCGCAGGCGCAGCCAGTCAAGCTGCTGACCGAGGAATACAAGATCAACTGGACCCTGCACACGTGGCTGAGGCTGCAGGTCGCCGGCGCCCAGCCGGCGAATGGCTTGGTCAATCTGCCGCACAGGACGTGACAACAACCAGGAAAAGAGCGCCGCAATCAAAACGGACAAGAGGACAGCGGCTGCCGCCTGGCTGAGTAATACTGTGCGCAAGGTCTGGGCCCGGCGCGTGAGTGCGGCAACTTGATTGTCCACCATGGCGTTGCCTGCTACCGTCAGCTGATCGGCTAGGCGGCTCAAGGCCCCAAACTCCGTCGCGAAAGAATCGAAACGCCGCAGACCTACATTGGTGGGGTCGTTCAACTGTGAATACAAGACCTTTTCCCTCTGGTCTATGGTATCGATCCGACTGCTGTTCGAAGGACCAAACGGCAATGCTCGTAGCGTCTGCAGAGCATGGTCTACTGCCTCGTGCGCATCACGCATACCTGCACGCAATTGTGGATCTTGCAACACATAAAATTGGCCTGCTGCACGCTGCAGCGTGGAGATGTCTTCGGCGAGTTGCCGTGTGGTGCGCGTCACCTGCACGGTAATCGCGATGGCTGAGCGCGTCTGTGCCGCCAGTCGCTCCTGAACATAGGCGGTGTAGCCCATGCCCAGCAAAAGCGGCAGTGTGACGAGCGCAAAACCCACCAGAAGGAGGCTGGAAAAGGAGCGCGGATAGGGCAGACGCATGGCGGCTGAATGGCGCGAGAAAGACGCAAATCGATACTCGCCGCATTATGCTGCCACGTGGCGACGCAGGCTTGCATCCCGTCACGATCGGCGTGGGATGCTGCGATCCAGCCATGCAGCACTGCACCCAGCCGTTCCTCGTTCCGACCCGTCACCTCAGGGCGCGACCCTCAAGCGAGCCTGGTGCGCGGGCAAGAGTTAGCCCACACACAACGACTAGGGCGTAAATCCTTCCAGGCTCGACTTCCCCGCTCCATCCTGCCCGAGCACACGCGCCAGCCAAGGAAGCACGCTTTCCAGGCTCTTTTGCAAGCCGAAAGGTGGATTGATGACGAACATGCCGCTGCCCATCAAGCCGTATCCATCTGCGCGTGGAGCGCTGGTGGTGAGTTGAGCGTGCAGCCAACTGGCTGGCGCCATGGCCTTAAGACGCTTGGGCAAGCGAATGGCTTCAAGACTTTGCAGTTGCGGGTACCAAACGCAGTACACACCGGTCGCGAAACGCGTGACGGCGTCGCGCAAGGCTGCCACGAGCTGCCCATAGTCGCTGTCGAGTTCATACGATGGATCAATCAGTACGACACTGCGGCGCGTTGGCGGTGGTAATAAAGCCTTGAGCCCAGAAAATCCGTCGCTGTTGCGAACTTCGATGTGCGGCTTCTGGCCCCACGTCGCGTTGAGCATACGAAAATCTGTTGTGTGCAACTCGAACAGCCGCATGCGGTCTTGCGGGCGCAGCACCATGCTCGCCAATGCGGGCGACCCGGGATAAAGGCGCAGATCGCCATCGGCATTGAACTCGCGGATGCGCTGCACATAGGCTGCAACGGGCGGTGGCAGATCCTTGCGGCCCCAAAGCAAACCGATGCCAGTCTGGTATTCGGCCAGCCGCTGCGCCATCCGCTCGGCAAGTCTATAACTTCCCGCCCCGGCATGGGTGTCGATGTACCAGTAGCCCTTTTCTTTTGCGCCCATGCGTTCAAGAACGCCTAGCAGGACAATGTGTTTGAGAACGTCGGCGGCGTTGCCGGCGTGGAAGGCGTGTCGATAGGCGAGCATCGCGGAGTTCGAGGGTGGGATCCCGAACTGTAGCGCGTAGGAATGTGCAACTGCCCGGCAAGGGTCCCGCCAATCCCAACCTGCGCAGCGCGCCGTTAATGGCGTTGCGTCCCGCTGCGCTTGACGTCGAACTCCGCCACACGAAGGGTGTGGCGGGTGGAACCGACGCGCGCTGAGTCGAGGCCGGGAAAGGGCTGCGGGCCAACGACCGAAAGATCACGTTTCGAGAAGTCGACAAATCGGAAAGGGTCGAGCAATGGATCATGCGCGGTCACGGGCCGCTCGTGCGCAATTGCGTGGCGGGGGCCGCCGGCGATGGGCTTTCTTGCCACTTGCGAGCCACATCCAGGCGCCTTGCGCACGCTGGCCATCGGCCTTTCGTCCCATCATCTGCCCGTGGGACGAAAGCCACCTCGCGGTTCGGTGGCTGCTGTGCGTTGCCTTCGCGTGCGGGGGCGCGCATGGCGATCGTTGAAATTGACATCCTTTCCGCCCTTGGCTTGCGCGGAAAGGACGGAGATTCCGACGGCGCTCGCCCCTGCAGCGAGCCGGGATGAAGCGTTTCGGTGGGTTCCAGTGGCTGGCGGCACTGCTGCACCACTCACTGGGAAGGCGATCCGGGCGTGTCCCGCCCTTCATTGCAGGCTCAATAGACACAGCATCGAGCGAACCAACCGCAAGCCTCACAAGGATGCTTGCGGCATCCGCGCTATCCTTCGGCGTCCTCAAGGACGTGGCTTGTCGCGCACCTGGTCAAGGTGCATGCACGAGCTCAGGTGCCGCGCGAAGAATACCCTCATTTCCCAGGCGCCAGCGAACAGTGCCCGGCGTCGGGTGCTGGGCCGTTTCCAATAGCCAGCGGGGGTGGTTCGGCAAATCGTTGGTGCGGGGCGCTCGTGCGCCAGTCCAGCACGATCAGCACCAACAACACAGCCCATAGAACACAGGCGGTCCATGATTTTTTGCACGGAAGGTCCATCGCGCGATCCGCAGTCAACCTTCGATGCTCAGACGCCTGCGCAGGCGCACACCCAGCACACTACCGAGGAACGCGCAGGCAAACCAAACCCAGCCATGCAAACTGCCGGTCGCGATCCCGGAAAAGTAGGCCCCCACGTTGCAGCCAAAGGCGAGCCGCGAACTGTATCCAAGCGCCAACCCGGCAAACACTGAAGCAGCCCATGCTCGCGCTGTCAATCTCACACGGGCGTAAGCCTTGCCTCTCCAGCGAGCGGCGATGAGCGCCCCCAGAAGCAGCCCAAGATCTGTGATGCTGGTGTTGTCGGCCAACACACTGGCGTGGAGCTGTGCCTGTTGGGCTGGCAGGCCCCAGAACGCATTGTGACGCAGATCCACGCCGAGTGCCTGCACAATCTTGCCACCCCATAGCCCTAAACCATAAACGATACCCCAAGGCTGACCTGCCACCACCAGATTGGCTGCACCCAAAAGACCTAATGCCACGGCCGCGATCCAAACCGCCCGACCCTGCCAACGCGATGGCTGACCTGAACGCAACCGCCAAAGCAAAGCTGCCAGCGCGGCGAGCGCACCGAGTTGCACGGTCAAAGTCTGCCACACACCCAGCACTTTCACGAGATCCACCGGCGGTAGAGAGCCCAGAGCCAGCCAAGCTGGCAGCTGCGCTGCACCAAAGAAACTGCCAAACACGAAAGCCGGGAACACCGCGAGGCTTACTGGATGGCCCGCCCCAGCCTTGTACAGTGTGCCCGAGCCACAGCCATCGGCGATTTGCATGGCCGCGCCAAATACAAAGGCGCCGACCAAAAGACTGATGGAAAGCGGCCCATCGGCGCCTTGCAGCTCGGGATGGGTACCCAGCAATGGCACGCTCAATACCATCGCAACCGCAATGCCCACGAACTGCGCCCACAGGCCCTTGGGGTCTCGATCGGTGATCCACACCCTCCAACCGGTGGTGAAACCAAACGCCGCGGCAGACAGCGCGAGTCCATACCCGACGCCGATACACCACAGAAGTCCCTGACGCCATCCAACCAGCCAGGTGGTGATGCCAAACCCTGCAAACGCTGCGCCCAATAGCAGGGCTCGCCGGCCCCACGCAGACGCACTGGGCGCTTCATGCGCCCGGCGGGGGAAATCGGCCGGGGAGCTCGTTTCGGAAAGCGTGTTCAATGTGCCTGCCAAATTTGTCTGAGCTGCGCCCATAGTTGTGCGGTACGCGTGGGCACATGGACCATGGGCTCATCGGCGCGCGACCAGTCCACCATGGAGCCAGGGTAAAGCCTAACGTTCGGCACATGCAACAGCTGCGACAGGATGAACCAGTTTGTGGCGGCCCAGTGTCCTGTGTTGCAAAACGACACGATCGGCTCGACACCCTCCGGCTGTGGCAGGCCGGCAGCGATGCGCTTCAGCACTGCCATGCGTGGGAGTTCGCCCAAACCGCGCGGAAACCAGCGCGCATTGTCGAAATTCAATGCGCCCGGCAGGGTGCCAGGCTGAAGCGCTGCTGGCGCCTTGGCTTTGCCGAGGTAGAACTCAGCCGGGCGCGCATCCAGCAACAGCACGCCGCGCGGATCATGCACCGCCTGAACCACTTGTTTGCGGCTGGCCAGAATGGATAAGTCCAGGTGCGTGACAAACGCCGAGGGCGTCACTTGCGCAGATTGGCGTGTCACGCCAAGACCCGCCCGCGTCCACGCACGCATCCCGCCATTGAGGATCGCAAGATGCGACACTCCGAGCCATTTGAGCGTCCAGTACACTCGGGCCGGAGCGCCGAAGTCGCTCGGGCTGTCGCCATCAGCCACAAGAACCACGCGAGTTCGCGAGTCGATGCCGAGCCGCCGCAGCAACGCGGTGTAATCTGCGACCGCAAGCAACTGGCCCGGGTTATCCGCGGGACCTCGCCAAGAAGAATACGGCGCCCACAGCGCGCCCGGGATGTGGCCGGCAGCATAGGTCGATAAGGCGCCATCATCTTCGCGTATGTCCACCACACGCACCTGAGGCAGCACCGCGTGCAGTTGAGCGGGCGTGAGTAATGGGCCAAACGTGGCGAGGGCCGCCGGGATCGTGTCCAGATCAACGCTTGGCGGAGTCATGGCGCTCGCGCTTTGACTTAAGGCCCAAGCGGCCAGCAGCCAGAAAAGCACGATGCCGCTCTTGAGACGTTCCCACAGGCTGCCAAGCCGTAGCGCTGGACGAACGGAGGAACGCAATGTGGCGCCGACCGTCTTGCGGCCTTCGTGTGGAATGGGGTTCATGGCCGCCATTGTGAGCAATGTCGGATCCCGTGGGAAATACAGTTTCGCCATACGCATAGAACTGTCGGATATAAAGGAAAGGGTGCGGCAAGCGCAAGCTCCCGCGCCACACCAAGGGCGAGCGCAACCAACGCAAGCCCATGCGCCGCATCGAAGCGCCAGTAGGAGAAAAACAGGCCCTCGGACGTCGCGTACCCGCGCAGGGATGCCTTCGTTGCCGAGCCGCGCACGTTGCAAAGCTGTGGGCGCCGTCCCTGCCGACCACACCGTGCAGGAATGTGCCGCATGCAGGCACGTTCACCCCGACAACCGTCGATCGCAGGTTCGGTTTGTCTGTCAACGCTGCCGGCACATCGATAACCCTGACGGGATCGCCGCATGCATCATCGCCAAGCGCGGTGTGGATCGGGTCCTGCTCAACCGGAATGACAACTAGCCGGGCGAGCGCACCATGCGCCTGCGACGCAAACGAGTAGGAGCGGAACGCTCCAAAGTCACGCCTAGGGCATCGCACGCAAGTCGCAGGGCTGGAAACAGCGCCGCGCTGCTGATGCAGAACCAGGAAACTCCGACGACAACCGCAACGTTGGTTTAGTGGCGGGAGGGTTGCTTCACCGCCTTGGCTGCCTGTGTTGAGCCCCAAAGGAGCGCCCGTCGCATCTGTGTGGGCCTTTACGGCCGCAGGGGCGAAATTTGTCCCCCTGCGGCCTAATACCGCCTCGTGCCACCCGCCAACGCGATAAACAACCGGGCAGCGAGCGCGACGAGCGGGCGTGTCCACCACGCAACGCGACGACGCAGGTGTAGGTCATCGATGGGCACGGCATGGGCCAATTCACCGTGCACATGCGCAGCCAGCGAGCGCGCGAAACGTGCATCGCTAACCATGACGTTGGCCTCGCGGTTGACCAGAAGTGACAGCGGATCAATGTTGGAGCTGCCCACGGTTGCCCAAGCTTCATCCACTACTGCCACCTTGCCGTGCAGGTAGGCACGTTGGTATTCGCAGATGCGCACGCCCGCTTGGAGCAGTTCGCGGTAGAGCGCATGCGCAGCCCAACCAGCGGCGCGGTAATCAATACGCCCCTGCAGCAAAAGGATCACGCGCACCCCTCGCCCCGCAGCTCGCTTGAGACTTTCTCGGAACGCCTGACCGGGGTAAAAGTATGGTGACATGAGAAGCACTTGCGCACGCGCATGGTCGATCGCATGGATGTACGCCCGCTCGATCGCGCGGCGCTGCAGGAGGTTGTCCCTCACCACAAGCGCTGCACGCATGCCAGATCGACCATCGGCACAGACGCGGTGCTGCCGGCCCTCACCGGCAAGCAATCGCCTTTGCGGTGCCTGGACCTCCTCGCTCGGTGGCGCCTCGCCACCCCAAGCAAGGAGTTCGTCCAGATAGCGTTTACGTGCGCTGCGCGAACCCAGCACATCAGGTCCGGGAGCCCTTCGCAGCTGGCGCTGCACGCTGCCCGTTGCCACTGTACGCAGCCAGAGTCGTCGCATGCTCCAGAGCGCCTGTTGAGCCACCAAGCCCTGCACCCGTACCGCGTAGTCCAGACGCGGCTGAGCGGTCCACCCATGATGGATATCCAGCCGATCGTCAATCAGGTTGATACCGCCAATGAAGGCTGTTTCACCGTCCACGACGCACACCTTGCGGTGCAACCTGCGCCAGTGCCCACGTTGAATGAGATCCAACCAACGGCGCCACGGTCGGTAGACCATAAACTCCACACCGCTTCCATCAAAGAGCGCATCCAGCCTGGGCACACTTCGAGCCGAGCCGAGTCCATCCACCATCACCCGCACCTGCACGCCCCGCCGGGCGGCATCCACCAATGCTGCAGCAAGGTCGAGTGCCAAAGCATCGTCGTGAAAGATATAGGTCTCCAGCCAAATGCTGGTGTGCGCCTTCGCCCATGCGGCTTTGAGGGCAGGAAAGAGTGCCGTCCCATAGGGCAACAAGTCGACGCAATTACCGGTGGACCACGCCGGCCCTAGCGCAGCATCCTCATTGCCATCCGGGTCCAGCCGAGCCCCACCTCCCGGTTGCAGGCGCAGCCAGCGTGCCGCCTGCCAGGTCGCGCGCAGCCAAGCTCGCACGCTGACGAATCGAGCGGCGCGCCGAGGAGTGCGTCGAAAAGCACTACGGGCACGTGCGGGTGTGGCGAGCGGGGCAGACATGCGCTGCGATGGGTCCAGTCCGTGACTCTGACATTACATTGCCCAATTGTGCCCGCCCCGTGGCGGCCGATCGAAAACCAGTCGAACTTGAAAGTCCCGGGGTTGATCAATAGGGCGACTGTGCAGGCGTCCCGTGCGACACTTGGTGCTCACCGGACGACAGAAGTCCCCCGTGCTCGCGTTCGAGCTCAACCAGCAGCGGTGCATGGTCAGACAGCCGCGCCCATCCCGCCCCCCATCCCAGGCTAACGAGTCGAGCGGCGTACCCACGCGCATAGATGCGGTCCAACGGCATCAGTGGAAGCCGCGCAGGGTAGGTACGCACACGCTGACGCCAGCGTGGCTTGCGCGCATCGCGCCGCTGTGTGACCCTTGTGGACACATCGGTCAACTGAACGGCGCCGAGTTCGGCACCGAGCTGTCCGCGCCAGTCGTTGAAGTCTCCAGCCACAATAACCGGTTCGTCGGGCGGCACCTGGCTCGCGATGTAGTGAACCAGTCGCACAATCTGGCGCTTGCGGCCGCCGCCGAAGAGGCCAAAGTGCACGACGATGGCGTGCAGCGTCTGCTGTGCCGGCGTGTCATCGGGGGCCGGCACACACAGACGCACATGAAGCAGCCCGCGCTGCTCGAACCGGTGGTCCGATACGTCGTGATGCTTCACGCTCAGGATCGGGTAGCGCGACAGCAACGCGTTGCCGTGCTCGCCATGTCGGGTCACGGCATTGGTGTGGTAGGCCGTGTGCATGCCCAGACCCTCCCCGAGCAACTCATGCTGCGGCTGTTCAGGCCAATGCGCAAACCGCCGTGCGTGGCGCTGATGGGCGAACTGCACCTCTTGGAGAAACACGAGGTCAGCATCAAGCTCGCGCAGCGCTCCCTGAAGGTCGTGAATGCTCAGTCGTTTGACCGGACCCAACCCCACAACTCCCTTGTGGATGTTGTACGACGCCACACGCAGGGCGCTGGACGTGGGAGGTGACGCTTGCGATGTCACCTTGAATGCTCCGGCATCAGGCGCCGCGGCAATTGCCGTATCGCCTCGGCGTTCGATGCTGAAAAACACTGCATTGCGGCCTCGTCCCAGGGAAGCCACACCTGCGCACGGTGCTCCCGCGGCGCCAGGGTCACCGATACTGGAGCCGGCACTTCCAGGCTAAAGACGTGCTCCGTGTTCTTCCATACGCCGGGGGCGTAGCGGTGGCGCCACAAAGGGTAAATGTCATAGATGTTCGACAGATGCCAATCGCGCAGCGCCGACCACGACACCCCATCGCCACCAATGCGAATGCCGGTTTCTTCCGCGACCTCGCGCGCGGCCGCGCGCCTGAGGAGCTCACCCGGCGTATCCACACTACCCGTGACACTCTGCCAGAAATCAGGTTGCCGGGCGCGCTCGATCAGAAGCACATCAAGCTGCCGCGTGTGTATCACGACCAGGACGGACACGGGGATCTTATAAAGCTCGGCGTGCGTTGGGCAGCTTGACGGGGAGGGAGAGGCTGACATGGTTGAGCAAGAGGGGCAGTGCCTACACGGCGCTGTAACGCGCCGTGCTGATGTTAGATCCCCGAGGCACGTCTGCCATGATTGGCCAACCCATGGCCTGAGTCTTGGTGTGGGCGTTCGCTTACGTGGCGGTACGCCTGCTGCGCACTGCAGTCGCCAATTCACGCAGCAACGCCAACGTGTCGCCCCAGCCCAGGCAAGCGTCCGTGATAGAGATGCCGCTTTCAAGGGGCACTCCCGGGCGCAGCTCTTGGCGGCCTTCACGCAGATGGCTTTCAATCATCACCCCAATGATGCGCCGCTCACCCGCTGCGATGCGTGTCGCAATGTTGCGGGCGACTTCGATCTGCCGACGGGGCTGCTTGCCGGAGTTGGCGTGCGAGCAGTCGATCATCACCTGCTCACGCCGGGCGGCACGACGCAGGGTCGCGCAGGCGTCGTCGACTGCTTGCGCATCGTAGTTCGGAGCCTTACCTCCGCGCAGGATCACGTGACAGTCGGCATTGCCGCGGGTCTCGAATATTGCGGCCACACCCATTTTGGTCATGCCCATGAAGGCATGGGCGTTGTCTGCCGCGACGATGGCATCGGCAGCCACCTGAACCCCGCCGTCCGTGCCGTTCTTGAATCCGACCGGGCAGCTGAGGCCCGACGCTAGCTGGCGGTGGCTCTGGCTTTCGGTGGTGCGGGCGCCAATCGCGCCCCAAGCAATGAGGTCACTAAAATACTGCGGCGAAAGCAGGTCGAGAAACTCGGTTCCGGCGGCCAGTCCCAGCGCGCCAATCTCCAGGAGCAACAACCGCGCGCGCCTCAAGCCCTCGTTGATGCGAAAGCTGCCATCAAGCTGCGGGTCGTTGATATACCCCTTCCACCCGACGGTCGTGCGCGGTTTCTCGAAATACACACGCATCACCGG
The DNA here is from genome assembly GCA_019351955.1 of Pseudomonadota bacterium. Lineage (GTDB taxonomy): Bacteria > Pseudomonadota > Gammaproteobacteria > Burkholderiales > Burkholderiaceae_C > Thiomonas_A. The sequence goes on from JABBOE010000055.1 coordinate 14,092, forward strand.
AACCAACGCGTCATCCAACTCCTCACTGGCCGACGCGAGCAGACGGGCGTATGCCATGGCCTGCTCGTGGTCGTGAATCGAGCATGGCCCGACCACAACGACCAGTCTGTCATCCGCTCCTTGCAAAACTGCAGCGATATCGGCACGGCTACGCTCGATGACAGCCTCGACATGCGAAGTCACGGGCAGCTCTTCAAGCAGTAGCGCTGGCGACACCAGTGCGCGCACGGCCTTGATACGCGTGTCATCGATGCGGGTCGTGTCGAGGGTGGCGTCGGCACGACCGGCCTCGTGGTCATGAGAGGGGTCATCGATGCGTGGCATGTATCAATCCTTGGCGAACAAATTAGAGTCGATCCTGTTGATGCCCATCGCGGCCCACCCAGGCAAGCGCAGGGTAAGCTTGAGCACCGCTTGGCCATATGCGAGCCGCCGCTCGGCGGCGCCTGTTTCCACGACAGCCGACGAGGGTGGCAAACACATTGCACAGCTGAAGCGCCTTCGCGATTGCCGACTGGCGGTTGGATCGCAAGTCCAAAGACGTCCCAACCTGGCTGGTGTTTGGCAATTTTGCCAGCGCTGGCTCACGTGCGCCCGCCTTTGCGCCGGCCTCCCTTCTGCCGTGCGCTGCAAGAGCACCTTGCAAACCCGAATTGGGCCTGGATTGCATCAACCGCTACGGGGCCTATGGTGCGCTGGACATTGGTCGAGGCTCAAAGCGGTTCGCGCATCGCCTGTCGAATGAAATGGGTCAGGGCAAAACCACTGCCCCTGGCCATTTCTCTCACTCCACTGCCTGCGCCTGCCGTAGGCGGATATGCAGCTCCTTGAGTTGCTTTTCATCGACCGGGCTTGGCGCATTGGTCAACAGACATTGCGCGCGCTGTGTCTTCGGAAAGGCAATCACGTCGCGAATGCTGGTTGCGCCAGTCATCATGGTCACGATACGGTCCAGTCCGAATGCGATGCCACCATGGGGCGGAGCCCCGTATTGAAGCGCGTCGAGCAGGAAGCCAAATTTGGCGCTTGCCTCCTCTGATCCGATGCCAAGTGCTGCAAACACCTTGCTTTGCATCTCAGCGCGGTGAATGCGCACCGACCCGCCACCGATTTCCCAGCCATTCAGTACCATGTCGTATGCCTTGGCCAGACAACGCCCGGGGTCAGTGGCGAGGTAATCGACATGCTCGTCCTTGGGAGCCGTGAAGGGATGATGGCAGGCCACCCAGCGCTGTTCATCGTCGTCGAACTCAAACATGGGAAAATCGACGACCCACAGAGGTTTCCAGGCGTCGTCAAACAGCCCATGCGACTTACCAAAGTCGCTGTGGCCGATCTTGACGCGCAGCGCACCGAGCGCTGCGTTGACGACTTTGGCGCGGTCAGCACCAAAGAAAATGAGATCCCCGTCCTGAGCGCCGCTGCGTTGCAAGATCGCAGCGATGGCGGTGTCGTTCAGATTCTTGACAATAGGTGACTGCAATCCTTCGCGACCCTTGGCCACGTCGTTAACCTTGATCCATGCCAGACCTTTGGCGCCGAAGATTTTGACGAAATCGGTATAACCGTCAATCTCACTGCGGGTCATATCGCCGCCGCCTGGCACGCGCAGCGCCGCTACGCGCCCGTCGGGAAGTTCAGCGGCAGCAGCAAACACCTTGAAATCAACGTCGCGCATCACGTCGGTGAGCTCGGTGAATGAGAGCTTCACGCGAAGATCCGGTTTATCGGAACCGAAGCGTGCCATGGCTTCGCCATAAGCCATCGAGGGGAAAGGATCGGCCAACTGCACACCGAGCACGTCCTTGAAGACCGTACGGATCATTGCCTCGAAGAGCGGGCGGATTTCATCTTCCCCGAGAAACGAGGTCTCGCAATCGATTTGCGTGAACTCGGGCTGGCGGTCGGCGCGCAAATCCTCGTCTCGAAAGCATTTGGTGATCTGGTAATAGCGGTCAAAACCGGCCACCATGAGCATCTGCTTGAATAACTGCGGCGACTGCGGCAATGCGAAGAAGTACCCGGCGTGGACGCGACTCGGCACAAGGTAATCGCGCGCCCCCTCCGGTGTGCTCTTGGTCAGCATTGGGGTCTCGATGTCGATGAATCCCTGCGCGTCCAGGTACTGCCGCACGGCCATGCTGACGCGGTAGCGCAGCTTGAGGTTGTGCTGCATCTGAGGGCGGCGCAAATCCAACACCCGGTGGGTTAATCGCGTGGTCTCGGAAAGATTGTCGTCATCGAGCTGAAAAGGTAACGCGGCAGACGGGTTCAATACCTGCAAGGTATGGCACAGCACCTCAACTTTGCCCGACGCAAGGTTCACGTTTTCGGTTCCTGCCGGACGCGAACGCACCACGCCGACCACCTGCACGCAGAATTCGTTGCGCAAATCTTCAGCTGCCGCAAACATCTCGGCGCGGTCGGGATCGCATACCACCTGCACGAGACCCTCGCGATCGCGCAGATCAATGAAGATGACACCGCCATGGTCTCGCCGGCGCTGCACCCAGCCGCAGAGGCTGATGCTGTGTCCGAGCAGTGCTTCGGTAACGGCGCCGAGGGTATGGCTGCGTAGGCTCATGATGTGTGGGAGAAAGAATAAGGGTGGGCAAAAAGTCAGGAATTGCGAGAACACGCTGCGTGCCGTAGCTGCAGCATTCTCACGCGCGGGTTCAATGCCCCGTGGTCGCGGGCGTGTGGAGGTGGGGCGCGACCACCCCCATTGATATCACGTACTTAAGCGCCTCATCCACGCTCATCGCCAGTTCCATCACCTCAGCGCGCGGCACCATCAGGAAGAAACCCGACGTGGGGTTGGGCGTGGTTGGCACGTACACGCTGATGTGCTCACTGGGCAGGTGTGCGGCGACCTCCCCGGCCGGGGAGCCCGTGACGAACGCGATGGTCCATGACCCAGTGCGCGGGTATTGCACCATGACAGCTTGACGGAAGGCCTGTCCGCTGCTGGAAAACAACGTATCCGACACCTGCTTGACACTGCTGTAAATGCTCTTAACGATGGGAATGCGTGCCATTAGCCCGTCCCAGCGTGCAAGCCACCATTGACCAACGATATTGGCGACGAGCAAGCCTGTGAGCACAATGGCCGCGAGCACAAGTACGACGCCCACGCCTGGAATGCTCATGAGCCGATCGAGCGCGGGCGCAGAGCCCGGGGCTACCGCGCTCAGTGCACCGACAAGCGCGCGGAAGATGCCGTCAAACACTGATAGCAGTTGCCACAGCACCCAGATCGTGATGGTCAGCGGCAGCCAGACCAGCAGGCCGGCCATAAATAGGTTCTTTAGGCGCATGCGGGCAGCCCGCTTTGCGGGCAGGCAAAAGCGGCGAGCGTTGACATCATTGAGCGACGGTGCTGGCTGGGAGGCATCGCCAGAGGATAGGATCCACGCAATTCAGTGGCACGCGCAGGACGCACCGCAGGGCGTGGCTGCCACCTCCGTCTTTGGCGCAGCATCGGGCTTGGCTGCGGTGGCGGCCGTGGCGCTAGTGCCCGCCCCCTTGAAGTCAGTCGCGTACCAGCCGGAGCCCTTGAGCTGGAATCCAGCGGCTGTAACTTGCTTGTTCAACGCATGCTTGCCGCAAGCGGGGCAGACCGTGAGCGGGGCATCAGACAGCTTTTGCAGCGCGTCCATGCTATGTCCGCAGGACTCGCACTTGTAAGCGTAAATGGGCATGACAAACTCCGGATGGAGAGACTCGAATACGAAAGGAGATGGGTACGGCGCCACAGGGTTCAAGGTCAGATACATGTGCCATGCATGCATGAACCGCAGCAAAATCTATGCCGATTATAAAAGCACCACTCCTGATCGGTCGCGTCGCCGCGGATCCCCGTGCCGATCAATCGCCTGGGATCGTCATCCGGTGCTGGCCGCTTTGCTGCGGAAAACCCGCCAATGCAGCGTCGGCCAGTTTTTGCGCAACCGGTGCGAGCCGCTGGTCATACGATCCGCTCACGGCGCTCGTACGGTAGACCAAGGCACCCGTGGACGTATCGCGGATCTCCAACTCAAATACCCGTTCGTACCAAGGTGGCGGCCAAGACATTCCTGACCACCACCAAGGATAACCGCTGTAAATCCACGCGCCGTTTGGTAGCAGGATCGGCGCGCCAGGTGGCGGCCAAGCGCTTGGGAAGCTGGTTTCGAAGTCCACGTAGCTGCGGAAACTGTAGCGCGCCGTAAAGGGCGCCGGTTCGCCGAGCAGCGGGACCATGTGAGCGCGCGTCATCGCATCGGCGACGGCGGTCTGGAAGAGTGCCGCCTCGGGACTGTCCGCATTCGCAGGGGCAGCCTGCACCTGCACCTTGGCGCCAACCAGCGCTTGAGGTGCTGGCTTGGGCGTCACCACATCGACGCGCACTGCAGTCAACGTGGCGCAGCCACCCAGAAGCAACAAAGCACCTGTCACCAGCGCCTTGCCCAACCGCCAACGCGGCGTTTGCAGGATCTTCCTAGTTCCCGGATCCGAATGCGGGCACAACTCGGTACCGCCGGTGGGAAAGGTTGCGCGCATGAGCATGGCATCCTCGATCGGTTTGACATGCCTATCGTATACGCGACAGGCAGAGGCTGTTTATCGTGCTTTCTGCCATTGGACAACCCCCACGCCAAGGCGTTCCCCATTCGGATACTGCAACGGGTCTGAATAGGTGGGCTCGTCAAAAGCAATGTCTCCGTTGACGTCCGGCCGGCCACTGGGGCGCAGACTGGCAAATGGGTACGCGCTGCGATCGAGCAGGTGTGAAGGAGCCACCCTGCCGAGAGCGCCGAACATGGTCTGAAGGCGGCCGGGGTTGGATTTTTCCCACTCACGCAGCATGCCAGCCACCTGCTTGCGCTGGAGGTTTTCCTGGCTGCCACAGAGCGTGCAAGGGATAATTGGAAAAGATCGGTGATCGGCCCAACGAGAGAGATCCTCCTCCTCCACATAGGCGAGAGGACGGATGACGATGTGGCTGCCATCGTCGCTCACAAGTTTCGGGGGCATGGCTTTGAGCTGGCCGCTGTGAAACAGGTTGAGGAAAAAAGTCTGCAGGATGTCGTCGCGATGGTGGCCAAGTGCAATCTTGGTGGCGCCAAGCTCACTGGCCACCCGATATAGCGCCCCGCGGCGCAGGCGCGAGCAGAGGCTGCACATCGTCTTGCCCTCGGGGATCAGGCGCTTGACGATGGAATATGTGTCCTGTTGCTCAATGTGGAAATCCACGCCCCTGCTTGTCAGGTAATCGGGTAACACATGGGAGGGAAAACCAGGCTGCTTTTGGTCAAGGTTGACCGCGACGACTTCGAAATCCACAGGCGCGCGCTTTTGCAGGCCGAGCAGGATGTCAAGCAGTGCATGACTGTCCTTGCCGCCCGACATGCAAACCATAACCCTGTCGCCGGACTCGATCATTGCGAAGTCATCAATGGCTTGGCCGACAAGGCGGTACAGGCGCTTCGATAATTTATTGATCTCGCGCGCCCTGCGTTGCGCTTGGGCGTGGGTATCCACCGCGGCCACCTCGTCCACGAAGTGCGTGTTCACGATGCGCTCTCCTTGATGCGAAAGACCTCGACGCCCACAGCCTGACAGTCGGGATAGACGTCGGGCTTCTCGGTGGCAACGCGCACGGCGCGCACACCCGCGTGCTGCAGCATCAACGCAGCCACGTCGTCGCACAGGGTCTCCTGCAGATGAATGTGGCCACGCGCCAAGCGCTGCGCGATGGTGCGGCGCATGAAGTCGTAGTCCACGACTTCCTCAAGCTTGTCCTGCTTCGGCGTGGAATACGCATAAGGCACGTACAAGTCCACGTTGATCACCACGCGCTGTTCGCCACGCTTCTCGAAGTCGTGCACGCCAATGTTGATCCGCACCTCATAGTTTTTCAGAAAAAGCCGGCGACAGTCGGCCAGAGCCGGATGGTTGAGTGCACTGATCATGGAGTATTTCCGTGGCGATTGTGGAGGGCTCCGCGCGATTCACTCGGGTGGTTTGCGGGCAAGAAAAGCCACGTCACGCGATTGAAGCGTGAGGTGCTGGCCACCGTCCACGACCAATGTGGCACCGGTGACCGCCTTTGCGCTGAGCATATAGCGCACAGCCTGCGCCACATCCTCGACAGTGGAGGCGCGGCCCAGGGGGGTCAGGGTATGGGCGGTGGCGAATTCCGCTGCCGTCATCGTCCCGGATGGAAGGGTCACACCCGGCGCGACGCCAACCACGCGCAGTGTCGGCGCAAGCGCCTGCGCCAGCAGCGTCGTTGCCTCAAGCAGCGCGGCCTTACTCAGCGTGTAGGACAGATAGTCCGGATTCGGGTTCCAGAGCTTCTGGTCCAGAATGTTCACCACACAACCGTGCCCGCCTCGCCCGCGCAAAAGTGCGTGCAGACCCTGCGCCAACAGCACGGGAGCCACGGTGTTGACGCGCCAGTGGCGCGCGGCGCATTCCCCGCTGAAGCCCGTAGCATCATCATATTCGAACAAAGACGCATTATTGACCACGGCGTCCAGTCGTCCGAAAGTCCCCGCCACGTGCTGGGGAAGCACTCGAACGGCATCCTCGTCGGCCAGATCAGCGGCGAACGCTTCAGCCCGAGCCCCGCACGCCGCGAGAGCAGAGCAGGTCTGCCGCACCTCATCCGACGAGGCGCGGTGATGCACCGCCACATCCCACCCGACCAGATGAGTTTCTCGGTACCGGAGCTCACACCGCTGTAATCGATCTCGA
>JABBOE010000245.1 GCA_019351955.1 Pseudomonadota bacterium
CGCGCCTTCCTGGACGTCATAGACCAAAGCTTCCCGAACAAGGTCTTCGTTCCTCAGAATTGAGCGTCCAGGCCGGTGCGCAGCTTGCACGGCCCACGCGGGAAACTGCGCGTAGCTTTCCGAGAGGCCGATTTCTGGAGCGTTCCACTGAACTGATCGACGCGATGCGCGCTGCCGGCCGGCCGGCCGGCCGCTCTAAGGCGTATCAATGAGCCTGCGTGCCGGCGACATCAATTTGCGTCCGTCTCACCGATTGCGCGCTACGTCTCAACCAATTTGCGTCCGGTGCCGCCATCCGTCTCACGGAATTTGCGCGCAATCGGACCATGAATCTCGCGCCAAATCGTCCATTATTGCGCGCCGCTATAGCTATGCCGAACACGACCTCAGCCGCGACGAAGCCGGCATTCAGCGCCGCTCCTAGCGCAAAGGCGCCGTCAAACCCGGCCGGCGGCTGGTGATGATGGTGACCGCCTGCACCATGAGCGTGTCCATGGTCGTGCCCGTCATGGTCGTGTTGGTGGTCGTCTCCGCTCATGATGCCATTCCGGCCGCAACGGGCGAGGCAAGCCCGCGCTGGCTCAGCTCGCCTCGCGCCTGCCGCACAATGCTCAAGCCACCCCAGAGTCCCAGCCCGCCCATGATCGCGGCCACGATCACGTCAGGCCAGCCGGTGCCAGTGCCGAACACGCCGGCTGCCGCCAGCATAACTGCGGCATTGCCGATGGCGTCGTTGCGGGAGCACACCCAGACCGAGCGCATGTTCGCGTCCCCGGTGCGGAACCGGTAGAGCATCAGGGCCACCCCCCCATTGGCCAGCAGGGCGGCCGTGCCGACCACACCCATCACCTCCGCACGAGGCAGGGTGCCATACCAGGCGTGCCACGCCGTGCTGCCTAGCACCCACAACGCCAGGACAATCAATGTCCAGCCCTTGAGCAGGGCCGCGCGCGAGCGCCAGACGATCGCCAAGCCCACCACACCGAGGCTGATGGCGTAGTTTGCGGCGTCACCCAAAAAGTCCAATGCATCGGCTTGCAGTGCGGCCGATCCGGCCGCCGCACCCGCGACAATCTCAGCGGCAAAGAAACCGGCATTGACGGCCAAAGCGATCCATAGCGCCCGGCGCCAGCGCGGGCTGTCCAGGGCTTGCTTGGCGTTGCTGGCGCAGCTCGATTCATTGCAGCAGGGCATGGTTGGTCACCTCGACAGCTTCGGCGTGACCGACCACATGCACCCTGTAGCCACTACAGGGTCAAGGCATGACGAGTGACACGTTCGGCATCGGCGAGCTGGCGCGCGCGACCGGCACGAAAGTGGAAACGGTGCGCTGGTACGAGCGGATTGGCTTGCTGGCAGCGCCGGCCCGGACAGGCGGAAACTACCGGGCCTATGGCCGTCAGCACCTGGAGCGGTTGAGTTTCGTGCGGCGTGCCCGCGACCTTGGCTTTTCGCTGGAGCAGGTGCGCGAGCTGCTGCGCCTATCGGATCAACAGGACCGGCCGTGCGAGGAGGTTGACCTGATCGCGCGCGGCCATCTTGCGGAGGTAGAGCGCAAGGTCGCCGACCTGATCGCACTTGGGAACGAGTTGCGCCAGATCATCGGCCAATGTGGGCACGGCACCGTTGCCGAGTGCCGGATCATCGAGGCGCTGTCTCCGCTGTGACCATCCAGTTTGGATGTGCAATCCAAACTGGCCTACTCGGCGGCACGGGGCAGGTGAAGCGGCTTGAGCACGACCGCTACACGGCAATTGTCATATCCCCTCCAGGGGGATACCATAAACCATGTCAGAGCAGCACCTTCATGCAACCCATCCTGAGATCGCCAAGCGGCTGAAGCGTGCGGAGGGCCACCTTCGCAGCATCGTCGAAATGATTGAAGCCGGGCGCGCCTGCGTGGACATTGCCCAGCAGTTGCATGCCGTCGAAAAGGCCGTCTGCCAGGCAAAGAAGACGCTAATTCACGATCATATTGACCAGTGCCTAGAACAGGCAGCCGGTCCGGTGCCGCGCAATCAGCGCGGTCCGATCGAAGAGTTCAAAGCCATCACCAAGTATCTCTGAGGGAATGAACGAATGCCGTCCGAAGCGCTCTTCCTCGTCGCGGCCGTGGCCGGCGTCGGCGTGTTGCACACCATTGTGCCAGACCACTGGGTGCCGATCACCCTGATCGCACGCCAACGCGGCTGGTCCAGAGGTGAGACGGCACGCGTCGCCTTCAAAGCAGGCATCGGTCACGTCCTGTCCACGCTGGCAATCGGCCTGGTCGTCTGGATCGCCGGGGTCGCTTTCGCCACCCGGTTCGGCAGTATAGTGGACACCGTCGCCAGCCTGGCGCTGGTCGCGTTCGGCGGTTGGATCGCCATCTCCGCCCTGCGCGAGATGCGAGGAGGCGGAGGCCACGGTCATACCCACGGGCACGAGCATGGACACGGGCACAGCCACGACTTCTCGCACCTTGGCGGCGGGGACGCCGGGGCGGCAGCCACGGTGCACGGGCCAGAGCTACAGCGCATCGAAACCGGCCACGGCGTTCTTGAACTGTCGATCTTCGAGGACGGCGTGCCGCCCCGGTTCCGGCTGACCGGAACCGAAGCCAGCCTCGTCCGCGTCGAAACCGTCCGGGATGGCGGCGCGCGCCAAATGTTTAGCATGGCCAACCAAGGCGCTTATTGGGAGTCCTTGGACGACATCCCGGAGCCGCATGGCTTCAAGGTGGTGGTTGCCGTCGGTCATGGTGACCATGCCCACACCTACACGACCGAGTTCGCCGAGCATGAACACGACCACGGCGGACACGGCCACGATCACGGCGACGGGCACGGCCATGACGCGGAGCCTGGAAACGATCCACTTTATGCCCCGATGCGCGGCGGCGTGGCCGTACTAGCGCGCCATGCCCATGCTCACCGGCATGGCAGCGGCTCGGCGCACGTGCACCTGCATGACCATAATGCGGCAAGCGCGCATCAAATCACGGCCGAGGCGGAGGCGTTTCCACCGCTGCACGTCCACAAGCACAAGACCTCATCACGGACCGCGCTGCTGCTGATCCTCGGCTCGTCGCCCATGGTCGAGGGCATCCCGGCGTTCTTTGCGGCCGGGAAGTACGGCGTTGGCATAATCGTGCTGATGGCGATCGTCTTCGCGATCAGCACCGTCGCGACCTATGTGCTGCTCTGCGTTTACTCGGCGGCCGGGCTACAGCGTGTAAAGCTCGGCGCATTTGAGCGATACGGCGAGGTGTTGAGCGGCGCGTTCATTGCGCTTGTTGGGGTGGCATTCTGGATTTGGCCGGTGCTCTGAC
>JABBOE010000056.1 GCA_019351955.1 Pseudomonadota bacterium
AGCTACGGGATTGACATCAGTCATCCCGTTATTTTCCGCCTTGTGGAGCTAAATGGATAGCCCATTATTTTATCCAGCCAATAGGAAGTCCACAAGCGAAAACCGCTCGCTTGACCCCCTCCTGCCCGGTCGGCTTCGCCTAAGTGACGCTGCGCGTCAGGCCGGGCTAGGAAGGGGAATGCGCCAGCATGTGTTCATGCCTGCATTGTCCGGGTCGTGGCGACCGAAGTCACGGCCTTAAGGTGCCCAGGTGCCGCGATGGCTTTTGGTATGCTCACCGACGCATTGGGGAGTAGCCGCCACGACCGATCGGGATCGGCGTGGGCCCGCGTCAACATACTTGGAGCACTTCGCGTCTCCATGGCTCGGGCGGCAACTGCTTGGCAAGACCGATGCATCTCGTGGGCTGGCTGTGGCACGCGGGATGCATCGTTCGTCTGCCGCAGCCGCCATCAGGACTTCACGCATGCACCCCTTCCTCGTCTCGACCGCCTTGGTCGCATTGGCCGAGATCGGCGACAAGACGCAACTTCTGTCCCTGTTTCTGGCGGCCCGCTATCGCGCGCCCTTGCCCATCATCCTGGGTATCCTCGCCGCGACATTAGCGAACCACGGCGTAGCCGCCGGCGTGGGCGACATGCTCGCCCACACCTTGAATCCAAGAATCCTGAACTGGACCGTCGTCCTGTCGTTCATCGCCATGGGGCTATGGATCCTGGTTCCCGACAAACTGGACGGCGAGGATGTTTCCAAGCGCAGCTCGCGCAGCATCTTCCTGACGACCGCGTTGTCATTCTTCCTCGCCGAGATGGGGGACAAAACCCAGGTCGCGACAGTGGCCCTAGCCGCACGCTTCAGCGAGTGGGTCCCGGTCGTCGCTGGAACAACGCTCGGCATGCTCTTGGCGAACGTGCCAGCGGTGCTGTTCGGGCACAGGTTCGCGAATCGGCTGCCGATTCGTTGGATCCATGCCGTTGCGGCCGTCATGTTCATCGTGCTTGGCGGCCTCGCTCTGCGCACCGCGTTGCTGACACCCTAGGCGTTCGTGAGATGCACGCCAGCCCGGGCGGTGCGCTGCCCGCGCCTATGGCCAACGCTCATTTTGAACACCATCCCTAGATGTCCTTAAGCTTGAACGGAGCCTTCTGCCCAACAATCTTGCCCATGTTCCACGGCTCGCGATTCGTGGCATTGCCTGCGGTTTCCATGATGGTCTCCCATCGAGTTGAGGGTATGCAGGGTGCGCTGTCGAGCCGCGTTGGAGCGAGTGGGCGGCTTCACAGTTCCGGCCGGAACGGTCCGTCACCTGTTCTCTGAGGCTGTCGTTCGAGTAACCGCTGAAGTCTGGCACCAGCCAGACCACCTGTGGGTGTTCATCGAGATGGCTCTGCAACAGCACGATGATCTGTATGCACCAATCGAGGCTCCGACAATTGCGGAAGACATCGATGAGCGAGTGGCAACTTCGCGGCCGCTTACGGGCAAGGTACGCATGCCATTGAACGAGTAATGGGTCTGCGTCGGATGATTTGTTACCACCTGCAGCGCAGGAGGTTGCCCGATACCGTGGCGAGTTCTCTACTATTGCGCGACACGATAGCTCCCGCACCCCCTCAACGTTCGTCCCTCTGACCGAAAGGATCTCCATGAGCCCAAGCCATCGAACTGCCGACGACATGGTGCTCGATGCGTTGCATTCCATGCGCACTCTCGTCGGTATGGAGGTCGCGTTCATTTCGCAATTCAAAGATGGGCGACGCATTTTTCGCTACGTTGACCCGTTGGGTTCCGATGTCCCGATCCATGTCGGGGGTTCGGATGCGCTGGAGGACAGCTACTGTCAGCGCGTTATCGACGGCCGTCTGCCCGAGTTGATCCAGGATGCCATGCAGCTTGCCGAAGCGCGCAAGCTGCCGGCGACTGCGGCTGTGCCGGTTGGCGCCCACCTCAGTGTCCCGATTCGATTGAGCGATGGCGGCATCTACGGAACCTTTTGCTGTTTTAGTCGGGCCGCAAATTGCGCGCTCAATGCACGCGACATCGACACAATGCGGTGTTTCGCCGACATCACGGCCAAATTCATCGAGCGGCAAGTGGCTGAGGAAAAGCGCCGCGAAGTGCTCCTTGCGCGACATACGGCGGTTCTGAAAGCAGAGAGCTTTGCGATCGTTTACCAGCCCATCGTGCATATCGCGGATAGTCAGGTTGCTGGTTACGAAGCGTTGACGCGGTTTCTGGCAGAGCCCGTTCGGACGCCCGACGTCTGGTTTGAGGAAGCGGCGGAGATCGGACTCCAGCAGACGCTCGAACTGGCCGTGATCGCCAAGGCGCTGCATAACCTGAACCGCCTCCCTGAGGACATCTACGTTTCCATCAATGCATCGCCGGCCACTGTGCTGAGCGGGGCACTAGACGAGGCACTTTCGGGCTACCCCTGCGAGCGCCTGATGTTGGAAGTCACGGAGCATTCCTCCGTCAATGATTATGCGCAGGTCGTGAAGGTCCTCAAGCCGCTACGGCGGCGCGGGTTGCGGCTAGCCGTGGATGATGCAGGGGCCGGATTTGCAAGCTTTCGGCACATCCTCGAACTGAAACCAGACGTCATCAAGCTCGACACCAGCCTGATCCGACAGATTGATACCGATACAGGCCAACGTGCGCTGGCCGCCGCGCTCGTCCGATTCGCGCAGGAAACGGGAAGTCAGGTTGTCGCAGAAGGGGTCGAGACAGAGGCCGAATTGGCGATCTTGCGTGAGTTAAGCGTCGACAAGGTGCAGGGGTATCTGCTTGGGCGCCCTGCCCCGATCGAAACATTCCTCAGCGGTAGGGTCGCTTAGGTTGGCGGGCTGCCCTTCGGCCAGAACAGCCGTTGTGGGCATGCCCCGTTGTGACGACCGCTGTGTATCGGCCAGCGGCCATCGGCAACAACTGGTTCTTGATCGTCGGCTTCCGGCGCCTGCGAATTGGCGCTTTCGACCCATTTGAGACGGTCGCGAACGGCTGGTTTCGGGTGGCCAGTAAGCCTCCGATCGGCGATCACCGTGGCGGGTGAGCGTACTTTGGCTTCCAGACTTCATCTGCTGGCATGAATAGACTCTTCACCTGGGTTCTACAAGAAAGTGACCACAGGTCGCGACTTAGTAGGAATTTCGCTTAGTTGTGCAGCGATGGCAGAAGGCAACGAGATTGGGTGGGAGCATTGTTCGAGGTCAAATCTTCACTTCGCTATCAAGAAAATGCTTGCTACCGCCAAGCCGACGCCCATGACCTTGCGCAAAGCCAATGGTTCGCCCAGGAACAGGATGCCGAGTATCGAACCGCCGATGATAAACATCCCGTAAATTGGCACCACACTACTTGCTGGACCGAGCGACAGGGCTCGAAATAGTGATGCCACTGCAATGGTGAGCGCTACCCCGGTCGCATAACTCCACAGGGCGCATGGTTGGACGAAGTCACCTGCCTTCAGATGCCGAAAATCACCATGCAGCAGTGAAATCAATACAGCTGCCACGGCGACAACCACGGTCGCGATGGCCAAGACGAAATAGCTGGAAACGTTACCGCTTCGTGTGGCGAGCTTTACAAAAAGCGTGACTGCGGAATAGCCGGCCATTCCGATCAGTGCCCAGGAGATGTAACCCATGACGACTCGTTGCCTCTCGAAGTGAATTTAAATAAGTGGCGCTTCGTTCAAATTGCGGTTGATGTTGGCGCACCCGCGTTGACAAGGCCATCAAGCGCGTTTCGCTGCATGGAGCACCATTTGCGTGCATCGGAACAGCGCGATGGTTTTGCCGGATTCGCGGTGCGTCACCGTGGCGTCCCATACCTGGGTCGTCTTTCCCAGATGCACTGCGGTGGCAACGCACTCGATCGTCCCGTCCTTCGCCGTGCCCAGGTGGTTGGACTTCAGCTCGATCGTTGTGAAACCCAACGCCCCCTCCGGCAGGTTCGCGACGCAACCGTAGCCTGCCGATGTATCGGCTAGCGCGATCACGCTCGCCGCGTGAAGGAAGCCGTTCGGTGCCATCAACGAAGGTTGCACAGGTAGCTCCGCACGGACTTCGGACGCACCAACATGTGTAATGACGATGCCGAGACGGCCGGGTAAATGGTCAACGCCGATTCGGTTGAAGTGATCCGCTGTAAACATGGATGGCTAGCCTCGCAGGAGTGTTGAGTCGGAAGTTGGAAGGGCATTGGCAAGGCAGCGTCCTGTATACCGAGTCACGACGCATGTATTGCATTGGGACGACATCGATCGCGTCGCGACGATAAGGTTAGGTGAACGGCCTGCTTTTCAGCGAACGGGTTACCCGATCAGCGAGAAACAAACGCAAGCGCTCGTTGCACGAAATCGGCGTGGAACTGGAACACCGCGCCGTGGCCTGAATCGGGATAGATGATGAGTTCGCTGTTTGAAAGACGCTGCGCCAGATCGCGCGTGTTTTTGCTTGGAACCATGCGGTCACTGGCGCCATTGGCGACGAGCACGGGATGGGGAACTTCTGACAGGTTTGCGGGTTTCTTCGCATCCCACCGGCGCAGCGCTTTAAGCTGTGCCTGCAGCACCGCCACCGCGGCTTCCTTGTCACGATTTTCGGAGCGCTCCTTCAATCGCTGCAGAAACCCTTTGCCCGCGCGGATTCCGGCCGGTGTTCTGGCGAAGAATAGAAACTGCTTCGGGTCCTGGCAGGTAAGCAAGCCGCGAAACATGTCGAAGTACGTCATGCGGGCGACCTTGCTGATGCCTTCGCCGCCGGCAGGACCCGTGCCCGTGATGATCATCCTGCGCACGAGTTTCGGCTCCATCAGCACAATCTCCTGGGCAATCATCCCGCCCATCGAGAACCCGAAGAGGTCGACCTGTTCCAAGCCCATGGGAATGCGCGCATAACCGAGGCCGTTCGGCGACGGCGAGGTGCCCTCGGCGATGATCAGGCCCGCTGAAGCCCGCTGGCCGTAGTACTCGGCCATCAAGGCGCTGGGGGTGTTGGCATCGACGGCACGACTGCGCGTCATCGGCGCCATGACGACGCGGATGGCAAGTTGGAGAGAGGCGGTGACGAGAGGTTCGAAGAGCATGATGGCCCTTGGGTAGTGAGGATCGCAAGGGGTGGATCGTTGGCTGGCAAGGTTCGGCCTCAGGAGGCCTGCGGCAGATAGCTGGGCCGGGACGCCGTCATCCCTTGCTTGACCTGTACCGTCAGGTCATCGGCCAGAACCTCATCGAGGCCGGACTCAAGACCATCCAGCGCGCGCCTGACGATTTCTTCGGGGGTGGACTTGGGTGCATCGAGCCCGCGGGTGAGATCGGTGTCGACGTAGGCCATGTGCAGCCCCAGCACCTGCGTGTGCTGTGCGGCCAGTTCGTTGCGCAAGGCATTGGTGGGCGACCACGCGGCCGACTTGCTGGCCGAATAGGCGGCCAGCTCGCCACCGTTCACCCATGAGGCGACCGATAGCACATTGAGCAGAGCGCCGCCGCCATTCGCCTTGAGGGTCGGCGCAAACGCCTTGCTCATGCGCAGCACGGCGAAGAAATTGGTTTCAAAGAGGCGTCGCGTGACCTCTTCGCTGTCCGGCGCGAGAAAGCCACCGGGTTGGGCGATGCCGGCATTGTTGATCACCAACGTCACGTCCGACGCCAACGCGGCGGCGGCCGCTACGTCGTCCGGTTGGTTGACGTCGAGTTGCAGCGCCTGAACACCGGGATGGAGGGCGACTGAGGTGTCGCGCACGCCAGCGTAGACCTTGCGCGCACCGCGGGCGAGCAGCTCACGTGCGAATGCCAGGCCGATGCCGCGATTGGCACCGGTGACGAGGACAACAGCGTTTTCAATCTTCATGGAAAACTCCAAAGAATGGGATAGAAATTTCAGCTGTCAGCTTTCCGGCAACACTGAAGTGAACAAACTCACTTGACCTTGATGACGACCTTGCCCTTCGCGCGACCTGCTTCGACGTAAGCCAGGGCCTCGTTGGCTGATCTGAAAGGAAACACTTTGTCGACCACCGGACGTATCGCACCGGCATCGATGAGCGCAGTGATCTGGCGCAGTTGGCTGCCGCTGGCCTTCATGAAAAGGAAGGAATAGGCCACACCGATACGTTCTGCCCTTTTGCGCACACCTGAGCTCAAGAGGCGGAGGATCAGTTTCACGAAGTCAGGCGCGCCGATCTCCTTCGCGAACGCGGGGTCGGGTGGACCCGAGATGGAGATGAGCTGGCCACCGGGTTTCAGCACGCGCAGGGATTTTTCCAGTGTCTTGCCATCCTGGGTGTTCAGGACCACGTCGTAGCCATGCAGGGCGCTTTCGAAGTTGTCCTTCTTGTAGTCGATGACGACGTCGGCGCCGAGGCGTCGCACCCAGTCGACATTGGCCGTGCTGGTGGTCGTGGCGACGGTGGCGCCCAGATGCTTTGCCAGCTGGATCGCAAAGGTGCCCACGCCGCCGGAGCCGGCCTGGATAAAGACTTTCTGGCCCGTCTTCAGCTTCGCTTTCTCAACCAGCGCCTGCCAGACCGTCAAGCCGACCAGCGGGATCGATGCCGCCTCTTCCATGGTGAGGTTGGCAGGCTTGCGTGCGACATCGTTTTCGTTCACGGCGACGAACTGCGCAAGCGTGCCGATGCGGTGATCAGGCACCCGCGAATAGACTTCATCGCCTACCTTGAACTGCTGCACCCGCGATCCAACCCGGGTCACAACGCCGGCCACGTCATGGCCAAGAATCAGCGGCAAACGGTAGGGGAGGATCAGTTTGAACTCGCCGCTCTTGATCTTGGAATCCAGCAGGTTCAGGCCGGCGGCGTGAATCTCGATCAATACATCGTTTTCGAGGGTCTCGGGCTCCTGCATGTCACCGAACCGCATCGGATTCTTCTTGCTGTACCGATCCGTGATGAATGCTTTCATGGTGTTTCTCTCTCGTGATGGCTCGGCAACGGAGCATCTTCAGGCTGGTGTTCTCACAACCTGGCGTCGTTTCAGTGCTGAACCGGGCAGCAATATCAAAGCAGCCTACCCTTGGAGCCGCAGGTCTTTTCTAACCCCCGAGTCCAGGACTCCGGCAGGTGCGAATCGGCGTAACCAGCGCATGCGACGCGCCAGTCCCGGGGCATAACGAAGTTTGGGCCGCTCATCCGTGGCCACCTTCAGGACCATCTCGGCAACGACATCAGGCCCATCGGCGCCCACGAGTACCTCCTTCACGCGCCGCTCCACATCTGTGCGAATCTCGCGGTACACGTCGAGGGGGGGCATCGGGCTTCATCAGATTCGCGACGAATGGCGTGTTGATGTAGGCAGGCTCGACCAACGAGACCCGGATGCCCATCGTGCGCAGTTCATGATCGAGGGCTTCCGAATAGCCCGCGACCGCGTGCTTGGTGGCGGAGTACAGCGCCATGTAGGGCATCGGCAGGAAACCCAGCACCGAGCCGATGTTGATGATGCGGCCGCGACGCTGCTGGCGCATGTGCGGTACGACGGCGCGGGTCATGCGCGTGATGCCGAAAAAATTGGTGTCGAAAATGGCGCGGGCCTGGTCGAGGGAACTCTCCTCCGCAGCGGCAGGGGTCACACCGAAGCCGGCATTGTTTACCAGCAGGTCGATGCGACCTTCCAAGCGGATCACTTCGTTGACGGCCGCTTCGACCGATTCGTCACTCGTCACATCGAGAGAGAGCATCTCGAACGACGGCTGGCCCAACCGGGCACCACGTCGGCTGGTGCCGTAAACCTTGTAGCCCGCCTGTGCGAGCCGCAATGCGGTCGCTTCGCCAATACCTGACGAAGCGCCGGTCACAAGTGCGAAGGATCCATTGATGTTCATGGGAGTGCCTTCAACCGGTGGATAGAAATTGATACAATATGACGCTCATCATATTTAAGGGCATGCGAAATGGCGCGAGTGCAGGGGCTGATCAACATTGGCTGGGAGTGAACTGCTTCAACACGGCTTCGCGCAGCCCATCGGAGAGTCCGGGCTCGTCGACCGCACGCGCCAGCATCAGCGCCCCCACCATCGTTGCGACGGTGACAAGGGCGCGCTCGTGCGCCGCTGGCTGTCCCCAGTCGGGCGACTGGCGCGCGACGAGGTCAATCATCTCCTTGATGCGGCGCGTGGAAGCACGCCTTACCTCCGGCGCCTGGCGCGGCATCTCCGAACCCAGCGCGGCGATGGCGCAGCCGGTCTCGATCCCTTCGAGATGCTCCTGGGAAAGATAGGCACGCATCATTGCCGGAAGCGCCTGTTGTGGTGGCGAACTCGCAGTCATACGCTGCATCAACGCCACACCTTCGCCGCCCGCGCGGTCAGCTGCCTCGGCGAGCATCGCCTCGCGTGACGGGAAGTGCGCGTAGAAGCCACCGTGAGTCAGCCCGGCGTCTTTCATGATCTCGGCCACGCCGGCACCGTTGTAGCCGCTGCGCCGGATGGCGCGCGCGGCCGCATCAACGATGCGCTCGTGGGTGGCGTCCTTGGATCTAGCGGTAGATCGTTTCATATGACGACAATCATATTTAATTTTGGAGTGCTGCGCAAGAGGTCACCTCCGTGCAAATTGCTTTGCCAGAGGCAACTATTTCGGGTACACCAACGTACGCTAGTAGCCGTCAGCGAAGGTAGTCGCCCGGCTGATTGACGGTTATTTCCCGATGGTTGCTGTGCGACCGATCCCGGACCTTCGCCGAATTCAGCTCGTCACGAGTGACCGCTATCGTGGGCGCAGTTCCCGAAACAGCTGCGGCAATCGGAATTTCTGGAACGGCCCCTTCTGGGCGTGTATTTGAAATAGCCGACCGGCCGTTGTTGGCGGCGGAGGCGGCCATCGGCAACCTCAGAGCGGCCCGCCCTCGGCCTGCGCATGCAACTCATTGAGCACAATGCGTTCGCCGTCGGATGTCTTGACCAACTCTGCCGGCGTAGCACCGCCAAGCGCGAAGTTTCGGGTGTGCATGTAGGCACGCGCAGCGTCGTAGCTCCCCAGCACCTCGGCAGCGATCATCGTCGCTCGGGCAGCACGCATCGCCCTCTCGCTTACTGCGGTGTTCAATGACCCACCCTGGCGCGCCTTGAGGGTCTTGAAGCTGAGGCCGAAGAACTTCTCAGCATCGGCGAGGCTGCTCAAGAACATGGCGGACGAGACCAGCAGCGCTTCACCGGCCAAGCCCTCCAGCAAGCGGTTGTGGACCTCGATCGGGCTGATCGGCTCTACAACACGCGCGTGTTTGCGAGCGAGTACCTGCAGCGTCAAACGCCAGACGCTGGCCAGTTCGACCTTGTCGAGGTTGCGGACATGGCTTCGCAGAGACTCGTTGTCGAAGAGGGCGATCACCCGGGCGTCGATCGCAGCTCGATCGATGCCGTGTGCGGCGTCCTCGGTGCTGGGACGGTGGGCGGTTCGGGTCGAAGCAGCGTCTGCAGTCAGCATTGGAATTCTCCAAGAAGCAAGTTGGAATATGCCACATCATTGCCCGAAGTGCGAGGCTTAGATTTCGACGCCCGCCGACGGTAGGGCTAGAGCGCAGCCGCTATCTTGGGCGGGGGATCCTCAGCAGGTCATAAGCTGCTGTATCCACCGGCAGATCAGCCTGACGTGGACAGCTCTTGTTAAATCGATAAGTTGGGACGGTGGCCGCGCGATGCGCCGAGACAGATCTCAAGGAATTTCTGTCTGATAGGCCAGTGGACAGACTTTCTTATTGGCATCATTTGTGTTCTTATTAATAAAGTCTGTCCACGCATAAGAAAAATTGTCCATGGAGGGACGTGGCTCGATCGTATTAATAAAGTCTGTAACGCATGCACAAGCGAAGGACTTTTTCTAAAATCTGTATTACAGCCCTTTCTACTCACTTTCGCCTCTGAATAAAAAATAAAACCTGTAAAGCTTCCGCCGTAGAAGTCTTGAGAATGTTCCGGTTCAAGCACGCGCAGGGCCTCACCCCCCGGCTTGCTCCACATTCTCGGATGAAGCCCACCTCCGCTTAGGCGCAACAGATCGGTCACGCAAGGGTGCTACCTGCAAGCATTGTTTTATGTGATGGTGCGAATTTGAGCGAGGTGCCAATTTCCACCTGACCAAGAACTGCCTCGAACCGATTTAGCCGCGACTGATGTCTCGGGCAAATGCGCCCGATTTCTCGATCGTCGGCGTGCTGATCGATTCAGCATAAGCGGACCAAACAATTCGAACCAACGCGACTTCAAAATTGAAAAACAATATTGACGCATTGTTCACTATAGCTGTACGCCTCGGGTAAGCGCCCCATCCACCACAAGATTTGTTCCACTAATAAAACTTGCAGCGGGGCTGGCAATAAAGGCAACCGCCCGACCGATTTCATCGGGGCGCCCCATTCTTCCAGTGGGATTGAGAGCCAAGGCATTTGCATAAAGTTCGGGATTGTTTTCCTTAATATTCTCCCAAACGCCACCTGCAAAATATACATTACCTGGCGACACCGCATTCGCCCGAATGCCTTTCTCTGCCAGCTGAAAAGCCAAACCTTGGATATAGTGGACGATCGCCGCCTTGAATGTTCCATAAGGCCCCGCCGCAAAATCAATTTCGCGCCCAGAGACGCTGGAAATCGCCACGATCGAGGCAGCCCGGCTGGCCTCAAGGAAGGGCATCGCAGCATCGACAAGATGCACCGTGCCCATCAGGTCGGTCTCGAATTCGGTACGCCAGGACTGCTCATCCTGCCCAATCGCCAAGGCGCTGACATTTCCCACGACGATATCGAGGCCGCCCCATTGGACCGCAACTTGCCGCACCCACCCTTGGAGCGCATCACGATCTGCCACGTCAAGCGCGGCGCCAAGCGCGTCGACACCATAAGCTTTGAGCGTTGCCACAGTTTGCACCACAGCTTCAGCGTTCCGGGCACAGATAGCGACCTGCGCACCTTCCTGTGCAAAAGTTTCGGCAATGGCCCTGCCGATGCCTTTAGTGGCGCCGGTCACAATGACGTTCAATCCCTTTAGTTCCAGATCCATCTTTTTAACCCTCGATAGATATCTTCAAATAGATTTGAGATATTTTTTTCTTATTGCCGCGCCGACTGTGTATTTCGGATCCACAAAATTACCAAGACGCACCTGCCCGCACTGGCTGAGCATCATGTAGGCATCCCAAAGGTCGAAGCCATATTCCTTTGCCATCCATTGCACCAATTCGTAATACGCAATGCGGGTAGCGTCCTCCAACGGGCGAGCGCTGCCGATGGCCATGACCAGTTGATCGGTTTCGAGACGTGGCCAGGCAATATCCCAATTCTTGATCAAATCGACGTTAATGGTCGTCGTGCTCGCGAACTCCACAGCGGTGCCGCAGACCTCTCCATCCCCTTGGCATGCGTGCGCATCGCCGATGAACAAGCGCGCGCCGGCGGAACGAACCGGTAGGTAAGTTATGCTGCCAGGCCCCATGTCCGGCACGTCCATATTTCCACCATGGTTATCCGGCGTCAGGGAATTGATCGAATCGATTTCCGGAGAAAGACTGAGCGTTCCGATATGTGGCCGATAGGGAATCATCACGCGCTTGCTCCAATAAACACCCTCTTCATCGAGATTGATTTTCCGGGTGATCTCGGGCAGGGGATCATTCAGCATTGCCGTGTACTCCGTGCCGGTCAAAGCACCAAAGCGGGGAATCAGGCAACAAGTGCCGCGCGGGTTATCGCCACGCGGCTTGATCGACTCGATATGAATGGCCACAACGTCACCCTTTTCGGCGCCAGTAATCATGATCGGGCCGTTTTGGGGATTCAGAAACGGAACCTGTAGCTTCTGGCTTGGCAAATCCTGTTCTGTTTTGATTTTCCCCTCGAACGCGTCACGCGTTTCAACAATCACCCGATCACCTGGTTCTATTTCCATCACGGGCTCTGAATACGGCCCAATTGTGTAGTGGAATTTACCTTGCCGCCCTTCAGAGAGCTCATGCGTCTCACCCAATTTTCCGCTTGCGACACCGCGTTTATACATGATGGAATCCTCAAGCCAATTCATATTCAATCCCTCATAAAATCTCATGAAAACAAGCCGCCGAAAGGGGCCACCCGAAATTTCAACCTCAAAGTCTGTCAAACAGCGATCAGGCTCCGTACATCATTCCGATCCATGTCCCCGCCTTTGCCGGCTGCAACGACCTGCCCCCGAACCAGCACGACGTAATCGTCCGCAACCGACTGCGCGAAATCGAAGTACTGCTCGACAAGCAGGATCGACAGCTGGCCCTTTAGGGACTTGATCACCTCTTCGATTTCCTGGACGATCGATGGTTGAATCCCCTCGGTCGGTTCATCCAGCACCAGGATGGAGGGGTTTGTTAATAATGCTCTGCCGATCGCCAATTGCTGTTGCTGCCCACCCGAGAGGTTGCCTGCAAGCCTGCCACGCATCTGCTTCAAGATCGGGAAAATCTGAAACACATCTTTGAATCCGAACCGCGCCTTGACGCTCTTTTCGCCGCCGTAGGCACCGACCTTCAAGTTCTCTTCGACCGTAAGTTCCGGGAAGATGTCACGCCCCTGGGGCACGTAGCCAAGGCCGGCCGCCACCCGCTTGTGGGTCGGAAGCGCAGACAGACTTCGGCTGCCAAGCGTGATCTCCCCGCTTTCAATGGGCAGAAGGCCCATGAGGCACTTCAGGAGCGTTGTCTTGCCCACGCCATTTCGACCCAGCACCACGGTACAGGCGCCCTCGTCGACCGCTACGGATACGTTGCGCAGCGTGTGGCTGCTGCCGTAGTACTGGTTGATTCCCTGCATTTGCAATGTCATGATCAGCGTCCCAAATAAACCTGGATCACACGGGGATCGTTGCGGATCTTGTCCATTGAGCCCTCGCCGAGAACACTACCCTCGTGGAGCACCGTGACCAGATCAGCGACCTGCCCAACGAAGTCCATATCGTGTTCAATCACGACGACCGCGCGCTCCGGCGACTTCAACCGCGCGATGAGTTCCGCGGTGCGCTGCGTCTCGTGGTCGCTCATGCCGGCCACGGGCTCATCGAGCAAAAGAACCTGCGGGTTGGCCACGAGCATCATGCCAATTTCCAACCACTGTTTTTGGCCGTGCGACAGCGTCCCGGCGAGCTGGCCCGGGGACGCTGCCAAGCCGATCAGGTCCATCACTTCGCCAATCTTCCTGTGCTGCTCGCCGCTCAGCCTGGAGCGCAACATGTCCACGTAGCCCCGCCCACGACGTATGGCGAGTTCGAGGTTTTGTTCAATATTCAACGCATCGAAAATGCTCGGCTTCTGAAATTTTCGGCTGATGCCATGGCGGGAAATCGATGCCTCGTCGTGGCGCGAGAGGTCGATTGTCTTGTCGAGATAGACCTCTCCGCTTGTCGGACGCGTCTTGCCCGTGATGACGTCAAGCAAGGTTGTTTTCCCGGCACCATTGGGACCGATGATGGCGCGGACTTCCCCATAGCGGATGTCCATGGTCAAGTTTGTAATGGCCGCGAATCCTGAAAAATTGACGTGCAGGCCATCCACGTAGATTGCAGTGAGTTGTTTCATCGTCAGTCGTTGCTGGGCTAGATCTGCATTCCGAGGGAGCGTCCGGCCTCAGCGCGAAAGGCGCAGCAGTGCGAAGCGCGTTTCGCCCCAAAGTCCTCGTCCCATCGCAATGGTGATAATCAGTGTGACTCCCGCAAGAATGAAGGGCCAGATGCTGGGTGCTGCGGCGGTCAACCAGAACTTCAGACCGTTGACGAGAATTGCACCGATGATGGCGCCGATCAGGGTGCCACGGCCGCCAATGGCGACCCACACTGCGATTTCAATGGACAATCCTGGCGACACGATCGTGGGGTTCACGATGCCGATCTGCGGGACGTAGAGCATTCCCGCCAAGGCCGCCAAGACGGCGGAAAGGCCCCACGCGAAAAGCTTGAGCACATGCGTCTTATAGCCAAGAAACCGCATGCGTGCTTCATCGTCGCGAATAGCGACCAATGCCCGCCCCAAGCTCGACGCTGCCAGAAAGCGCAACAGCAGATAGGCGGTGGCTAGTACAAGACAGGCCACCACTGCAAGCCCGATCTGCGTCGAAACACTGGACAGAGGAAAGCCAAGAATCCGAGTAAATCCCGTCAAGCCATTGTTTCCGCCCAAACCGACATCGTTGATAAACAGCAACAACATCAAGGCATAGGTCAGCGCCTGAGTGATGATGGAAAAGTAGACGCCGTTGATCCGCGACCTGAACGTGACGAAACCAAACAGAGTCGCGACCACGATCACGAGCAATACGGAAAGGATCAACATGGAACCGAAACTGGACACCAGGTGCCACAACGGCGGGAAGGCGCTCCACCCCATGTACTGCATGAAATCGGGCAGGACATGCGTCTCGGCATAAGAGACATTCAGGAGATACATGCCCATCATGTACCCTCCAATACCGAAGAAGATGCCATGCCCGAGGCTCAGCATCCCCGCCATTCCCCAGACGAGGTCAAGCGCTAAGGCAAGAAGGCCGAAGCTCATGATCTGTCCGATCAAATTGATGCTGAACAGCGACAGGGAAAGGCCGCTACCCCGCGGGAACAGGTAGTGGGAAACCGGCATGTAGACCGCCAGCATGACAATCAGCGCCGCAAATCCGAATTCGGCCTTCTGCTCAAGACGTTTTCTTATCAACATGACCTATCTCGCTGCATTGAATGGGCGTCACCCGCGCGTCTTCACCGTGAAAAGCCCGTTGGGGCGTTTCTGAATGATCAACACGATGATCAGTAGCACGGCGACCTTGGCCGCCACCGCCCCGTAAAAAGGTTCGATGAGCTGGTTGATCTCACCCAGCGCCAGGGATGAAACTGATGTACCCATCAAGCTGCCGGCACCCCCGAGCACGACAACCATGAATGCATCAATAACAAAGCCGGAACCCATGAAAGGGTTCACCGAAGCAATCTGAGTCAGCACCACACCAGCCAATCCGGCCAGCCCCGCACCCATGGCGAAAGCCAGCCTGTCGATGCGCTGTGCTGGCACACCGAGACATTTCGCCATGTCGCGGTTTTGAGTTGTTGCGCGCATCAGAAGGCCGATGCGCGTGGTACGGATGACTGCATAGGTCGCCAAGAAGACGACCAGTGAAAAGCCGATGGCGAAGAGCCTGTTGTAGGTGACGAAGAAGCCACCAACGACCTGTGCTCCACCGTTCAAAAAGGACGGCGTGATGAACTCGACATTTTGAGATCCGAAGGTGAGTTGCACCAGTTTGATGAGCGCGATGCTCACCGCCCAAGTCGCCAGTAATGTCTCGAGCGGCCTGCGATAGAGAAAGCGGATCACGAAGTATTCAAGCAATACCCCAATCAGCCCACATGCCACGAATGCCACAGGGATCGCAACAAATAGATAGGCATTGAACATGCTCGGCACATAAATGCGCATGAGCTGCTCGACCAAGTAGGTGGCATATGCCCCAAGCATGATGAATTCCCCGTGGGCGAGATTGATCACACCCATCAGTCCGAAAATGATGGAAAGGCCGATGGCGGTCAAGAGCAGAATTCCCGCATAGCTCAAGCCACTGAACAACATCGAGAGCGCTTTTCCGATGGCGAGCCACTTGTCGATGTTCCGCAAAGCGGCCTTGGCCGCTTCGGCAAGCTGCGGATCCGCGCGTACCTGGTCATTGGTCAGGTACTCGGTGAGCAGGGTGCGCGAACTTTCACTGGGAGCGCTGCCTAGAGCTTTGATGGCGCCCAGTTGTTCCTTTTGAGCGCTCGAATACAGGCCACGTTTGGCCATTGCAAGTTCCAGGGTGGCCTTGATATCGGTGTTGCTCTGGCGCTGGATAGCCAGCTTGAGGATGTCCGGGTCGAGCAACCTGAAGAATTTGCTGATCTGCGCGGCTCCTGTCTCGCGCAAATCGCTCTGCGTACTAAACAGGTCCATCTCGGCCTTCGCCACGGCGATCTTGCGCATCATCACGATGGTTGGAACATAGGGTTCCCCGCTCGGAGTACTCTGCATGGGTGCAAGTGTTACCGCATCCAGGCTGCTCGCTTGATGCAAGATGACTGCGCCGCCACGGGAATCACAAACCAATTGCCCGTCGCGTATGGCCAGTACGAGGGTGTTGGCCCAATCGCGGTTCGATGTGTCAGCTTGCGTGCCGAGGCCAACGAATTTGGCAAGCGCATCCATTTGATTGCCTGCTGCGCAAAAATCACGAACCACAGCAGCGCGCTGGTCGACCGCCAGCACGGCATTCGACGCGAACGACCATCGGCCACCCAGGGCGCAAAGGCAGAGCGCCATGGCGGCAAACCCAGCCCTGAGCGACAACCGTTTCCAATCCATCATGAGACTTCCGTGAGAGTTTCGCCTGCATCGCTCCGTGCGGCCCGCGAAGATTCGCAGGCTGCACGGGCTCTGCGTCTGAGATCAGGCTTTGACAAACGGGCTAAATGGAATGGGCTTGACGACATCCTTCGACTTCCAAAGGATGTCAAAACCTTGATTCGCGTTGATTGAGCCGATCATGTCGCCACGCCAGAGGTACTGGTTAGACATATCCATCTTGTCAACGTAGCCCGCGGGATCCTCAATCGTCAGCCCGGCGAGCGCCTTGCGTACCGCGGCCGTTTTGGTGGACCTGGCTTTCTCGACAGCCATAGCCCAAAGATTGAGCCCGAGGTACGTGGAGACCATGGGGTCAATGACCATATCCGGGCGGTGCTTCAGTTTGTTGGCTTCGACATAACGCTTCCAGTCGGACTTCAGCTTGGTGTTTAGGGGGGTATTGATGTTCTGGAAGTAATCCCAGCAGCTCAGGTGCCCGACCAGCGGCTTGGTGTCGAGCCCCTGGAGGTCGCTATCGACGACGTCGAGACCGAGGATGGGAATATCGGTAGCGCGAATGCCTTGGTTGATGGCCTCCTTGAACAGTGCAGGGATGGAGTCTCCGACGACCGTCATCACCACGATGGCCTGGCCACCAGGCTGAGCGGCAAATTCCTTGATTTCGCGAACGATGGTCTGGAAATTGGACTGCCCGAACGGAACGTAGTGCTCGCGCCAAGCGGACTCTGGAATGCCCTTGGTCTTCCAGTAGCCCTTCAGGATCTTGTTGATCGTGCGCGGCCAAACATAGTCGCTCCCGATCATGTAGAAACGCTTGGCACCGCCCCCGCTTGGACTCATCAAATACTCCACAGCAGGCAGCACGGAACTGCTAGGCGGCGAATTCAGATAAACCACGTTTTTCGATTGCTCCTCCCCCTCGAAGTGCAGCGGGTAGAACAGCAGGCTGTCCTGCGCCTCCACTACCGGGAGGACGGACTTTCGGGACACGGAGGTCCAGCAGCCAAAGATGGCGGCCACTTTGTCGCTGAGGATCAGCCGCTTGGAAAGCTGCGCATACATCGGCCAATCGGAGCCCGGATCGACGACGACACCCTCGACCTTGCGCCCCATGACCCCGCCGCGGGCATTGATCTGATCAATGGTCATCAGGGATATGTCCTTGAGGAGCGACTCGTTGTTCGCCATGGTTCCGGACTGTGAAAACAGCAGGCCAAGCTTGATCGGCTCCTTGCTACCGGCGGCAAGCACCGATTGCGGCAGTGCAGTGCCCGCAACGGCAGCCACGCTTGAGCCGAGGGCGGAAAGGAATACGCGTCTTTTCATGACATAGCTCCAAAATAAGTGGTCCGAAAACACAAATAAAAAAAGCCCGAAACCAGGCGCGCTGGTTTTCGGGCTTCTGTGGCCGGTGTCGCTCGAGACGCCTTTGTCAGGAACGACTGAATCAAGTCGGATGTGCCAGGTCTTCAAGGTTGACACCGATACCGACGCCTAACCTATGCAAATGCCGTGCCAGAGCTACTCGACAAGGCGGTTGTGATCGTGATGGCTCGAGTAGCAGTGAGGGAGCCGGACTCGCATCTCCGCCGCCGCGCACGGTTCTTGCTGAAAATGCATGTCCATCTAAGCGTGGCAAAGCCTCAATATGACGCGCGACGCACATTAACCGTGCAAGAAGACGAAGATCCACCTCAACTTGGTGCGCTTTCTTCCCGCCTAGCCAACTCTGTCCACACTATGTCGCATTCAAAAGACGGCCCTATCAAGATCGGGGTTCTATATTCCACCACCGGCGTGACCTCGACGGTCGAACAATCTCAGCAGCGCGCCGTCATCATGGCTGCCGAGGAAGTGAACCGCGCCGGCGGCATCCTGGGACGCGAGATTGAACTGGTCTGCGTGAACCCTGAGAGCAATCCTCGCCACTACGCTGGGCTTACCGAGCAGCTCATCCTCGAGCATGATGTACGCCTCATCTTCGGCTGCTATATGTCCAGCACCCGCAAGGCGGTGATTCCCATCGTCGAGCGCCACAATGCGCTGCTCTTCTACGCAACGCCATATGAAGGCTTCGAATACAGCCGTAACGTGATCTACGCGGGTGCGGCTCCGAACCAGAACTCCCTGCCCTTGGCCGGGTTCATGCTTTCGCACTTTGGGTCCCGCGTATGGATGGTGGGCTCCGATTACATCTGCCCCTACGAGTCCAACCGCGTGATGAGCGACCTCATTCTTGAACGTGGCGGCGAGAAAATCTCCGAAACCTACCTTTCGCTTGATGCGCCCTGGGAGAGTTATCTGGAGGTAGCGCAAAAAATCAAAAACGCCATGCCCGACTTTATCTTCTCCACGGTCGTCGGTGAGGGAACCCCGCTGCTTCACCGTGCCTTCGCCACCGTCGGCCTGGATCCCGCTGCAATGCCGATCGCCAGTCACATGACCAGTGAGGCCGAAGTTTCCATCATGGGGGCCGATCTGGCCGAAGGCCATATCACCTGTGCCGCCTACTTCCAGTCCGTCGACACGCCAGAGAATCGGCAGGCCATCGCGCGCTACCGCGAACGATTCGGCGATCAACTCGTCACGAATATGTGCTGGGAGGCAGCGTACTTTCAGATGCACATGCTGGCCGATGCCATACGGCGTGTAGGAACTGAAGATACAGAACATCTGCTGCGCGTTCTGCCGGGCCTGGAATTTGATGCGCCCCAAGGCCGGGTACGCATCGACGGACACAACCACCACACATACCTTCTGCCGAGAATTGGGCGCGTCAACGCGCAAGGCCAGTTCGACATTCTGGCGAGCGCCCCAGAACGCGTGAAGGCTGATCCGTATGTCATATCGCACTCGATACCGGACTGGCTTGGTCTGGGGAACTGGAGAGCCCCGGAGGCGGAGGAACGCAAATGACACGCGCACCCGACCCCGCTTCGGTCCTGCGGCAGATTCGGTCGCTCCAGGTGATCGTCATCCACCCGCACGATCAGGACGGTGATGAGTTGTCGGCCCAATTGCACCGCATCGGCTGCAAGGTCTTAACGTACTGGCCGAATCTCAAAGTTCTCCCACCCGACGCAGGGCTCATTCTTCTGGCGGTCCGTCCTGAAACGCTGGGCATCGAGTATCCCTGGATCGGCCAGCCATCGACCCCACCAGTCATACCTGTGGTCACATATGAAAGCCCAATCACCATCGAGGCCGTCCTGCAACTCAATGCCTTCACAACCATCGCCTCGCCAGTGCGGCCTTTTGGCTTGCTGACGGCCATCGCCGTGGCGCTCATGCAGCACAAAGCACGCGACACGCGCGAGCATTACATCCAACGGCTAGAGCAAAAGTCAGCCAAGCAACGCGTCGTCCAGCAGGCCAAGCAGATCATCATGGAAGGCCGCGGCCTGTCCGAGGATGATGCCTACTCGCTTTTGCGCGCGCAATCCATGCTCAAACGTGCCAACATTGAAGATATTGCACACAATATTATTGAGGCCCATAAAACGCTTGGGTTCTAAGACTATGGTGT
Source organism: Pseudomonadota bacterium (assembly GCA_019351955.1). GTDB lineage: Bacteria > Pseudomonadota > Gammaproteobacteria > Burkholderiales > Burkholderiaceae_C > Thiomonas_A. The sequence continues at coordinate 19,880 of JABBOE010000056.1, forward strand.
GGGTGCGCATCCCGAATTGACCAGGACGCCGACGAGCGCCTGATGAGGAGCATTTGCCCGAGACTTCATTCGCGACGCCCTGGGAGATAGACAGCGACTTGCCGCTAGTGGCCGGTGCTCGGGGCGGATTCAACCGGTCGATGCAACGGTCTGGCTGAACATCTCAGCCGGTGTTCTGTAGCCGAGAGTCTTCCTCGGCCTCTCATTCAATTGTCTCGCCATCGCGTTGAGCTTGGCTTGTGAGTAGCTCGAGATGTCGATGCCCTTGGGCAGGTACTGCCGGACAAGGCCGTTCGTGTTCTCGTTGCTTCCGCGCTGCCAGGGGCTGCGCGGGTCGCAGAAGTAGACCTTGATATCGGTCGCCATGGTGAAGCGCTTGTGGTCAGCCAACTCCTTGCCTCGATCCCAGGTCAAGGACTGGTACAACTCCTGGGGCAGCTTGCGGGCGTTCTTGATGAGCGCGTTGATGACGGTCTCCGTGTCCTTGCCAGTCAACTTCACCAGCATCAAGTAGCGCGTCTGGCGTTCGACTAGCGCGGCGATCTGGCTGTTGAGGCCGCCAAACAACTGGTCGCCTTCCCAGTGACCTGGCACGGCACGATCCTCGACGCAAGCGGCCCGCTCGCTGATCGGCACCGCGTCAACGATCCGCCCATGAATGTCCGTCTTCTGAGTGTGATGACGGGAGCGTCGCATGCCGCGCGTGCGCCTCAGGTGCGCCAACAATTCCTTCTTCAAGGCGCCTCGCGCTTGAATGAACAGACTGCGGTAGATGGTCTCGTGGGACACGTGGCGGCTTTGGTCGAGCGGGTAAGTAGTCGGCCCTGATTTATTCATTTTCAAGCGGCGGCCAGTCGCAGCGCTGGGCCGTT
>JABBOE010000246.1 GCA_019351955.1 Pseudomonadota bacterium
GTAGGACATCGTCAGGCACCCCTCCCAGCCCGGCCATCACCATGGCCGGGCTTTTGTCATGTTTTCATGCATCATTTCTAGACGTACCTCCTACAAGGAACCACTATGCCAACCATCAATCAGTTGGTTCGCCATGGGCGTGTCGCGGAAACGCTCAAATCCAAAAGCCCGGCCATGGAAAATTCGCCGCAGCGCCGAGGTGTGTGTACCCGCGTGTACACGACGACCCCGAAGAAGCCGAATTCAGCCCTTCGCAAGGTGGCCAAGGTACGTCTGACCAACGGATTTGAGGTGATTTCGTACATTGGTGGCGAAGGCCATAACCTGCAGGAGCACTCCGTGGTTCTCGTGCGCGGTGGGCGTGTGAAGGATCTTCCGGGCGTGCGCTATCACATCGTGCGCGGTTCGCTTGATCTGCAGGGCGTCAAGGATCGCAAGCAGTCCCGCTCCAAGTACGGCGCTAAGCGTCCGAAGAAGTAATACGTAGCAGTAAATTGCCGTTTTTCTCCTGGTCAGCTCGCCGGTGAGCTGAGTAAGTGCTCCGCCTTTGCGGAGCTTGGGCATTGCCCGACTGAAAATAAGGAACTGATATGTCACGTCGTCGTGTCATCGCCAAGCGCGAGATTCTCCCCGATCCAAAATTCGGCAATCTCGACGTTGCAAAATTTATGAATGTGGTCATGCTTTCTGGCAAGAAGGCAATCGCCGAAAGCATTGTCTACGGTGCATTCGAGACCATCCAGACGAAGACTGGAAAGGACCCGGTGGAAGTGTTCAGCCAGGCGCTGAGCAACGTCAAGCCGATGGTTGAAGTCAAGTCACGCCGGGTCGGGGGCGCGAATTACCAAGTTCCCGTGGAAGTGCGCCCGCAGCGGCGTGCTGCGCTGGCCATGCGCTGGCTGCGCGAAGCAGCCAAGAAGCGCGGGGAAAAGTCCATGGCGCAGCGCTTGGCCAACGAGCTGATGGAGGCCTCTGAGGGACGCGGCGCAGCAATGAAGCGGCGCGACGAGGTTCACCGCATGGCAGAGGCTAACAAGGCTTTCTCGCATTTCAGGTTTTAATTTCCGGGATCCATCATGGCAAGAAAGACTCCAATCGAGCGCTATCGGAATATCGGGATTTCGGCGCATATCGATGCCGGAAAGACCACGACGACCGAGCGCATTCTGTTCTATACCGGTGTCAACCACAAAATCGGCGAGGTGCACGATGGCGCCGCAACGATGGACTGGATGGAGCAGGAGCAGGAGCGTGGGATCACCATCACCTCCGCGGCGACAACCTGCTTCTGGAAGGGCATGGATCTTTCGCTGCCAGAGCACCGCATCAACATCATTGACACCCCGGGCCACGTCGACTTCACGATCGAGGTGGAGCGCTCCATGCGCGTGCTCGACGGCGCCTGCATGGTCTACTGCGCGGTCGGTGGCGTGCAGCCCCAATCGGAAACCGTTTGGCGCCAAGCCAACAAGTACAAGGTGCCGCGCCTGGCTTTTGTCAACAAGATGGATCGCACCGGCGCGAACTTTTTCAAGGTCTACGACCAGATGAAGGGTCGCCTGAAGGCCAATCCGGTGCCCGTTGTCTATCCGATCGGCGCCGAGGAGCATTTCACGGGTGTGGTCGATCTCTTGAAGATGAAGGCGATCATCTGGGATGAGGCCTCTCAGGGCATGAAATTCCAGTACGAGGAGATTCCGGCTGCGCTGCTCGGCGAGGTGGAGAAGTGGCGCTCAAGCATGATCGAGGCCGCCGCCGAGGCGAATGAAGAGCTGATGAATCGCTACCTCGAGACGGGGGAGTTGAGCGAGGCCGAGATTAGGCAAGGCCTGCGCGCGCGCACGATTGCAGGCGAGATTCAGCCGATGCTCTGCGGTACCGCCTTCAAGAACAAGGGCGTGCAGCGCATGCTTGACGCGGTGATCGATTTCCTGCCGTCGCCGGTTGACATCCCGCCCGTGCATGGCACGGATGACGACGAACACGATACGGCTCGCCGCGCCAGCGATGACGAGAAGTTTTCGGCTTTGGCGTTCAAGCTGATGACGGACCCCTATGTGGGTCAGTTGACCTTCATTCGCGTGTATTCGGGCATTCTGGCGTCTGGGGATACCGTATACAACCCAATCAAGGGCAAGAAGGAGCGCATCGGGCGCCTGCTGCAGATGCACGCCAACCAGCGCGATGAGATCAAGGAAGTGCGCGCAGGTGATATCGCGGCATGCGTCGGGTTGCGTGAAGTGACGACCGGCGAAACGCTTTGCGATCCAGAGTCCATCATTACCCTGGAAAAGATGATTTTCCCCGAGCCTGTGATTTCGCAGGCCGTTGAGCCGAAGACGAAGGCCGACCAGGAGAAGATGGGCATCGCCCTGCAGCGCCTTGCCCAGGAGGATCCGTCGTTTCGGGTCAAGACCGATGAAGAGTCCGGCCAGACCATCATTTCCGGCATGGGCGAACTGCACCTGGAGATTATCGTCGACCGCATGCGGCGCGAGTTCGGCGTGGAGGCCAACGTCGGCAAGCCGCAGGTTGCCTACCGTGAGACCATCCGCAAGACCGTCGACAACGCCGAAGGCAAGTTTGTCCGCCAGTCGGGTGGCAAGGGTCAGTACGGTCACGTCGTGCTAAAGATCGAGCCCAGCGAACCTGGCAAGGGTTTTCAGTTCGTTGACGCGATTAAGGGTGGCGTCGTGCCCCGCGAATACATTCCGGCAGTCCAAAAGGGTGTCGAGGAGTCGCTCAATTCTGGCGTGCTGGCCGGGTATCCCGTGGTTGATGTGAAGGTCACGCTGCATTTCGGGTCCTACCACGAAGTCGACTCGTCGGAGCAGGCATTCAAAATGGCCGCCTCGATCGGCTTCAAGGATGGTTGCCGCAAGGCCAGCCCGGTCATTCTCGAGCCCATGATGGCAGTGGAGGTGGAGACGCCGGAAGACTACGCTGGCAATGTCATGGGCGATCTGTCGTCCAGGCGTGGCATGGTCCAGGGGATGGACGACATCGTCACGGGCGGCAAGGTCATTCGCGCCGAGGTGCCGTTGTCGGAGATGTTCGGCTACTCCACCACGTTGCGCTCGATGTCACAGGGGCGCGCGACCTACACGATGGAGTTCAAGCACTACGCCGAGGCTCCGCGTAACGTTGCCGAGGCCATTGTCAGCGCACGCTCCAGCAAGTAACACTTATCCAATTTCTACCGAGTTCTAGAGGCATTCATCATGGCGAAGAGCAAATTTGAGCGGACCAAGCCACACGTGAACGTGG
>JABBOE010000057.1 GCA_019351955.1 Pseudomonadota bacterium
CCGTTATGGCTGTCTCGCCCATCTTCTCGGGGTTCGAGACGATGATTGCATCCAGTCAAAAATCACCGGAAACCTCGTGTTCGTGCTCCTGTCGCCGCTGAAGTCATGGGAATTGTTTGTGGGCTATGTGGGGGCGTCCGTGGTGCGCGGTCTGGCTGTGGGCATGGGACTTCTTCTTGTGACGATGTGGTTTGTGCCGTTGCAGTGGCACCACCCGCAATGGATCCTCGTGTTCGCCGTTCTCGGCGCAAGTATGCTGGCAGCGCTGGGCATCATCGCCGGCATTTGGGCGGAGAAGTTTGACCAGATGGCAGCCTTCCAGAATTTCATCATCGTGCCGGCAACCTTTCTCTCGGGCGTTTTCTACTCCGTCAAGACCCTGCCCCCATTCTGGATGGGCGTGTCCCACTTCAACCCTTTTTTCTATCTGGTCGATGGTTTCCGCTATGGTTTTTTCGGAGCATCCGACATTTCACCCTGGATCTGCCTGGCGGCGGCGCTGATTGGCAATGCCATCTGTGGCGGCATCGCCTGGGCATGGCTTGATCGCGGGTATAAATTGCGCAATTGATTCATTGGCATTCACCATTGTTTTGGCAGACATCATGGCCCACCCCACCCCTGAGTACCTGCGCGATTTGATCGCAGCTGGCCTGACATGCACGCATTTGGAGGTGCAGGGAGATGGCCGGCATTTTTTCGCCACGATCGTAAGCCCGGCTTTTGCCGGGCTCTCGCGCGTGGCTAGGCACCGGCTCGTGTACGCTGCATTGGGCGAAGGCATGCGCGCCGAAATTCACGCGCTGTCGATGCGCACCATGGCGCCCGACGAACCACTGGTGCAATAGGCCGCGGGTCGCACGCCGCCTAAAATTGCCTGCTTTGGCCCGGCCTTGCCGGGCTAGCCAACTCGATTCCCATGGACAAACTTCGCATTGCGGGCGAGCGCCCGCTTCATGGCGACGTGCAGATCAGCGGCGCAAAAAACGCGGCCCTGCCGCTGATGGCCGCCAGCCTTCTGACCGACCAGCCGGTGGTGCTTCTCAACGCGCCGGAGCTCATGGACGTGCGAACCCTGAGTCAATTACTGACCGGCATGGGTATGCAGGTGGACAGGCGCGAGGAAAGCATCCGCCTGCAAGCCGACCGTATCACGGTGTGCGAGGCGCCTTACGAACGCGTGAAAACGATGCGCGCCAGCGTGCTCGTCTTGGGGCCGCTGGTGGCGCGTTTTGGTCACGCGCGTGTGAGCCTTCCGGGTGGCTGCGCAATCGGCGCTCGTCCGGTGGATCAGCACATCAAGGGCTTGCAACTAATGGGCGCGCAGGTGCAAGTCGAGCACGGCGACATCGTTGCCAGTGTGCCTGGCGGACGACTTAAGGGTGCGCGCATCAGCACTGACATGATCACGGTCACGGGTACCGAGAACCTGATGATGGCCGCAGCTCTTGCTGAGGGTGAAACCGTGATCGAAAATGCAGCGCAGGAACCCGAGGTTGCCGACTTGGCGGCGATGCTGGTGAAGATGGGTGCGCGCCTTGAGGGTGCGGGAAGCTCACGCATTCGCATCCAGGGCGTCGAGAGGCTGCATGGCGCTGAGCACGTGACGGTGCCTGACCGCATTGAGGCTGGCACGTTTCTGTGTGCGGCAGTGGCCACGCGCGGGGATGTCACATTGAGGCGCTGCGTGCCCGAGCATCTGGACGCCCTGCTGGATAAATTGCGCGAAGCCGGCGCGACGATTACCACCGGTGCCGACTGGGTACGCGTGCAGGCTGACGCCATGGCTGGACGCCGTGTGCGGGCGGTTTCGGTGCGCACCTCGGAATACCCCGGCTTCCCCACCGACATGCAGGCGCAGTTCATGGCAGTGAATTGCCTGGCCATGGGGGCTGCACATCTGACCGAGACTATTTTCGAGAACCGCTTTATGCATGTCCAGGAACTGGTGCGCCTGGGCGCAAATATTGCTATCGAGGGCAATACTTGCGTGGTGCAGGGAGTCGAGCGGCTTTCAGGGGCAACCGTGATGGCCACCGACTTGCGCGCCTCTGCCGGTTTGGTGATTGCAGGCCTTGCGGCTGAAGGCGAGACCGTGATTGAGCGTATCTATCACCTTGACCGGGGTTACGCGAGCATGGAGCATAAGCTGGCGGCTCTGGGCGCGCGCATCGCGCGCGTCAGCTGAATTTGGCACGGCCCGATCGCCCGCCATCACCCTGCAGTCTGCAAACCCGCACGCATCCAGTAACCTTTCGCCATCATGCTCACACTTGCGCTGTCCAAAGGACGAATTTTCGATGACACGCTGCCGCTGCTGGCACGTGCGGGGATCACCGTGGCCGAAGACCCCGAGTCCACTCGCAAACTGATTCTCTCCACCAACCGTCCTGATTTGCGCGTTGTTCTGGTTCGCGCAAGCGATGTGCCAACTTATGTGCGGTATGGAGGCGCGGACTTCGGCGTGGCTGGGTTGGATGTGCTGCTTGAGGCTGATGCAGCGCAAGGAGGCGACGGACTGTACCGCCCAGTGGATTTGGGTATCGCTCGCTGCCGCCTCAGCGTGGCAGTCCCGAAGGGCTATGACTACGCGCACGCGGTGCGCCAGGGCGCACGCCTGCGCGTGGCAACCAAATACGTGCATCTGGCGCGCGAGCATTTTGCGGCGAAGGGTGTGCATGTGGACTTGGTCAAGCTTTACGGGTCGATGGAACTTGCGCCGCTCATTGGCCTGGCAGATGCCATCGTCGACCTCGTCTCCAGCGGTGGCACCCTCAAGGCAAATGGCCTTCTCGAAGTGGAGCCGATCCGGGACATCTCGGCCCGGCTCATTGTTAACCAAGCAGCATTCAAGACCAAGACCGCCGCGCTTAAACCTTTGGTGGACGGCCTGCGCGAAGCTGCCACGAACCTCGACGCATCCCCGCACGCATGAACACCTCCGCATCCGATCTATTGCTGCGCCGGCTGGACACTAGTTCACCGGACTTTGAGGCGCAGTATGCCGAGCTCTTCGCCCGCATGGCTGAAGAAAATGGCGAGATTGACGCTCGCGCGGGCGACATTCTGGCTGCTGTGCGGGAACGTGGCGACGCCGCGGTGCTCGAGTACACACGTCGCTTCGACCGTCTCGATGCGCCCGATATGGCCTCGCTTGAAATCTCGCAAGGCGAACTGAGCGCTGCACTCGCGCAGATTCCTGCGGCGCAGCGCGAAGCGCTGGACTACGCCGCACAGCGCGTGCGTGACTACCACCTGCGCCAGATGCAGCACGTGGGGCAAAGCTGGGAGTACCGCGATGCAGACGGTACGCTTCTGGGCCAGAAGGTCACGCCGCTGGATCGTGTGGGCATCTATGTGCCTGGTGGCAAAGCCGCGTATCCCTCTTCCGTGCTGATGAATGCGATTCCCGCGCACGTGGCTGGGGTGCAGGAAATCGTGATGGTCGTACCAACGCCGGGTGGCGAGCGCAACCCGTTGGTGCTGGCTGCCGCTGCGACTGCAGGTGTAAGCCGCGCATTTGCGATTGGTGGTGCACAAGCGGTTGGGGCTCTGGCGTTCGGGACAGCGACGGTTCCCAAGGTGGACAAAATCACCGGACCCGGCAATGCCTATGTGGCGGCGGCCAAGCGCCGCGTATTCGGCGTTTGCGGGATTGACATGATCGCCGGACCGTCGGAAATCCTGATTATTGCCGATGGCACGACTCCGCCCGAATGGGTCGCCATGGACTTGTTCAGCCAAGCCGAGCATGACGAACTTGCGCAAAGCATCCTGCTGTGCCCGGATGCGGCGTACATCGACATGGTGGCCGATGAGATCCGCCGCCTTCTGCCTCGCATGGACCGGCGCGAAATCATCACGGCCTCGCTGTCCGGTCGGGGTGCGCTGATCCGCGTGCGCAACTTGGAGGAGGCTGGTGAGTTGGCCGACCGGATTGCCCCAGAGCATCTGGAAGTGTCCGCGGCTGATCCCCAGCCTGTTGCCGAGCGGCTGCGCCACGCCGGTGCAATTTTCCTTGGCGCCTACACCTCCGAGTCACTCGGCGACTATTGCGCCGGGCCCAACCATGTGCTGCCCACCTCAGGCACTGCACGCTTCTCGTCGCCGCTGGGGGTTTACGACTTCATCAAGCGAACCAGTCTTATCGAGGTGAGCCACGCTGGCGCGCAGCGGCTGGGGCGTGTGGCATCGGTACTCGCACGTGGTGAACGCCTACAGGCGCACGCCTGGGCAGCGGAAATGCGACTCGATCATGAGCAGACGCAGGCAGGCAAGCCATGAGCAAGTACTGGAGCGACGTCGTGCAAGGCCTCACTCCCTATGTTCCTGGAGAGCAGCCCAAGATGGCAGGGTTGATCAAACTCAACACGAACGAGTGCCCATATGGCCCCAGCCTTCGCGTGTTACAGGCCATTCGCGAGGCTGCGGGCGAAGACCTGCGGCTGTACCCGGACCCTGATGCGCGTGCACTGAAGGAAACCATTGCCGGATACCACAATCTGCAGCCGGAGCAGGTTTTCGTTGGAAACGGTTCGGATGAAGTTCTGGCGCATGCATTCCACGCGCTGCTCAATCATGACGCGCCGCTGCTGTTCCCGGATATCACTTATAGCTTCTACCCTGTCTACGCGCGTCTTTACGGGATCTCTTCACGCCAGCTGCCGCTGGATGCGCAGTTTTGCGTCGTGGTGGACGATTACCTTGCTGTATGCGCAGAGGGGCGCGTGGGCGGCATCATTTTTCCGAATCCCAATGCACCGACAGGCATCGCGCTGGAGCTCGATGAGGTCGCGCGGTTGCTCACCGGGTGCTCGGATGCTGTCGTTGTGATCGATGAGGCCTATGTGGACTTTGGCGCCGAAACCGCTGCGACGCTGATTAACCGTCACCCCAATTTGCTCGTCATACGCACGCTCTCGAAGGCGCGCGCGTTGGCTGGCCTGCGGGTGGGTTATGCGCTGGGCTCTGCGGAGCTCATCGAGGGGATCACACGAGTCAAGGATAGCTTCAACTCCTACCCGCTGGACCGCTTGGCCATGGCGGGGGCGATCGCTGCAATACAGGATGAGACCTGGTTTGCGCACACGCGCGAGCGCATCGTCACCAGCCGTCACCAGCTCACCGTCGGGTTGCGCGCTCTGGGCTTTCAGGTCTTGCCATCGGCTGCCAACTTCGTGTTTGCGCGCCACCCCACGCGCGACGGCGCGGAACTTTCTGCCAGATTGCGCGAGCAGCGTATCTTGGTGCGCAATTTCCGCCAACCCGAGCGCATCGCGCCGTTTCTGCGCATCACCGTCGGCACCGATACGCAATGCGAGGCATTGCTTCAAGCCCTGGCCGGTATCGTGCAGGGTGCGCCAGCGGTTCTTAGTTAACATCGCATGACGATGCAGCACAGATCCGCATCTTTTCCCTCATCTCCAGCATGCGCACCGCCCAGGTCACCCGCCAAACCGCTGAAACCCGAATTGCCGTCGAACTTGGCCTCGATGGCACCGGCCATTCCCAACTTGCAACGGGTATCGGGTTTTTCGATCACATGCTGGACCAGATCGCGCGCCATGGACTGATCGATCTGACGGTCCAAGCCGACGGCGATTTGCACATTGATGCTCACCACACGGTGGAAGATGTGGGGATCACCATCGGCCAGGCGCTGGCCAAGTGTGTCGGCGACAAAAAGGGCATACGGCGCTATGGGCACGCCTACGTACCGCTGGATGAGGCGCTGTCGCGCGTGGTCGTGGATTTTTCGGGCCGTCCTGGGCTGGTCTGGCAGGTGCCGTTCACGCGATCGATGATCGGCGCCTTTGACGTGGATCTGGCGCACGAGTTTTTTCAGGGTTTGGTCAATCACGCCTTCATCACCCTGCACGTGGACAACCTGCGCGGCGATAATGCGCACCACCAGTGTGAGACTGTTTTCAAGGCATTCGGTCGTGCATTGCGCATGGCCGCAGAGCCCGATCCTGGTATGGGTCAGGTGATTCCCTCGACCAAGGGCTCACTATGATCGTGCCCGTGTTGTCGGCGACAACGTTCGCCTCCCGCTGATTCGCCATACCTCTCCATCGTTCCTTCCGACGTCCGCATGAAAACGGTCGCCATCGTCGATTACGGCATGGGCAATCTGCGCTCGGTGTCACAAGCCGTTCAGCATGTGGCCGTGGGCCAACGCTGGCGCGTGCTCGTCACGTCCGATGCGTCCGAGGTTCGGCAGGCTGATCGCGTCGTTCTGCCGGGCCAAGGGGCGATGCCCGACTGCATGCGCGAATTTCGGGACTCAGGGCTGCAGGAGGCGGTGCGGGCGGCTGTGGATGCAGGCAAGCCGCTTTTCGGTGTGTGCGTGGGCATGCAAATGCTGCTCGATCGCAGCGAGGAAGGTCCAACGCTCGGGCTTGGCCTGATCAGTGGCGACGTGCGGCGGTTCGCGCTTGAAGGGCAGACCCAGCCGGATGGCAGCCGCTACAAGGTTCCACACATGGGTTGGAACGCGGTGCGCCAGCAGGTGCATGAGGGCAGGGCGCATCCGTTGTGGGCGGGCGTGGCAGACGGTGCAGCGTTTTACTTCGTGCATAGTTTCTATGCCCTTCCGTCCGAGGCACGCAACATCGCGGGTCGCACCGAGTACGGAGTGACGTTTGCAAGCGCCATTGCGCGGGATACCATTTTTGCCACACAGTTTCATCCTGAAAAAAGCGCTGCGGCAGGCTTGATGCTCTACCGCAATTTCCTCGATTGGAATCCTTGACCCGGACAACCGGCAGGATGCCCCGAACTCGTCATCCTCTCATCCCATGTTGCTGATCCCTGCGATCGATCTCAAAAACGGCCAGTGCGTGCGCCTGGAGCAAGGTGAAATGCAGGCCGCCACGGTGTTCTCGTCCGAGCCCGCCGAGATGGCGCGCCACTGGGTGAACCAAGGCGCTCGCCGCCTTCATTTGGTCGACCTTAACGGCGCTTTCGCTGGTAAGCCGGAAAATGAACCGGCCATCCGGGCCATCCTGCGTGCGGTGGGTGACGACATCCCCGTGCAGCTCGGCGGCGGTATCCGCGACCTGGAGACCATCGAACGCTATCTGGACGATGGCTTGAGCTTCGTCATCATCGGCACGGCTGCGGTGAAGAATCCTGGCTTCCTGAAGGAGGCGTGCAGCGCCTTCGGGGGGCACATCATTGTGGGTCTGGACGCACGGGACGGCAAGGTCGCCACCGATGGCTGGAGCAAGCTCACCGGTCATGCGGTGGTCGACCTTGCACGCAAGTTTGAGGACTACGGCGTTGAGGGCGTCATCTACACCGATATCGGGCGCGACGGTATGCTCACCGGGCTGAACATCGAGGCTACCGTGCACCTCGCCGAGGCGCTGACCATACCCGTCATCGCGTCCGGGGGGTTAGCGGGCATGGCGGACATCGAACGACTGATCGAGGTCGAAGGTAGCGGTATTGAGGGCGTCATCTGTGGTCGTGCCATTTACACGGGCGCGCTCGATTTCAAGGCAGCCCTTGCGCGCGTCGAGGCGGCAGCCTGATTTCAGCGCACGCGACGGACGTTCACCATGCTGTTCAAACGCATCATTCCCTGCCTTGACGTTACAGGTGGACGCGTCGTCAAGGGAGTGAACTTTGTCGGATTGCGCGATGCCGGCGACCCCGTGGACGTCGCTGCGCGTTACAACGAGCAAGGCGCGGACGAACTGACATTCCTGGACATCACCGCCACGTCTGACGAGCGTGACCTGCTGTTGCACATGATCGAAGCAGTGGCCGCGCAGGTCTTCATTCCCCTGACGGTCGGCGGGGGAGTGCGCACCGTTGAAGACGTGCGTCGTCTGCTCAATGCAGGGGCCGACAAGATCAGTTTCAATTCTGCCGCGGTGGCCAATCCGCAGGTGATTGTTGATGCGTCCGGCAAGTACGGAGCCCAATGTATCGTGGTGGCTATCGACGCCAAGCGTCGTGCGGGCGACGAAGTACTGATGCGCGGCGCCGGGTGGGACGTCTATACGCATGGCGGGCGGCGTAACACCGGGTTGGACGCCGTGGAATGGGCGCAGCGCATGAGCTGCGCTGGAGCCGGCGAGATCTTGCTGACCAGCATGGACCGTGACGGCACCAAGGCCGGCTTCGACCTCGAGCTGACCCGGGCGGTAGCGGACGCTGTGCCCGTGCCAGTGATTGCGTCGGGGGGTGTTGGTAGCCTGCAGCACCTTGCCGAAGGCATTACGGGGGGACACGCTGATGCTGTGCTGGCTGCAAGCATCTTCCACTATGGCCAGCACACGGTGGGTGAGGCGAAGCGGTTCATGGCAAATCTGGGCATTCCCATGAGGCTGGAAGCGGCGTCGGCATGAAAGGCAAACCATACGCTCGTGCGTCCGTCGCTGCCGTCACTACACTTGACATATGAATTGGCTCGATGACATTCACTGGGATAGGGACGGTCTCGTTCCGGCGATCGCGCAGGAGATCGGCAGCAAGGACGTCCTGATGGTGGCGTGGATGAACCGCGATGCGCTCAGGCGCACGCGCGAGCTCGGCGAGGCCGTTTACTGGTCACGTTCACGCAAGCGCCTTTGGCACAAGGGCGAGGAATCGGGACATGTGCAAAAAGTCGAATCGATCGGATTGGACTGCGACGGTGACGTGATTTTGCTCACTGTGCGGCAACTTGGCCATGAGCCCGGCATTGCATGCCATACCGGTCGGCATTCCTGTTTTTTCCGCCAGCTGCAGGGCGAACGGTGGAAGAGCGTCGAGCCGGTATTGAAGGACCCTGAGCAGATCTATCGATGAACGCGATGACTCCAGCACCCGCAGGCGCAGCCGAGCTTCTTGAGCGTTTGGCGGCCGTCATCGCAAGCCGCAAGCAGGCCGATCCGTCGATATCCTATGTGGCAAAGCTGTTTGCCAAGGGCGAGGATGCCGTACTGAAGAAAGTGGGCGAGGAGGCCACCGAGTTCGTGCTCGCAGCGAAAGGAGGGCAGCGCGGGCAGATCGTGTACGAGGCTGCCGATCTGTGGTTTCATACGATTATCGCCCTTGCTGTGCATGACATTCACCCCCGCGAGGTGTTGGCCGAGTTGGCGCGGCGCGAAGGACTCTCGGGGCTCGAGGAATTCGCAAGCCGCACGCGGACATAATGCGCCAGCGCACGGTTGGCCATTCTTGCACTCAGACTTCGCGCGATCACTAGCGCACAAAGCCATGCACGATCCAAATTGCATTTTCTGCAAAATCATTCAGGGAACAATCCCGAGCAAGAAGCTCTACGAGGATGACGATGTCCTGGGTTTTTTCGATATCAACCCTGCATCGCCCGTGCATTTTCTGCTCCTGCCAAAGCGCCATATCCCCACACTGCAACATGTGAAGGAGGGGGACAGCGCCTTGCTCGGTAAAATGCTGGTGTTAATTCCGCAACTGGCCGAGCAGCAAGGCTGTGGCGATGGCTTCAAGACCGTCATCAACACCGGGCCGAATGGCGGGCAGGAGGTTTACCACCTGCACATTCATGTTCTGGGCGGTCCCCGCCCTTGGAAACGCGCGACGATCTGAAGTCGCCAAGGAGTATCGAAATGGGCTCATTTAGTATCTGGCATTGGTTGATCGTTCTGGTCATCGTGATGATGGTGTTCGGCACGAAAAAGCTGAAAAATATTGGTTCCGACTTGGGCTCTGCGGTCAAGGGCTTCAAGGAAGGCATGCGCGACGGTGACGCGGATGCTGCACCCGGAGCTCCCGCATCGAGCGACAAGCAGATTGTCGGCCAAGCGGGCGCTGCGAAGAAGGACACCATCGACGTCGAGGCCAAGGAAAAATCCTGAATCCCGCGCAGCGGCTCTGGGCCGGCCGCTTTGCCGGCTTTTTTCTTGCCAGTCTTTGTGTTCGCGCCAGTTCCACAGCCTGACAAACCAGCATGTTCGACATTGGTATTTCCGAGCTCGGGGTGATCGGCGTGGTTGCGCTCATCGTGCTTGGCCCCGAGAAGCTACCGAAGGTGGCGCGGACAGTCGGCAATCTGCTCGGTCGTGCGCAGCGCTACATGGCCGATGTCAAATCGGAAGTCAACCGCCAGATGGAGCTTGATGAGTTGCGCAGCATGAAGGCTACGGTGGAGTCGGCAGCGCATGACATTCATAACACAGTGGCCAAAAATATCAGTGAGGTCAGCGAAGAATTTGATTCGGCTTGGAAGGAGGCAACGGCCGGCCTTCAAGGCGCCACGCAAAGCTCAACCGACTCCTTGGGCTTCAGTGGCGAAGCCCATTTGGCGGAAAGCTACAAGCCTAAGCGCCTCAAGAAATCAACGGGCCAGGCCCTCCCGCTCTGGTACAGGCGCCAAGCCCGCATCCGCACCCACGCCCTGTCCGGTGCTGCACGCGTGGCCCGTCATCGCCCGCGTTCAGGCACGTAAGACGTGCCCACATAACTCCATGTCTCTCCAGTGACCGATCCCAAGCCGTCCGACTCCCAAGATCCGGAAGCCGAGCAGCCCTTTGTGACCCATTTGGTCGAGCTGAGAGATCGGCTGATTCGAGCGGTCGCGTCCGTGGCCGTTGTGTTCATCGTGCTGGCCATCTATCCGGGGCCGTAGGGTCTTTTCGACTTATTCGCGAAGCCCCTCATTGCGCATCTGCCGCATGGATCCACGATGATCGCCATCGGGGTGATCACGCCGTTCTTGGTGCCGCTCAAACTCACAATGCTGGTGGCGCTGATGGTCGCATTACCGGTGGTGCTTTATCAGCTTTGGGCTTTCGTTGCGCCGGGCCTCTACACGCATGAAAAGCGCTTGGTCGTTCCGCTTATCTTCATCAGCACCGTTTTGTTCTACCTCGGCGTGGCCTTCGCCTATTTCATCGTGCTGGGCCGCCTGTTCACCTTCATTCAGGACGTTGCGCCAAAGGTCATCACGGCTGCGCCCGACATCGAGTCTTACCTGAGTTTCGTGTTGACGCTGTTCCTGGCGTTTGGTACGGCCTTTGAAGTGCCCGTGGTGCTCATCTTGTTGGTGCGCTTCGGTGTATTGACCATCGAGCAGCTCAAGGCGTGGCGTGCCTATTTCATCGTCGTGGCCTTCATCATTGCCGCCGTCATTACCCCGCCTGACGTGTTTTCGCAGACATCGCTGGCCGTGTCCATGATCTTGCTTTACGAGGTCGGCATCGTCGGGTCGCGCATGCTTGGCAAGTACGCGCAGCCACCTGAGGAAGGCAGCGATAAGGGCCAAGATTCGGCACCTCCCGCGTGATCGGCGGAAAGCCGGGCAGGGCTTGGCCATACGGCGGTGTGCATTGGGCC
The DNA here is from genome assembly GCA_019351955.1 of Pseudomonadota bacterium. GTDB lineage: Bacteria > Pseudomonadota > Gammaproteobacteria > Burkholderiales > Burkholderiaceae_C > Thiomonas_A. The sequence goes on from JABBOE010000057.1 coordinate 11,311, forward strand.
CGCGCTACGGGTCCGTGCCGCCTTCTCCACGTGAAGCATCTGCCAATCGCGGGCGTGTTCCGATTCTGACCTGCAAGACCTTCTCGCGTCCGCGGGCGAGTATGTGCGTCGCTGCGGTGCTACCGGGTTTGAGTCCCGCCACGGCATTGAGCAACTGGCCTGTGTTGTGCACAGGCTGACCGCCGATATCGAGCACCACGTTGCCCGCACGCATGCCGGCCTGATCGGCCGGGCCACCCTGCAGCACGTCGGCTGCAATGACCCCCTCGGTCACAGGTAAGTTCAAGGCCTGAGCCAGCTGCGGCGTGATGTCCTGAGGCTCCACGCCGATCCATCCTCGCACAACCCGGCCGTGCGCGATCAGTTGTTGCATCACATTGCGCGTAATGGTGGCCGGCACGGCGAAGCCGATGCCCAGCGAGCCACCCGAGCGTGAGAAGATGGCAGTATTGATGCCGAGCAAATTGCCATAGACGTCCACCAGCGCACCACCTGAATTGCCCGGGTTAATGGCAGCATCGGTCTGAATGAAGTCTTCAAACGTGTTGATGCCCAACTGGGTGCGCCCAAGGGCGCTGACGATGCCCTGGGTCACGGTCTGCCCGACGCCGAAGGGGTAACCGATGGCGAGCACCACGTCGCCGACGCGTGCTTTCGTGTCGTTGGCGAATGCCAGGGTCGGGAGGTGGCGCAGATTGATTTTCAGTACGGCGAGATCCGTGTCCGGATCCCTCCCCACCACTTTGGCCGCTGCTTCGCGTCCGTCGGCAAGCTTGACCTCGATTTCCTCGGCGCCGTCGACTACATGGTTATTGGTAAGCACATAGCCATTCGGGCTGACGATTACACCCGAACCAAGGCCAACCGTGGGCCGGCGCGCGCTGGAGCCGCCGAAGAACTGCTCCAGGGGCGGAACTCCTCGCGGGCTGCTCAGCCGTGTCGTGGTGACGGAAACAACTGCGGGCATGGCACGCGACGCGGCAGCTGCGTAGGATCCGACAGCCGTGGCATCGGGCAGATCCGATGGGCCCTGCAACTGCTGATGGCGCACCCCCGGCTCGGCCGTATGCTCCAGCCATTGCGGTGCCAGCATCTGCACCGCGAACACCACGCCCAAGGCCAAAGTCGTTGCCTGAGCGAAAATCAACCACAACCTGCGCATATCGACCTTTCATGAACACGATCAACCGCGATCAGCTGGCGGTGTACCTGCACGATTTTCTGCGTGCCGATGGTTTTGAAGATTATGGACCAAACGGTTTGCAGGTCGAGGGAACGCCCCGGGTCCGACGTATTGCGAGCGGCGTGACGGCCAATCTTGCGCTCATTGAGCAGGCGACTGCGTGGCAGGCGGATATGATCCTCGTGCACCACGGGTGGTTCTGGCGAGCCGAAGACCCGCGGGTTGTGGGACAAAAGCAGAAACGGCTTCGAGCCCTGCTCGCGGCCGATATCAATCTTTTTGCATACCACCTTCCATTGGACGCTCACCCCTTGGTGGGCAACAATGCGCAACTCGCCGCCCGCATGGGCTGGCAGATCGAGGCGCGGTTCGGCAAGCAAGATCTGGCCTGCCTAGGCACCGGACCGCACTCCACTCTAGGGGATTTGGTCGACGCACTGGCGAACGCATTGGGGCGTGCTCCGCTGCTGGTGGGCGACCCCACCACGCCCGTGGGGCGCCTTGCATGGTGTACCGGAGCGGCCCAGAATTGGATTGAGCAGGCCTATGGGGCCGGTGCCGATACCTATGTAAGTGGCGAGATTTCGGAGCCCACAGCGCATTTTGCACGTGAGATGGGCGTTGCCTACCTTGCGTGTGGGCACCATGCCACGGAACGTTATGGCGTGCAGGCACTGGGCGAGCATTTGGCGCGCAGCTTCGGTATTGATCACCGTTTTTTCGACATCGACAATCCCGCATGAACACATCGCGGTCGTTGGCCCCTCTGGCCCTTTGCATGGGTGATCCCACTGGCATTGGACCCGAGGTGATCGTCAAGGCTTTTTCCATGGGTGCCGCACTTGGCTGCGTGGTCGTCGGCGATGCGCAGGTGATCGCCCACGCGGCCGCAAGCTTGCACTTCGATCCTGACACGCTGCGTCCGAGCATCGCATGCATTGACGCGTTGGATCAACTCAGCCGTCTTCCGCCCGGCACGATCCCCGTGCTGCGAGTGCCAGGCCTCGCACCGGGTTCTTTGCGAGGCCTGGCACCCGGACGCGTCGACGCACGGGCAGGCGCTGCCGCCCATGCGTCCATTGTCTACGCGGCACAGGCCGCGTTGCGCGGCGAGGTTGCGGGTTTGGTCACGGCTCCCATCCACAAGGAAGCTCTGCATGCGGCAGGCGTGCCATTTCCTGGCCATACCGAGTTGCTCCAGCATCTATGTGGCGGCGTGCCGGTGCGCATGATGCTCGCCAATGACGAGCTCAAGACGGTCTTGGTGACGATCCATGTGAGCGTGCGCCAGGCGATCGATGCCATTAGCACTGAAGGTGTACTTCAGACGATTCGCATTACGCACAACGCCCTGCGGCGTTGGGGGCTGCAAAGCCCGCGTATCGCAGTCGCCGGGCTCAATCCGCATGCAGGCGAGGGCGGATTGTTCGGCGACGAGGAGTCGCGCGTCATCGCCCCGGCGCTTGTTCAGGCGCAGGCAGAAGGCATCATGGCTAGCGGTCCACATCCGCCTGATACGGTTTTCATGCGGGCGCGCAACACACCGCAGCATCCCGGCGCGTACGACGTGGTGGTGGCGATGTTGCATGACCACGGGCTGATCCCCGTCAAATACCTCGGCCTTGATGCCGGGGTGAATGTCACGTTGGGTCTGCCGTTTGTCCGCACCAGCCCTGACCATGGCACGGCGTTCGACATCGCCGGCTTGGGCGTGGCTGATCCAGCCAGTCTCGTCAGTGCGATCACACTGGCGCGCAAGCTGGCCGGCACCAGCGAGGAAGCGCTCAGCGTTTGAGTGCGTCGCGGATTTCGCGCAGCAGGAGGACATCTTCCGGTGTTGCGGGGGCGGGGGTCGGGGGCGCCGCGCGCTTGAGTTTGCTGATCATCCTGACCATCAGGAAGATCACAAAGGCCAGAATCAGGAAATTGATCGCGATGGTGATGAAGTCACCATAGGCCAACACGGGAACATTGGCTTTCTTCAGTGCCGCAAGGGTCATTCCGGTTCCGGCCGGCACCGTACCGAGCGGGATGAAAAAGTTCGAAAAATCGATCTTGCCAATGATGGCTCCAACCACCGGCATGATGATGTCACCCACGAGGGCCTCGACGATCTTGCCGAAGGCACCTCCGATGATCACGGCCACGGCCAAATCAACGACGTTGCCTTTGACGGCAAATTCCTTGAAGTCACTCACAAAGCTCATGGTCAGGCTCCCCTGTAAAGGTGATTGCGAAGGCTTCGACTGTACCGTGTCTTGAGGGGCCAGGGCATCCTCGTTTTCAGGCTGGGCGGGGGTGCGGCGCGTGCATTAATCGATTTTGTTCATCATTTCGCAGAATCCCTATCGGATATTGCAGCGCAACATGTTATTTATTGATGGAACACAAGGCCGGGACCCTAAATCAGTGATCTCTTATACATGGTTTTCCTAATGCGAAATCGCCGCGCTGGGACCAGAATTCGGTCACTCTCCAGGAAGTTGACGGGCTACCCCGCATTTCCTGTTTCGACCGTGGTGCGCACGCCGCAGCCGGTGGTCCACGCTCCTCTGAATAACGCATCGACACAATGGATTCCCAACGCCGAACTTGGTTGATTGCCGCTGGTGCCGCGACCTGCGTTGCAGGTGGCGCCACTGCAGTGCCCTTTGTTGAGTCCCTTGAGCCTTCTGCAAAAGCCAGGGCTGAAGGCGGACCGATCGAGGTGGATATTTCCCAGCTCCGCCCTGGCGAGAAGATGACGGTGCTGTGGCGCGGGCAGCCCGTTTGGTTCCTGCGCCGCACGCCGCAGATGCTCGCCTCGCTGAACCTTACCCAGTCACTCGTGGCAGATCCCCTGTCCAAGCGGACGGCTTTTCCGACACCGCCCTGGGCACAGAATCAATGGCGCTCGATCAAGCCCGAATTTCTCGTTGTCATCGGCATTTGCACGCATCTCGGCTGTTCGCCCGTCAATCGCTTCACGCCGGGTCCTCAACCGTCGCTGCCAAGCGACTGGCAAGGGGGATTCCTTTGCCCCTGCCATGGCTCCGAGTTCGATCTTGCCGCTCGCGTGTTCAAGAACATGCCGGCACCGGACAACCTGCCAGTGCCGCTGTATCACTTCCTCAACGAGCGCAAGATCCTTCTCGGCGAGTCCAAGGCCTGAGCGCCTCAATTGGAGACAACCATGGCTGAACACGCTTTGCCGGACGCGCCGGCACCGGACGGGGTGCCGCGCGGCGGGCTGCGTCAATGGATCGACGACCGCTTCCCTTTCTCCGCGCTCTGGGCTGCCCACCTGACGGAGTACTACGCGCCCAAAAACCTGAATTTCTGGTACTACTTTGGCTCGCTGGCCATTGTGGTTTTCGCGATTCAGATCATCAGTGGCATTTTCCTGGTGATGCACTACAAGCCTGACGCGGTCCTGGCCTTCGGATCCATCGAGTACATCATGCGTGATGTCAGCTGGGGCTGGCTGATTCGCTATATCCACTCCACCGGTGCCTCGGCGTTTTTCGTCGTCATTTACATGCACATGTTTCGCGGTCTGCTCTACGGTTCGTACCGCAAGCCGCGCGAGCTGGTCTGGATCTTCGGTTGCCTGATTTTCCTGAGCCTCATGGGGGAGGCTTTCTTCGGCTACCTGCTGCCTTGGGGTCAGATGTCCTTCTGGGGGGCGCAGGTCATCGTCAACCTGTTCTCCGCCATTCCCTTCATCGGTCCTGACCTGTCGCTGTGGATACGGGGGGACTACGTCGTCAGCGACGCGACGCTCAACCGCTTCTTCGCGTTCCACGTCATTGCCATTCCGCTGTTGCTCATTGGTCTCGTGGGTGCACACATCATTGCGCTGCACCAAGTGGGATCGAACAACCCCGACGGCATCGAGATCAAGGCCAACAAGGACGCGCGTGGTAACCCGCGCGACGGCATTCCGTTTCACCCCTACTACACCGTGCATGACTTGTTCGGGTTGTCCGTCTTTCTCACGATTTTTTGCGCCGTGCTGTTCTTTGCGCCAACGTTCGGCGGCTATTTCCTGGAGCACAACAACTTCATTCCGGCAAATCCGCTGAAAACCCCTCCTCACATCGCGCCGGTCTGGTACTTCACGCCCTTCTATTCGATGCTGCGGGCAACCACAAGCACCTCGGTTCACATTTGGATGGTGGTGCTCGCGTCTGCAGCACTGTGGGGTGCGTGGCGTTTGCGCCGCAAACCACTGCATGTGGCGCTCCTTGCCGCCGTCATGGCGTTGCTCCTTTGGGCCATGGCGACCGTGGATGCGAAGTTCTGGGGCGTGGTCGTGATGGGTGGTGCGGTGATCTCGCTGTTTTTCCTTCCGTGGCTGGATCATTCCCCGGTGAAATCGATCCGCTATCGCCCGAAGTGGCATCTGTCGATGCTTATCGTCTTCGCGCTCGCCTTCATCGTGCTCGGCTATTTCGGCATTTCGGAGCCATCGCCTGTGGGCTACTGGATTTCAGTGACCTGCACGTTCATTTACTTCGGTTTTCTCTGGCTCATGCCTTGGTGGACGTGTCTTGGCGAGCCCAAACCCGTGCCCGAGCGGCTGGTCTACCACCCGCACTGAACCATGACCATGTCCCCTATCCATCGTGCATTTCTGCGGGTCGCTCTGATCCTCGCACTGGGCTGCGCCAGCCTGTCTGCACACGCGGCAGCCGAGCAGCAGGACATCCCCCTGCGGCACGCTCCCTATCGGGTCAACGATATGCTCGCCCTGCAAAACGGCGCGAAGCTCTTCGTGAACTATTGCCTGAATTGCCACGCTGCCGAGTTCATGCGCTATGAAAAGCTGCGCTCCATCGGGCTCACCAGTGGCCAAGTCGAGAAAAACCTCCTGTTCAGTGCGCCCCGCCTCGGCGACACGATGAAAGTGTCCATGACATCCGCGCAGGCCCAGGCGTGGTTTGGCGCGGCTCCGCCCGATCTCAGCGTGATTGAGCGCGCCCTGGCCTCGCACCGTGGCTCAGGAGCCGATTTTCTCTACACCTATTTGCTGACCTTTTACCGTGACACCAGCAGGCCGACCGGCTGGAACAACTTGGTCGTGCCCGGCGTGGCGATGCCCAACCCGCTTTGGCCCCTGCAGGGGCAGCGAGCGGCAAAGTTCGAGCTCAAGCAGGATGCTGCAGATCCCGCTCTGCAGCTCAAGACTTTTGTCGGATTCGAGCAGCTCACTCCGGGCAGCATTTCGCCAAGGCAGTATGATTCACAAATTGCCGATCTTGTGGCCTACATGCAATGGATGGCCGAACCCGACCAACTGGAACGCAAACGCCTGGGCGTCATCGTGCTGCTGTTCCTGGCCGTGTTCACCTTCATCACGTGGCGCCTCAAGTCCGAGTACTGGAAAGACGTGAAGTAGGTGCCGCTGTGTCCCTACGTCCTGGTTGTGCATGCCGGGTCGCGTGGCTTCGTGCTTCGGTTGGCTTTCCCGGGGGTGAGTCTTCTCACTCCCTTCGCTTTTTCAGGAGTCGCCCCTCATGATGGTGCTTTACTCTGGCACGACCTGCCCCTTCTCGCAGCGATGCCGATTCGTCCTTTTTGAAAAGGGCATGGATTTCGAGATTCGCGACGTCGACCTCTTCAACAAGCCGGAGGACGTCAATGTCATGAATCCCTATGGTCAAGTTCCCATCTTGGTCGAGCGCGATCTCATTTTGTATGAATCCAACATCATCAACGAATATATCGACGAACGCTTTCCGCACCCGCAACTCATGCCGGGAGACCCGGTAGCGCGCGCGCGCGTGCGCCTGTTCCTTTTTAACTTTGAAAAGGAGCTGTTCGTGCATGTGTCGACGCTCGAATCGCGTGCGACAAAAGCCAATGAAAAGGCGATGGAAAAGGCACGCGCTGCCATTCGTGATCGGCTGACTCAACTGGCTCCGATCTTCACGAAGAATCGCTTCATGCTCGGTGACGACTTTTCCATGCTCGACGTGTCCATTGCGCCGCTGCTGTGGCGCCTCGATCACTATGGCATCGATCTGCCGAAATCCGCGGCGCCCCTGGCCAAGTACGCTGAGCGCATTTTCCAGCGACCGGCCTATATTGAAGCGCTTACCCCTTCCGAAAAGGTCATGCGCAAATAGAACAACCGCCTTTGCTGAGAACGATGAGTAGCGCCGCTGACAGCCCGAGTTCGACCAAGCCTTATCTGTTGCGTGCCCTTTACGAGTGGTGCACTGACAATGGCTTCACCCCTTTCCTCGCCGTGCATGTCGATGGCCAGGTGAGGGTGCCCCGTGAGCACGTGAAAAATGGTGAAATCGTGCTCAATATAAGTTTTGGCGCCACCGGCGGCCTTAAAATCAGCAACGAGGACGTGCGGTTCAAGGCGCGTTTCGGTGGAGTCGCGCGCGAGATCATGGTGCCGATCAGCCATGTCACTGCCATCTATGCGCGTGAAAATGGTCAGGGAATGGCGTTTCCTTTGCCCGAGTTGGCTGAGGATGCGAGTGATGATGGACAATCCGATCCTGCGGCGACTTCGTCGTCTGAGGCATCGGCGTCCAATCGATTGCACGCCGTGCCCGATACGCCAGCGCAGGCGACTGCGGAAGAGGAGTCACCCCCACCTGAGCCGCCTCCACGCCCATCTGGATCGCACCTCAAGCGAGTGAAATAAACTTCCAGTTCAGATGCTGTGGGCGAGATTTTGACGACTTCGCGCCACCATCGCGCCGCTTTAGCTCAGTTGGTAGAGCAACCGCCTTGTAAGCGGTAGGTCATCTGTTCGAGTCAGATAAGCGGCACCATAAATTCCAATGAAATCAAGGCATTAGACGGAAGCTCACATTGCGGCTTTCGCTTTTCTAGCCCCCGTTTGGGAAATTCTGGACGGCCATTCCCCCTCAATTCCCCCAGAATCCCCGCATTCGTACGCATTTCCCGTCCCCCTGGATTCCCCGGGCGCTGACCCGGCCGCTGCCGGCTGGAACCCGCTGGAGCGGGCAAGGGAGAAAAGGCCGGGCCGGCGCAGGTGCGCTGTGGCGAACGGCCTCGTACCGGTTGCGGCGCTTGCCATGGCGCTACTTGTCGCGATTCACGGCGCCTGGGAGCGGTTGTTTTCGGACCCTAGCCTCCAGTTCTGTTGCGGCCGACACCAATTTGAGCAGAAGCGGCATGCTGTGCCGATCACGGAGTGACCAGTCCGGTTTCGTGTAGGCGCTTGATCTACATGGCCATTCTGGACGCGACCCTCGCCAGCACCTCGGTCGGCGCGATGGTCTATGTGGATTCGGCGTCAACACGGCTGACCTCCTGGCGTTTGCCTGGCAACTGGCTGCGCTCCTTGATCCAGCGGTGCGGGCTCCACGCCGACACACGCAACCTAGCCGCCACCTCCGTCAGGGCGTAGCCGCGTTCGGTCACCTGCTTGACTGCCTCGACCTTAGCTGTGGGTTCAGGCCAGCGCACCAAACAGGGCCCCGGCGGCCGTCGTGACCGCCATCGCAACCGTCCCCCAGAATGCGACGCGCCACATGCCGCTCCACACCCGTGCGCCGCCAACCTGGGCTGATAGCGCACCCAGGCCGGCCAGACTGACGATCGACACCAGCCAAGCCCATGGCATGAGGTGTGCAGGTGCGGGCACGACCACCACGACCATCGGCAAGACCGCGCCGGCGATCAATCCCGAAACTGCGGTCAGCAGGATGCTCCGGTGCCCAGCACCGGCCGCGGCCACCCCCAGCACCGGACTGTGGTCGAGACGATACCGTCGTTCGCGCCGAGTAGCGCGGCGCGCAGCCATGCGACGCGGCCACGGTGGCGGTGTTGAGCGTGGCGACTCAAGACTGACTGGGCAAAGCGCATGCGAGAGTTTAAAGTCCTATCTCAGCTGACATCCGTGCGCTGCCACACCCCTTACTCCCCTGCGCGGCCGCGGCCAAAGGCTTGGGCTGCACTCTGCACCTCATGTGGTTGATGGAGCGGCGATGAACCGG
>JABBOE010000058.1 GCA_019351955.1 Pseudomonadota bacterium
ACAGTCTACTTCATGCCCCTCTCTATGTAACGGTATTTCAGGGATGTTGTACTAGCCGTCGAATGAAGGCAAACAGCAGCCGGAACACAATGGCACCCAGTAAACCAAAGAGCAGCGTCTCGATCAGCAGGATGCGAATCACGGTCATCTCTCCGGAATGGACATAGCACCGCCGATTCAGGCCATGCGGTGTCGGAAGAGCCAAGCGGCAGCGGCCATGCTTGCCAAGCCAATCAGCGCCAGTGGTCCGTACTGCGGCAATAGCATGCGCACGCTGTCGCCTTGGAGAAACACACCGCGGACGATGATCAGAAAATAGCGCATTGGGTTGAAATAGGTCAGCAGTTGCACGGCTTCGGGCATGTTCGCAATCGGGGTGGCAAATCCCGAAAGAATGATCGATGGCACCAAAAACATGAAGACGCCGAGAAGGCCCTGCTGCTGGGTAACGGCCAGCGAGGAGATCATCAGCCCGATACCGATAGCGGCCAGCAAAAAGAAAAACAGCCCCAATGCCAGCGCGGCGATGCTGCCAACGAACGGAACCTTGAACCACCATACAGCCATCAGCGCGATGAAGCCACCCTCGAGCCCGCCAATGACGAGGCCTGGAACGGCTTTGCCAACCAGAATTTCGAATGGGCCCATCGGCGTCACCAACAGTTGATCAAAGGTACCCATCTCGCGCTCACGCGCCACGGACAAACCCGTGACCAGAAGCGTCACCACCAGTGTCAGCAGGGCTACGATACCCGGTACGACAAACCAGCGCGACAACAGGTTGGGATTGAACCAGGCGCGTATGTCGAGCCGCGCCGGCGGCCCCTGATTGCCATGCGTGCCAGCCCACTTCTGGTTGAAGTCCAGCAGCACGCCGCTGACGTCATTGAGAGCCAGCGATGCGGTGTTCGAATCGCGTCCGTCGATGATGATTTGAAGCTGCGCGGGGGCTTGCGTGAGCAGGTCACGCGTGAAATGCTGCGGCACATGCAGCACGAGAAGCGCCCGCTTGTCATCGATCAGCGAGGCAATCTGCGCTTCGCGAGTGATGGTGGCGATCTGCTCGAAAGTCGTGGAGCCCGCAAAGCGCGCCAGCAACTCGCGTGCAGCGTAGCCCGTGTCCTCGTTATAGACCGCGTAGGGGATGTGGTTGAGATCAAAGCTTGCGGCGTAGCCGAACACCATCAACTGGATCAGTGGCGGGCCAATCAGCACCGTTCGGCTGGCTGCATCGCGCAGCACGGCGAGAAATTCCTTGACGATCAGCGCGAGAATGCGTGCCCACATGATGCCTGCCGCTTCAGTCCAGACGCTTACGGGACTTGCGTCGCGCGATGCCGAAGAAGATCAGCGCCATTAGCGCCAATGCTGCGCTGTTCGAGAGCACCACTGGCCAGACGTCTCCCGCCAGGAACAAGGTCTGCAAAATAGCCACGTAGTAGCGTGCGGCCACAACGTGTGTGAGAAACCGCACCACTGCCGGCATCGATCCGATGTCGAAAATGAATCCAGAGAGTATGAACGCTGGCAGAAAGGTCACGATCACGGCCACCTGTGCGGCGACGAACTGGTTCTTGGCAAGCGTTGAGATCAACAGGCCCATGCTGAGAGCCACGAGCAGGAACAGCGCCGAGCATGCCACCAGCAGCCAGAAACTTCCCACCAGCGGTACGGTAAACAGCCATACAGCCATCGCCACGGACAGCAGCATGCCCCCCATACCCAACACGAAATATGGCACGAGCTTGCCAAGAAGGATCTCGCCAATCGTCACCGGACTGGCCATCAGTGCCTCCATCGTGCCGCGCTCCCATTCGCGCGCGATCACCAACGCCGTCAGCAGCGCGCCAATCAGGGTCATAATCACAGCAATCAGCCCGGGAACCAGAAAGTCTCGGCTGCGCAAGGCCGGATTGAACCAGATGCGCTCGTCGGCGACCACCGGAATCGTCAGTGGCTTGCCGGCCGCATTGGCTTGCAGCTGGAGCCAGTTCTGCCACATCCCTTGCAGATAGCCTTCAAGGATGCGCGCGTTGTTGGCGTTGACTCCGTCCACCCAGACGCCCACCAGCGCGCTGCGACCCGACAGCAGGCGGCGGCTGAAATCGGCCCGCAGCCACACGATGCCGTTCACAGCGCCCTCCATCAGCGCGCGCCGGGCTTCGGCGATGGTGGCGTAATGCCGCGGGGCGAAATAGTCGGACTGCACAAGCCCGCCGACAAAGCTCGCTGTTTGCGCCGTAGGCTGTTCGACCACCACGGCCAGTGGCACCCGGTGAGCGTCCAGCGACACTCCATAACCAAACAGCAAAAGCAAGAACACGGGAAGCACGAACGCGATGGCAATCGCCGACGGATCGCGCACAATCTGCAAAAACTCCTTGCGGATCAGCCCGCGCAAACGCTGCCTGTTCACGCCGCCCTCCGAATCTGTGCCTCGTGCGCCTGAATCAGCTCGATAAAAGCATCTTCCATGCTGGGCTCGGGAAGCTGGACGCTGCGCACCCGCGCGCGAATCTCCTGCGGCGAACCGAGAGCCAGGATCTCACCCAGCGACATCAGCACCAGGTTGTCGCAATACTCAGCCTCGTCCATGAAGTGCGTCGTGACCATCACCGTCACCCCGGACTCGGCCAGCTGGTTGATGCGCTGCCAGAACTCACGCCGAGCCAGCGGATCAACCCCCGACGTGGGCTCGTCGAGAAACAGGATCGAAGGCTCGTGCATGAGTGCGCAAGCCAGCGCCAAGCGTTGCTTGAAGCCCAGCGCTAGCTCCGCGGTGCCGGCATCCAGAAATCCACCGAGGTCGAACTCGCGTTGCGCCCAGTCCAATCGCGCCTTGCGCCGAGCGCCGCGCAAGCCGTAGGCCGAGGCGAAAAATCTCAAATTTTGCGCCACGCTCAGGTTGCCGTAGAGTGCGAATTTCTGCGCAACGTAGCCGATGCGCGCCCGGGCTGCGCTGCGGGCGGTGTGCAGATCCACACCGGCCACGCGCAAGGTGCCGGAGCTGGCCGAAAGCAGGCCGCACAGCATGCGAAATGTCGTGCTCTTGCCAGCGCCGTTGGCACCCAGGAGGCCAAAGACCTCGCCACGCGACACGCTGAAGCTGATTCCCTTGACCGCTTGGAAGCTACCGAAGAAGCGGCGCAGTTCATGTACCTCGATCACTGTGTCGGCGGCCGGTACTGCGGGTGCTGCCGCAGCGGGCAGGGACATCGCCGAGACATCACCGCCGGCAGGCCCCACCATCGCGGCGGTGGGGATTAAACCGGGATTCGCAAGTGCCGGAGTGGCGCTCGCGGCTGGCGCCGAACGCAACAGGCTGACGAAGGCATCCTCGAAGCGCGGCGCCACCGGCTGCCAGTCTTCGCCAGCTAGCGCTTGTGCCTGTGTGCCGCCCAGCACCACGTGGACACCGTCGGCCTGAACCAGCGCGTCAATCACACCCTCGCGTGCAACGAGCCGTGCCTGCAAGGCACGGCGCCTCAGCGTGGGGTGCTTCACGAGATAGCAGCGCCCCGTCAGCGGCTCGCCAAACGCGGCGGGCGCTTGCTGCGCGAGCAACCGCCCGTGGTGCAAAAGCACGATGTCGTCACACAGCTCGGCCTCGTCGAGATAGGCAGTGCTGACGAGGACGCTCACCCCCTGCGTGCGCATCGTCTTGATGATGCTCCAGAGCTCCCGTCGCGAAATCGGGTCGACGCCGACGGTCGGCTCGTCCAGAAGCAAGAGTCTGGGTGCGCGTAACAAGGAGCAGGCCAGCCCCAATTTCTGCTTCATGCCACCGGACAATGCGCCGGCCCGGCGCTTGCCAAACGGCCCCAGCGCGGTCAGGCGCAGCAACTCCTCGAAGCGCGCGCTGCGCCGGGTTGCGTCCAGTCCTTGCAGGTCAGCGTACAGGTTCAGGTTTTCCTGCACGGTAAGATCTTCATACAGGCCAAAGCGTTGCGGCATATAGCCGATGAGCTCCTGAATGGCTGCGGAATTTGCTCGCGTGTCGTGCCCCAGCACGCGCACCGTGCCCGCCTCAGGCAACAGGAGCCCGGCCGCCAGGCGCATCAGCGTCGTTTTCCCGGCACCGTCCGGGCCCAGCAGCCCTGTGATGAAGGCCGGCTGCACCGTGATGCTCAACCCGGCGAGCGCCTCCACGACTCGACGTCCTTGATGGAAGCGCTTGTGCACACCATCAAGCTCCAGCGCTGGTGCTCCCACGGCTTCAGCCTTTGCAGACATCGCTGGGAATCGTTCGTGGGGGATTGTTCGACAGCGACACGTGCACCGTCACCGGCATGCCTAGGCGCAGCTTGCCCTGGGGATTGCAGGCGTATACGCGCACGCGATAGACGAGCTCAGTGCGCAGATCGGTCGTCTGCACGGACTTGGGCGTGAACTCTGCGGTGGGCGAGATAAAGCCGATCCAGCCGGCTAGGCGCTGGCCGGGGAAGCTGTCGCTTTGGATCTCAGCGCGCATGCCTGGCGCCAGGCGCCCGAGTTCGCGCTCGCTCACGTAAGCACGAACCCATACCGGGTTGTCGAGCGCAATCGTCATCACCGGGGTTTGTGGCGCAGCCATGTCGCCCACTTCGAGAATACGGTTCTCGACCACACCTGCCTCGGGTGCGATGAGCTCGGCGTCGGTCAGCTCGCGCTGTGCCAGCGCCACCGCCGCCTTGTCAGCCTGTACCTGCGCCTCGGCCGCAGCAATATCCTCCTTGCGCGGACCTTGCACCACAAGGCTCAGAGCCTGCCGGGCACGCTGCAACTCGGCCTGGGACGTCTTCAACGTCTGTGCAGCGTTATCCAGGCTTTGCTTGGGCAGAAAATCCGCTTGGACGAGCGTCTCCTGGCGCGCGTAGGTGATCTGCGCGTTTTGAACAGCGGCTTGCGCGACCTCGACCCCGGCCTTGGCCTCGGCGATTTCCTGCGGCCGGCTTCCCGCACGCATGCGCGCAAGCACGCTTTTCTGCGCAAGCAAAGACGCCGTGGCGCGGGCCACGGCGTCTTGAAAGCGCAGAGCATCCAGCTTTGCGACCACTTGGCCCTTGTGCACATGGTCGCCCTCCTGAACCAGCAGTTGCTGGATGCGACCGGCATCGTTGAAGGCGAGCTGCACCTGCCGGATGTCAATGTTGCCGTAAAGCGTGACGGTATTTGACGCCACATTGGGCCGCGTCAAATACCAAACCGACCCGGCAACCGCGGCGACGATGACGACGAAAACAACGAGCAGGGGGAGGCGCTTGCTTTGGAGCATGATGGCGACGTGGAGCGCGGCAAGGAGGGCATTAATGTATTGTCGCCCCGCTACGACGCTTGCACTTGATGAAGCGCAAACAAGCGCGCCGAACCGAAGTTAGCATGGGCTCCATCAACCGAATAGCCCGGCTCTGAAGCCGGCAAGCGCACTCGAGCAGCGCCTCCCGAAATGCCCCATCCACCGTTGTCCATTTCGTCGCGATTTTTCCGGAACACTCGCGTGCAAGGCCAATGCAGAGCGATGCCCGCCGCGCGCTGCCGCGCCTTCTCAACAGCGCTTGTTGTGGCACTCGCAGGACTCGGGTGGTGTGGCGCGACGCAATCCGCGACGCTCGCACAAGTGTTTGCCGAGGCGCAGCAGCACAACCCGGCCCTGCGGGCCTCGCAGGCGAACTACGACGCCGCACTCGCGCGGGTACCGCTGGCTAGATCACGCCTGTTACCGCAGATCGCTGCGGGGGCCAGCCTCAGCGATAACGCCCAAAGCAACAGCGAGAATCCGCTTCTACAAAAATTCGGGTTTCCCACGAATTGGGATTACATCGCGCGCGATGTCAACCTCACGGCCACGCAGGCACTGTACCGACCGGCCGAACGCATCGGCGTGAACCAGGCGGAGATCGCCGCTCGCATCGCCTACACGCAGTGGACACAAGACAACCAAAATCTCCTTGTTCAGGTGGCGTCGGCATATTTTGACGTGTTGGCGGCTCAGGACAGCGTGCGCTCGCTGCGTGAACAAAGTAAAGCCATCGCGCAGCAACTTGAGGCGGCAAGGCGCAATTTTGCCGCCGGAAGCGGCACCATCGTCGACGTGCGCGATGCGCAGGCGCGCAACGACCTCATCGCTGCGCAGCTCATCGCGGAACAAAACCAGATTGAACTCGCGCGCTCGGCGCTCGAACAACTCTCTGGAAAGCCCACTGGCACCTTGGCCGAGCTCACGCCGGGCATCCGGCTGCCCGCCCTTGCCGGCTCGGTGGAAAGTTGGGCACGAACGGCGGAGGAAAAGAATCTGGCGGTGGAACAGGCCCGCATGGCGTTGGATGTGGCGCGCCTGGAAGCCCGCAAGGCGAGCGCCGCAAACTTGCCCACGGTGGATGCCTACGCACGCCTGGACCGCGCCAGCACCAGCGGCGGCAGCACCTTGTTTCCCTTCGGCACCCGCGCTGAAGTCGCCTCCATCGGCGTGCAAGTCCAGATCCCCATCTTCACTGGCTATGCCGTGCAAAGTCATGTGCAGGAAACGGAGCATCTGCTGGACAAAGCGCAGGCCAACCTCGATAGCGTGCGCCTCGCCGCAGCACAGAGCGCGCGCGCTGCATATTTTGGTCTGGAATCCGGACGCGCACAGGTCAGGGCCCTGGAGGCCGCAATCGCCTCGAGCCAGAGCGCGCTGCGCGCGAATGAAACAGGCTACAAGGTCGGGGTGCGAGTGAACATCGACGTGCTCAATGCCCTCTCTCAATTGTTCGAAACGCAGCGCCAGGCCGACAAGGCGCGCTATGACGTTCTGGTGAACGAGCTCAAGCTCAAATACGCTGCCGGCAAACTGAGGCTTGGTGACCTGGACGCCGTAAACGCGCTGCTGCGATCATCGCGGCCGCCCGAATAGTGTCGCCTTGCCGCCAGTCCAACATCTCCAGCATGGGGCGCGCCATTTATCGCAAGTTGCACCAAGGTCTGCGGCAAACGGCGCGTCGTCTGATCGATGTGGCGACGCAAGATCAGTGCGCTCCAATGAAGAGCATGCTGTTTGCCCAAGGGCTGGTTCCATCCGAGCTCGGGCACTGTGGCACGTGCCGTTGCAATGGCTTGGATTTCGTGTCAAAACTCGGGGCCTCCGGTTCGAGTGCCCGCGTGCCTTCCGACCTGCTCGTGGGGGACACGGTCTGTGAACGTCGCGTAACCATGCCGTGGGACGGTCTCAACGGATATGCGCGGCGACACGAAGTGGGCTGCAGCTGCACTTCTTCTGGATCACATCGCTGCGGCTGCGCGAGTGGCAATGGCGGCATCTCTCAGCGCACCTGCCCATGAGCCCGGGCGTTCCGCTGGGTCGAGCTTGCCTGTGGGAGGCCTTGAGCATTGAAACGCCATAGGGCCACCGATAGCCGTTGTGTCAGGCCACAGGTGCTTCGCCTGGATGCACGATAAGCACCGGCACTCTGCTGAGTCGAGCCACACCTTCAGCAACGCTGCCGAGCATCAGGTGTCGAGCGCCGCTGCGCCCGTGGCTTCCGACGACAATCAGTTCGGCGCCCCATCGGCTCGCCTCAGTCACAATGGCGTCGGCCACACGCGGAATTTTCGGGTTGGTCTCGACGATGGCGGTGCTCACGTCCAACCCCCACTGAGATGCCTGGTTCATCCAATCATCGAGCGTCAGCCGCGCCTCGTTGTTCACGACTTCCACGACACTTGGCACGCCACCGACAAAGCCGTTGAGGTCAATGACGGTAATAAAGCGCAGAGCTGCCTTGCACGCCCGCGCCATTGCGATGGCGTGTTCAGCAGCTGTTTGTGCCGTGGCACTGGCATCGAGAGGGACGAGAATTTTTTTGTACATGGCTTTGCACACAGCGATGAGCATCGATTCAGATATTGGCCGCCTTCCGGCCACCATGGGGCACCGAGGTTATGGTGCGAGCGGCCGCGTCAAACGCCTGTCATGCGGTCCTTGGCCTTGAAGTAATGGCGGGCGTGGTCTGCAAGCTGACCGTCGCTTGGATGGTCCGCGGTCTCCATGCCTACAACGTGCTTGGCCACCTCGGGGTCATGGTGCTGCAAATGTTTGAACAGCTCCAGCTTGGCCTGCCCCGGTCCCGCGATGAGGATCTCTTGCGTGTCACGCAGAGCCTGTGCGATGCCGTGGTAATAGTGCTGGTCCTCAGCCGCCTTGCCTCCACCGACGGAGCCGCGTTTGTGGTGCAGACGAGGATGTTGTGCAGGTTCCAGAATGGATTTTTCGATGTTTTCCGCATCGATGAACAACACATGAGCCTGGGCGTGGTCAACCCAGACGACAGCGTGGCGATTGGACATGATTGACTCCCTTATATGGTGCCTGGTGTGTAGGAAAAATCAATAAGCATCGGATCCATGCAATTCGACCAAAGCCAGGACTGGACGGCCCAAGCCCTCACTCCGGTGCAGGTGCTCATGGTGCAATCAAGCCTTCCGCGACGACCTGATCTGTATAGCCAAAAACGATGGCGGGGTCTGGGCGCAGCAACGCGTGATCCTTGTCTTTGTAATCCAGGCGCGCAAGAAGGTCCATCATCAGGCTCAATCGTGCGCGCTTCTTATCGTCGGCGCGAACCACGGTCCATGGTGCCACGGCCGTGTGGGTCCGTGCAAACATGGCATTGCGAGCAACGCTGTAATCCTTCCAATGCTTTTGCGCTGCGGCGTCGACAGGGCTCATCTTCCATTGCTTGAGCGGATCCGTGAGACGATCTTTAAGGCGCCTTTTTTGCTCAGCTTTGCTGATGTCCAGGTAATACTTGAACAAATGGATGCCAGATCGCACCAACATCTGTTCGAAGACGGGGACCGTTTCCATGAACTCTTCGTACTGGGCCTCGGTGCAAAAACCCATCACCCATTCGACCCCGGCGCGGTTGTACCAACTGCGGTTGAACAGCACGAATTCCTCGGCAAACGGCAGATGCGGGACAAATCGCTGAAAATACCAAGCACTGGCTTCCCTGTCTGATGGCTTGCTCAGGGCCACCACCCTTGTCTCGCGTGGTGAGAGGTGTTCCACGATGCGTTTGACTGTACTGTCCTTGCCTGCGCTATCGCGGCCTTCAAGGATGATAAGAATGCGGCTGCCATGCCCGATCAGGTGCTTCTGGAACTTCACCAGTTCAATCTGCAACGCCCGCAGGGTCTTGGCGGAACCCTGGCCCGTCGCGTATTGCGCATATTTCGTCACGGCAGCATCTCCAATGCCAGCGCGATGCCCTGGCCACCGCCGATGCAAAGCGTGACGACGCCGCGCTTGAGTCCATCACGCAGCATGGAGTGGATCAACCGTGTGGTGAGAATCGCGCCTGATGCGCCAATCGGGTGGCCATGCGCGATCGCACCACCTTCGACGTTGACGATGTCCTGCGGCAGCCCCAGTTGACGCGAACATGCAATTGCTATTGCAGCGAACGCCTCATTGATTTCCACTCGCTCCAAGTCTTTCGCCGTCCACTTGGCGCGCTCCAAGGCCATGTGCACCGCGGGCACCGGGCCGAGGCCAAAAAATCCGGGCTCCACCGCCGCCACACCGTAGCTCACCAAGCGCGCCATCGGCTCCAGGCCCTGCGCTTCTGCCCAGGTGCGATCCGCGACGATCATTGCACTGGCTGCCGTGTTCAATCCTGGCGCGTTACCCGCAGTGATGGTGCCGTCCTTGCGAAAGGCTGGTTTGAGCTTGGCCAGCGATTCGGCTGTGGTGTCGGGTCGGTTGTGCTCATCCCTGGCAAAGTTCTCCGGCCCCTTGCGGCCTTTGACTTCGATCGGCACGATTTCTGCATCAAACAAGCCGGCGGCCTGCGCTGCAGCGAAAAGCCTTTGCGAACGCAGGGCCCATGCGTCCTGCTCCTCGCGGGTGATGCCAAATCTGGACACGAGATCTTCGGTGTGCCAGCCTGAATGCTGATTGCTGAACGCGTCATTCAGACCGTCTAACAGCATGCTGTCGAGCACGGCACCGTCGCCCATGCGCATGCCCCACCGGCCATTTGGCAACAGATAAGGCGCCTTGTCCATGTTCTCCATCCCGCCAGCCACGGCGCATTGGATCTGTCCAGCCATGATTTCAAGTGCCGCCGTGGCGATGGCCTGAGCGCCGGAACCGCATACGCGGTTGACGGTCATCGCGGGAACTTCGATGGGTAACCCACCGTTGATCGCCACTTGGCGCGACGGGTTCATCTTGGCGCCCGCCTGAATGACTTGGCCGAAAACCAAAGCTTGAACTCTGGCCGGGTCGAGTCGCGAGCGCTTGACAGCCTCGCGCACCACTGCGGCGCCAAGTGCAGTCGCTGGCGCGTCCTTCAGGGTCCCGTTATAGGTCCCGATGGCGGTACGCACCGGAGCACAAAGGACAATGTCGGGTTTGGACATGATGGTTTCCTGCGTGGATTTCGGCCGCAACTCAAAGGGATGAAAACCCGAGCGCTTCGGGCCGTACAAATCCTGCCGCCTCTTCCTTTCCCAGCGGGCAACCAATGTTTTCGATGCTCTTGAGACTCGAAACCACCGATACGGTGGTCTGCCGATCCGGCTCCGTCAGGTGTTTAAGAAAACAATCGTCGATCATCTCGTCACCACCGGCCCGCTCCGACCATCACCGCACAAGCCAGGCAAAAGGTCGGCGCTGTTTGCACCCTGCGGACGCCTGGAAGATCCGCAGTGCGCGCTCACTGGCGCCGGACGAGACACAAACGCCAAGGATAGCCCTCACCCACGCGTTCGTCAGCCGTGGCATTTCAGTCTTCCTCGCATTGCCTGAGGCACGTCTCATCTTTTCGGCGTCCTTCCGCTACTGCGCACGCATGTGGTGTGGGAATCGTCCGCTAAATCATGAACTGTCCGCCATTGATTGACAGTGTGGATCCGGTGATAAAGCCCGATTGCGCATGCACGAGAAAGGCCACAGCGTGCGCAATCTCCTCGGGCTGCGCCAATCGCCCCACGGGAATCTGCGCGACGATGCCCTCCATAACCTTCGGATCAACAGCCGCAACCATGTCAGTTGCCGTATAGCCCGGAGCCACGGCATTGACCGTGATGCCCTTGCGCGCTGACTCAAGCGCCAGGGCCTTGGTGAACCCGATTACGCCAGCCTTGGCAGCTGAGTAATTGGTCTGGCCGAATTGGCCTTTCTGGCCGTTGATGGAAGTGATGTTGACAATGCGTCCCCAGTTGCGAGCGCGCATGCCCTCGATCACAGCGTGGCACATGTTGAAGCAGGCGTCGAGGTCGGCGTCAATCACCGCACGCCACTGTTCGAGGCTCATCTTGTGCAGGCTCGCGTCGCGGGTAATGCCCGCGTTGTTGACCAGAATGTCGATGGGCATCCCGAGGTCGGCCTCCACCATCCGCGCTCCTGCCTGACACGCTGCGTAGTCCGCGCCATCCCACTTGTAGGGAGTGATGCCTGTTCGCTCCTGAAAGGCGCGGGCAGCGGCGTCATTGCCCAAATAGGTCACGGCAATGCGATAACCGTCACTTTGCAGACGGGTGGCAATGGCTGCGCCAATTCCGCGCGTTCCGCCAGTGATGAGAGCAAGCTTGTTCATGATCGTCCAGACAATGATGGCGAGGCGCTAAATTCATCCATATCACCAAATGGCGCCCGCTACAGGGGCCGGGTAGCGCTTTGAGATCCGTACATCCTTGCAACCATCAGCGACTCCGCCGCAGCATGCCGCTGCACCGTCTTGGCCTGCTGGCTGCGTTTTCTTTCCACTCGTTCAATGCACTCCCGCAGAGAAGCCGAGCACAATGCCTTTGCCGACCCCTGCAAGGCCCGGGCCCTGACGATGAAGGCATCACGAAGCTCTACGTTTGCGCGATTGCGCGGCCTGCCGTGCGCCCTTCGTGGCCGTTTGCGTGAGGTGCTGCACGTTGTCCGTAACCATCTTCGTGCTCTGGCTCTGCGTCTTCTGCATCGCCTCAACCGCCTGAGTCGTGAAATTCATCGCACTTTGCATCAGCGCTGCGGCACCTTCGCTTCCCATCGGCAAATTGTGCGTCGAGCTTTGCATGGCGTCGTGCAGAGCTTGTTGCATGCGAGTCATGCCCTCGCTCAACGCTCCAGCGAGTTCGGCCTGTGTGCTCGCCGCGATTTCCGCGAACTGCTGGGCATAGGCAAAGGCCTTCTGGCTGTGCGCCTGAATCGGATTGTCAGTTTGGGCGCTCATGAGTTCCTGCACGTCACGCGCCGACAATGCTGCGCGCATGGCCTCCGCCGCATCCTGCGTTGCTTCCCGCAGAGTTTGAAGATTGAGTTGCGCAAGCCGCGCGAAGGCGTTCATCGTCTTCTCGACCATATTGGCTATAGACTCCAGTTCAGCCTTTTGTGCTGCCTGGATTTGTTCGGTGGCATTCATCGTTGGACTCCACTCGCTTTGAAAGAACTTGATGAGTCTGCGCGACTTTGAAACGAATTTCCTTGATCTGTATCAGGAAGGATGAAACCCGCCCCAAAAAACCGCGATCCAGCCCGAACGGACGGTCTTCCTCAGACCCACGGCGCTGCACGTCTCACGCGGCGGCCAGCCACGCCGGTCCGGCCACAATGTGTTCCTGACACGCTTCCCGTCCGCCCCATCCCCCATCCCCGGCAGGTACGACCGTGGGGCCGCGCGACACCATGAAGCCTCGTGGTGTCGCGCGAGACCTGGCAACGCTCGGCGAGACCCGGATTGCTCACGCCTGGCCCTTCGCCGCGCGCCTACCAATAACCGCCACGCTTGCAGAGCCCAGACCACCTTGCCGTGGGCCTGAGCACCGTCAACGCGTGACCCGGCCGAGCGATGGCCCGGAGCGTGGCGCGGCCAAAATGCCGCCAGCCGCGCGCTGACGTCGCCCCTCACTGCACTTTCACCTCGATGCCTTTTGGCTTGACCTCGGCCACCTTTGGAATCTGGAGGCTTAGGACGCCATCCTTAAAGGTCGCCTTGGCGGCATCTGCATCGACGTTATCGGGCAACGAAAAACTGCGGCTAAAGCTGCCGTAGAAGCGCTCGATGCGGTGGAACTTCTTATCCTTTTGCTCCACTTCGCGTTTGCGCTCCCCCTGCAGTGTCAGCACTCCGCTGTCGATGGTCACCTTCACATCGTCCTTGTTGATCTCGGGAAGTTCGGCCTTGATCGTGAATTCCTGCGGTGTTTCCGCGATGTCCACTTGCGGAGACCAGTCCGCAAGTGTGGCAATGTCCCCGCCTGCCGCTGATCTGCGTGGAGCTCCGATCGCACGCGTGTACCGGTCGAACATGTCTTCGATTTCACGCCATGGATCCCATTTCACAATTGCCATGATGCACCTCTCCTTCGTGCGGGCTAGATATCTATTGCCCACCTGGCCCGCTTACAGGTAGCCGCCGATGAAATGCGCGAAACACCCGATCCGCAACCCGCCAACTGCCCCGTGGCATTTGTCGGAAAGCCAAAGGCGAAAAGCGCATTTCTTCTAATTTACGTAAATATTCGTAAATTAGCGCCGTTGCACGCGGAGTTTCCTTGATATGCATCACCTAATTGCATCGCGCATGGATCCGACGGCACCACTGCACCGGGACGGTCATCAGGCATCCAGCGAGGAGCGAAAGCGCCAAACGCTCACGGCCAACATGATTGTGGCAAGCAACCCCATCGCTGCCAAGTCGGGCCATAGCACCGCAAACCCGACACCTTTGAGGAAAACTGCGCGAATAACCACCAAGAAATACCGCAATGGATTAATAAAGGTGAACCATTGCAACAACCGGGGCATGGCTGCAATTGGAAACGCGAAGCCGGAGAGAATGAAAAATGGGTTAACGAAAAAGAAGTTCAGCGCAAATGCCTGCTGCTGGGTGCGCGAGAACGTCGACAGCAGCAGCCCCATGCCCACCGCCGCAAGCAGGAACAGCGCCGAACCAGCAAGCATCACCAGCGGATCGCCGATGAACGGCACACGGAACCACAGCACTCCGATGGCACTCACCAGGGCAATGTCGCCCAGGCCGATCAGAAAGAATGGAAGGGTTTTGCCCAGGATAAATTCCACTGGCCGGATCGGGCTCACCATGATCTGCTCCAGCGTACCCACCTCGCGCTCACGCACGATGGCAAAGGCGGTCAAGCTCACCACCTGCATCAGCGTCAGGCTGCCGATGACCCCCGGGATGAAAAACCAGGTGTCATCGAGCCCAGGGTTGAACCAGGGCACAGCTTGCAGGCTTACGCCGATTTGCGGCGGCGCCAGGCTGGCATGCGGGGGCGCGAGCCGGGCCGCCTCGTCGGTGGCGAACTGGGAGACGATCTGGCTCATGTAGCCCAGCGCGATAAGGGCGGTGTTGGAATTGGTGCCGTCGACGATGATCTGCAGCGGCGCACTCTTGCCGTTGCCGAGGTTGCGCTCGAAGCCGGCGTGGATGACGATGGCGATGACAGCGACGTCGTGGTCGATGTCGCGCTTGACCTGCGCGGTGTCGCGTGCGGTGCCGACCACGTCGAAACGCCCGGAGGCGACGAAATGCGAGATCAGGCTGCGGCTGGCCTGGCTCTGGTCGAGGTCGAGCACAATGGTGGCGACGTGGTGGACGGTGAACGTAGCGGCGTAGCCGAACACCAGCATCTGGATGACCAACGGCACGACCATGCGCATGATCGCCGTGCGGTCCCTGCGGATCTGCAGGAACTCCTTCATCAGCATCACCCGGAGGCGCTCGAACATGCGGTCAATCCAGTCGCTTGTGGAAGGCCCGCGACGCCAACCACACGATGAGCACGGCGAAAATCCCCAGGGCGAGCAAGGGCTGCCAAAGATCGGACAGGCTGCTGCCCTTGAGGAAAATCCCACGTAGGATCGTGACGTAGTAACGCGGGTAAACGATGAGGGTCAGCGCCTGGATCGCCCTAGGCATCTGGTCGATCGGGAAGGTGTACCCCGACAGCAGCGTAGTGGGCAACAGCGTGACGTACAGCGCAACTTGGCTGGCAGCAAGCTGGCTTCGGATGCGCACCGAAATCAGGTAGCCGATGCCCAGGATCACCAGGCTGAATAGCGCGGTGGCGGCGAACAGGGTGAGGAGGTTGCCCCGAAATGGCACGCCGAACCAGAGCACGGCGAGCCCCAGGCACACCGTCGCATCCGCCATGCCGATGACAAAGTACGGGATGAGCTTGCCCAGCATCACTTCCAGCGCGTTCACCGGCGTGGAGATAAGTTGCTCCATTGTGCCGCGCTCCCACTCGCGTGACACGGTCAGCGACGTGAGCTGCGCCCCCACCAGCGCCAATATGACGGCGACCACACCCGGGATGATGAAGTTGCGGCTGTCAAGGGTTTCGTTAAACCAGGTGCTCGGTTGCAGGTCGACCGCGCCGATCTGTGCGGGACTGACCCCGTGCGCGGCCTGCCACTGGGCCTGGATCTGCGCATTGACCTGCGCGACCACCCCCTGAATGTAGCCTTGCGCGATGTTGGTGGTGTTGACGTCGGTGGCGTCGAACACGGTCTGGATCGACGCAGATCCGGTGGCGGCGAGCTGACGCGAGAAGTTCACCGGAATCACCACCGCGGCGATGCACTGCCCAGCATCTATCGCGTGGCGCAGGTCGCCTGGGTCGTGCAGCACGCGAGTCGTGGAAAACCAGCCTCCGGCGTCGAACCGGCTGGTGACGGCGCGAGTGAGCTGGCTGTTCTCCTGGTCGTACACACACAGCGGCACATGCTTGATGTCCAAGCTCACGCCGTAGCCCAGCAGACCCATCTGCATCAACGGCATGATCAGCGCAATCGCCAGGCTGCGGGGGTCGCGCCAGATCTGCAGGGCCTCCTTGTAGGCCATCGCTAGCAGGCGGCGTAGCTTCATGCCATCTCCCGAGTGTCCCGCCCGCGCGACACCAGGCGCACAAACACGTCTTCCAGGCTCGGCAACACCTCGCGCGCCGCGCTTGACTGCAGGCCACGCGTGTTCAGCAGCGCGGTGAGCGCCTGGGCACTCATGCCGTCGGGCTTCAGCACAACGTGCAGCTTGTCGCCGAAGATCGCGGCGTCGACGACGCCGCGCGCTTCGTGCAGTGCCTCGAGCGCGGCGCCGAGTGGGGTGCACTCGACTTCGTAGAGCGTGCCGCCCAGGCCATGACTGCGCAGTTCGCCGGGGCTGCCGATCGCAACAAGCTTACCGCGGTCGATCAAGGCGATGCGGCCGCAGTACTCGGCCTCGTCCATGTAGTGGGTTGAAACGAGGATGGTGACGCCGCCCGCGGCGAGTTCGTGGATCAGATCCCAAAACCGGCGCCGCGCCTCGGGCTCGACCCCCGACGTCGGCTCATCGAGGAACAGCACCGGTGGGCGGTGCAGGATGGCGCAACCCAGCGCCAAGCGCTGCTTCCAGCCGCCGGCGAGCGTGGCCACGAGCGTGTCCTCCTGTCCCTCCAGTCGTGCCATGGCCACCGCGTCGTCGATCCGCTCGGCCATTTCTGGTCGCGGCACATGGTAGATGCCGCCAAAAAAACGCAGGTTCTCGCGCACCGTGAGATCGCCATAGAGCGAGAACTTCTGGGACATGTAACCAATGTGCTCACGCACCTGCTGCTGCTGGCTTCCCACGTCGAACCCGGCCACGCTGGCGCTGCCTTCGGTGGGCCGAATCAGGCCGCAAAACATGCGAATGGTGGTGGATTTTCCCGCACCGTTGGGACCGATGAAACCCATCACCTCGCCGCGTGCGATGCGGAGGTCCAGATTGTCGACCGCGGTGAAGCCGCCGAAGCGCTTGGTCAGGCCCTGTGCGACGACGGCATCGGGCGCCGGTGAGTTCATGGCTCGCCCCCACCGAGCAGGGCAACAAACACGTCCTCGATGCCCGGTTCGGCTGGCTGGATGCGCGCATCGGCCATGCCCGCCGCATCCAGCGCGGCGCGCAGCTCGGGCGTGCGGCGCACAGCGTCGTCTACCCGAACGTGCACGCGGTCGCCCATCAGCAGCATGCCCAGAACCCCGGTGGCGCTGGCAATGATCTTGCGTACAGCGCGCGGCTGCGCCGACAGCACGGCGAGAAGTGCACCGGGCATGGCCGCCTTCAGCCGAGCCGGGGTGTCGCAGTAGCGCACTTCGCCGGCGTGGAACAGCGCCAAGCGCGAGCAACGCTCGGCCTCGTCCATATACGCCGTGGCCATCACGATGGCCACGCCACTTTCGCGAAGTTTGTACAGAATGCCCCAGAAATCCCGCCGCGAGACAGGGTCGACGCCGGTGGTCGGTTCGTCCAGCAGCAGCACGCGCGGGGTGTGGATCAGGGCGCAGACCAAGCCGAGTTTCTGCTTCATGCCACCGGAAAGCTGCCCAGCCAGGCGACGCTCGAAGCCGCCCAGTCCGGCCGCGCGCAGCAACTCGCTGCTGCGCGCCAGGCGCTCCTTGCGGGGCACGCTGAACAGTTCCGCGTAGAAATAAATGTTCTCCGCAATCGTCAGGTCTTCGTACAGGCCGAAGCGCTGTGGCATGTAGCTCAGGCACAGTTTGGCAGCCTCAGGGTCGCTTGCCACGTCGACGCCGTCGACGGTCACCGAGCCTGCGTTCTGGCGCAGCACACCGGCGAGCATGCGCATGGTGGTGGTCTTGCCCGCGCCGTCAGGGCCGACCAAGCCGAAGATCTCGCCGCGCGCCACCTCGAAATCGACGCTGCGAACTGCGTGCACTGCGCCAAAGCTCTTCGCCAGCCCGCGCACCTGCACGGCCGGAGGAACGGCTGCTGTGTTCATCACCCGGGCGCAAGCAATGCGATGCGGGCATCGGCAGGCATGCCGGGAAGCAGTGCGTGCGTGGGGTTGTCGATGTCGATGCGGATGCGATAGACCAGGGTCACGCGTTCGGCATGGGTCTGCACCGTCTTGGGCGTGAACTCCGCCTGCGATGCGATGAAACCGATGCGGCCGTGGAACACATGGCCAGGATAGGTGTCGGTCATGACCTGCGCCGCCTCGCCTAGGCGAACCTTGCCCAGATCTTGCTCGTTAATGTAGGCGCGCAGCCAGACATGGTCGAGATCGTCGAGGGTGAAAATCGCCACCCCGGGGCCGGCAAGCTCGCCAAGCTCTGCTTGGCGTACCGCGAGCACGCCGCTGAACGGAGCCTTGAGGGTGGTGTAGCCCAGGGTCACCCCGTCGAGCGCCACCTTGGCCTGCGCCGCCTGCACATTCGCCAAGGCCAGCCCAACATTGGTGTACGCCACGTTGACCAGCGCGTAGTCCCTCGCCAGAAGCGCAGCGGACTGGCCTGCCGCGGTTCTGGCGAGGTCGTAGGTTTGGCGCGACACTGCACCCGATGCAAGCTGGCCCTCGTCACGCGTCAAGTCGAGCCGCTTTTGGACCAGATCAAGCGCGTCGCTGGCCGCCGTGCTTTTCGTCGCGGCGAGGTTGCTACGCGCGACGGCCACCTGATGCTGGGCGACGTCCAGTGTCGCTTGGTCGATCTGCAGTTGCTTGCGGTAGATGCTGTCGTCGACCCGCGCAAGCACAGTGCCTGCGCTGACAAACTTACCTTCGTCGAACGGCAAACGGGTGATCGGCGCCTGCACGCCGGTGAAGCTCAACACGCTCTGGTGCGCCTCGATGTTGCCCGAGACGACAACGTGATCCGGCGCATGACCCGTGCCGAACACCAAGCGGTGTGCCGCTGGCCAGAGCCAGACCGCCAGCAACAACGCGGCCAGTACGACGGCCAGCGCCAAGCCGAGGGCTCGACGGCGAGGTGCCATAAAGGAGTCTCCGTTCGAATTGGTTGACTGCGCCCGCCCGTCAGCCGCCCGCCGGCCCGTGCACGATGAGCACGGGCATCGGGCACAGTCGCGCCACGCCTTCGGCGACGCTGCCGAGGAACAGATGGCTCATTCCGCGCCGCCCATGGCTGCCGAGCACAACCAGATCCGCGGCGACCGCTCGCGCTTGCTCGGCCAGCACCTCCGCTGGCCTCTGGCCGACGACGGCGGTGTGCAGAAGCGACGACTCGGACTGCACACCGAGCTTGCGGGCGTTGGCACAGGCCTGATCGAGCAGTCCCTGCCCGAATTGCCGCTGGCTTTCGAGAATCTCATCGGTGGCCCAGGTCATGCCCAGCATGTCCATGACATGCGCGACGTGCAACCGTGCGTGCTGCTCGCGGGCAAGCTCGATCGCGTGTTGCAGCGCCGCCCCCCCAACCGGGCTTCCGTCAATGGCGACGAAGAGATGGGAATACATGGTCGGTGGCGACTTCCAATCCGAACAAGCGCGATGCCTGCTCCTTGGCAAGAGTTTGCTCCTGGCGAGCCCGGGCGGAATTGATCTGCGTCAGCCCCTTGCGGCGGCGCAGGCGTCCTCGTGTAACGCCATGTCACGACAGCAGAATGGGCTCGCTCATGCCCGGAATCTGCCAGGGCACGCGGTGCTTGTCCAGCAGTTCGCCGAAGACTTTCATGCCTTTGTCGAGGTCGCCATGCACCAAGAACACCTTCTCCGGTTTGCCGCAGCGCTGGAGCCAAGCAAACAACTCGCTTTGTCCGGCGTGGGCAGAAAAGCCGTTAATGGTATGAATTCGGGCTCGCACCTGAACCTGTTCATCAAAAAGACGCACACTCTTCGCCCCATCGATGATCAAGCGGGCCAGCGTGCCGTGCGCTGCATAGCCGACAAAGACCACGCTGGCGGCAGCGTTCCAAAGGTTATGGCGCAAGTGGTGGCGCACGCGCCCGCCCGTTGCCATCCCTGATCCAGCCATAATCACGGCACCGCCGCGTATGGTGTTGATCGCAATGGATTCAGATGCATCGCGCGTCATCCGCAGTCCTGGCAGTGTGAATGGATCATCATCATGCAAACGTCCAGTGAAGCTTGCGCGCATTGCCTCGGGATACCGGATGAAAATCTCCGTGGCTGAAATCGCCATCGGGGAGTCGAGAAAGACCGCCAGGTACCGAGGCAACTTCTGCAGCCGCATCCCCTCAGACAACGCGTACAGCACTTCCTGCGCGCGCTCAAGCGCAAAGGTCGGGATCACGACGTTGCCACCCCGTGCATGGGTCGTGGAGATCGCATCAATCAGTTCGTCGATGGACGCCCCCCAAGGTCGGTGGTCGCGGTCGCCGTAGGTGGTTTCCATCACCACGTAGTCGGGTGGCGCGGGCGGACTCTGTGGGTCGTCGAGGAGCGGTCGGCCGGGGTTTCCGATATCGCCCGAAAAGTAGATGCTGCGGGTCGCACCGGCATCTTCCATTTCAAGAAAAATGGAGGCAGACCCCAGGATATGCCCTGCATTCATGAATGTTGCATGCACACCCTTGGCCACCTCCATGCGTATGCCATATGCGGCGGCGCCGCCGA
>JABBOE010000247.1 GCA_019351955.1 Pseudomonadota bacterium
GGCGATGATATCTCGATCTCCTGGGTCGATAATCTCGGAAACAAGGATAGCGTAAGCTCGAAGATCATGTAATTTTAGCTACAGAAAAAGAAGATCGGCGAGCAGGAATGCAGGGGAAAACCATGAAGCGAATGTTGATTGTGGCACTATCAATCGGGCTTGTGGTGCCGGCTATGGCGGCCAGCAACCCCAGCCCTGCTTCCGATCTGAAGGCCTTTCAGGACTATTTCCATAAGCGATTTCCGGCAGTGCCCCCTGCGGATTTCGTGAATGGTCCTTATGCGATGAATGCTGATATGCGGGCACAATGGCAGGACATCATGCAGTTCCCGCCATATCAGTTCGCACTCGATAGCGGCAAAACGTTGTTCGAGGCGGCGTTCCCCAATGGCCATCACTACGGTGATTGTTTCGCCAATAAGGGACTCGGGATCGCTCAGAATTATCCAAAATTCGACCCGAAATCCGGCAAAATTATTACCATTGAAATTGCTGTCAATCAGTGCCGTACGGAGAATGGGCAGAAGCCGCTTGATCTGCAAAAGGGCGATATGGCCGATATCGTTGCGTACATGACCAGCACATCGGACGGCAAACCGATCGACGTCAAAATTCCCAACGATCCGCGTGCACTTGCAGCCTATGAAGCTGGCAAGGAGTATTTCTACTCCCGCCGCGGTCAGTTGAACTTCTCCTGCGCCAGTTGCCATGTGCAGGGCGCTGGGGATCATCTGCGCGCAGAGGTGCTCGCCCCAGCTCTTGGCCTCACCGCCGCTTTCCCGATGTATCGCTCCACCTGGGGCGATACCGGAACGGTGGTCCGCCGCTTTATTGAGTGCAACATTCAGGTGCGCGCTGAACCCGGCAAACCCGATAGCACCGCCTACCGGGACCTCGAATATTTTCTTGCGTACATGAACAACGGTTTGCCGGTTGCCGGCCCAGGAGCACGGCCATGAAAGCCTTGTTTGCAGGAGTTCTCATCGTCGGTCTGATCGGAGCGGCATCGGCCCAGGCAGCGCCCGACCAGGCCTCTGCGAGTGCGGCTTTAGCCCAGGCCGATGCCTCCGCCAAAAAGGCAGGGGAAATGGGTGCACAGTGGAATGTCACCGTGAAAGCGCTTAAGGCAGCGCATACCGCCGCCGAGAGCGCCGACTATGCAACCGCCCAAACCGAAGCTGAAAAAGCTGACACGCTTGCCAAGCTCTCAATCGAACAAGCCAAAGAGCAAAAGACGCTCTGGCGCAACGAAGCCATCAAATAATCTGTTCAATTGTCTGATTCTGTAAGGAAGCACAAATGAAACTCTCACGCCGTTCGATGATTTCGGCGGCCGGCGCGCTGGCGTTTACGCCAAGCTTCGCGATGTCCGCATCAGATCCGTATGAAATCCCCCGGCGTGGCGATGCGCGGATTATCCATATCACCGACACCCATGCCCAAGCCCGTCCGGTTCAGTTCCGGGAGCCGTCTGCGAATATCGGCATAGGCGCCGCCAAGGGCCGGCCGCCGCATCTGGTCGGTGACGCCTTTCTAAAATATTTTGATATTCCAGCAGGCGGGTCGCGCGCCCACGCCTTCACCTTTCTGGACTTTGAGCGCGCCGCCCATAAATTTGGCCCCATGGGTGGCTTTGCGCAGCTAAAAACGCTTGTCGACCGTCTGCGTACGGAAGCCGGACCAAACCGTTCCCTGCTGGTTGACGGCGGCGACCTTACCCAAGGCTCCGGTGTCGCCAATCTTTCCAGCGGCATGGACATGGTGGCGCTCGCCAATCTGCTTGGTACCGATGCCATGACCGGCCACTGGGAATTTACCTATGGCGAGGCTGGACTTGCCAAAATCATTGCCGGCTTCAAGGGCAAATTCATTGCGCAGAATGTGTTCCTTACCGATGACGCCGCCTTTGCCAACGCGCCCGCCTTCGACCCTGCCTCCGGCCGGGTTTTTCCGCCTTTCGTGATCCGTGAATGCGGTGGTTATCAGATCGGCATCATCGGCCAGGCCTTCCCCTATGTGCCCATTGCCCACCCTGCCCGCTTTACGCCGGACTGGACCTTCGGGATTCATCCGGATAAGTTGCAAAGCGTGGTCAACGATTTACGGAACAACCACAAAGTTGATGCCGTGCTATTGCTCTCCCATAACGGCATGGACACCGACCTTGCCTTGGCGGCGCAAGTTCAAGGGATTGATATCATCATGGGTGGCCATACTCATGATGCTGTTCCCGTGCCACAGGTGGTCAGCAATGCAGGCGGCAAGACCTTTGTGACAAATGCAGGTTGCGCCGGGAAGTTTGTCGCGGTGCTCGACCTGTCACTGACCAAGGGTGCCCTGAAGGGCCTGCAATACTCCCTGTTGCCTGTCTACACGAATGAGATCAAACCCGACCCGGCGGTTGTTGCCGAGATCGATAAGTGGCGTGCCCCGCACAATGCGATGCTGGAAGAAGAATTGGCTGAGGTTGAGACGTTGCTCTACCGCCGCGGTAACTTCACCGGCACGATGGACCAGATGATCTGCGACGCCATATTACAGGAGCTCGACGCCGAAATCGTTCTTTCACCAGGGTTCCGCTGGGGTAATACTGTTCTCGCCGGTGACAAAATCACCATGGAGGATGTGCTCTCTGAGACCGCGATAACGTACCCTGATGTTTATGTGCAAATGATGTCGGGAGCGACAATCAAGTCAGCTATGGAAGATGTTTGCGATAACCTCTTCAACCCCGATCCGTACTACCAGCAGGGCGGTGATATGGTGCGCGTGGGTGGCATGAATTACGCCTGCGCGCCCGCCGAAAAAATCGGCAAGCGTATCTCCGCGATGACGCTGAACAACGGTCAACCCGTCGACCCCGCGAAAATGTACAAGGTGGCCGGCTGGGCATCCGTCTCTCAACCGCAAACAACAAAACCTGTCTGGGATGTTGTTGCGACATATTTGCGCGACAAAAAAGCCGTCAAAATCAACAAGCCGAACCAAATCAAAGTCATCGGAGTGGCCGGCAATCCCGGTTATGTAGAGACGTGAAATTACGGCTACTGGCAACAGCTCTTTGCCTTTGCCTTACGCCGATCGCGGCACGGGCCGACAACCAAGCCTCGCAATCGTCGCCCTTCGCAACCCAGCATCTGCTGCTACAGCTCTCCGATAGTTCCATGGCCAAACAAAAGCTGGTCATTAGCGTCGCCAATA
>JABBOE010000248.1 GCA_019351955.1 Pseudomonadota bacterium
TGAGCTTCGTGCTGGTGGTCGATGGCCTTCGCAGGTTGTGTTAACAGGCCCTAGTCCGAGTGATGCCAACGTCTGGGTCATGATGTGCGCTCGGCTCGCTTGCCTGAGGGCCTCGCTGTATTTTGATGGTTCGGGCGACAACTTTCGCCCGCATCTTCTTGGCGATAAACTGATTCGTATGAAAACTGCTTTCTATGATCGTCTGGGCCCGGCGAACGAGGTGCTGCAGATCGGCGATCTCCCCGACCCGGTACCCGCGCCCGGCGAGGTTCGCGTACGCGTCCAGTGGTCCGGGGTCAATCCCTCGGACGTCAAGTCCCGTCTTGGCCTGCGCAGTGGCACGATGCCGTTCGCACGCGTTATCCCCCATAGCGATGGCATGGGCGTGATCGACGCCGTCGGTGATGGGGTGGAGACTTCCCGCCTCGGCCAGCGTGTGTGGACCTGGAATGCCGCGTGGGGACGCCAGCATGGGACAGCCTGTGAGTTGGTCTTCCTACCGCAGGAGCAGGCCGTACAGCTTCCCGACGGCGTAGCCGCAGAGGCTGGTGCCTGCCTGGGCATTCCAGCGCTCACCGCTCTGCACGCCGTGTTGATGGATGGTTGGGTGGCCGGGAAGACCGTGCTGGTGGCCGGCGGTGCTGGCGCGGTGGGCCACTATGCGGTGCAGATGGCGAGCTTGCTGGGTGCCGCGCGTGTCATCGCGTCAGTCAGCACATTCGACAAAGCGGAACTGGCGCGTGCTGCCGGGGCAGACGACATCGTGATGTACAAGACCGAGCCACTCGTCGAGCGCGTGACCACTCTGACTAGCAGTCGGGGCGTAGACCGCATCATCGAGGTCGACCTGGGTGTCAATGCGCAGGCAGACCTTGACCTGCTGCGACCTGGCGGCGAATGCGTGGCCTACGGCAGCAGCGCGAGCTCATTGCAGCTACCCTTCTATCCGCTGATTGCGAAGAACCTGCAGCTCAAGTTCTTCATCGTCTACCACCTCGCACCGGCAGACCGTGAGCGCGCTGTGGCCACGCTCACGAGCATGCTCGCGCATGGCCGCCTGCAGCACAACATCGCGGCACGGTTGCCCCTCAGCGACATCGCGACGGCGCACGAGATGGTCGAGCGTGGCGCCGCCGCCGGCAATGTGGTGCTCAGCGTCGGCTGACTTTACCAAGCCTCTCATCAGTGCGTCAGTGATGGCAGGCGATCCGCTACAGCCCATGAGCGTTGTGGAATGAGCGTCTTAAGTTCGGCCAGGGACCGTCGAGCAGACCGTTGCGCTGATCGCATGCTTAGGGCCACGCAGCCGACCTTTGCGTTGTGCGGGCCCTGGGATCCGCTCTTGCTTCTGGCGTATGCGTACCGTCAACCCTCAACGCACGCCCAGTGGAAGGGGGCTCGTCGCGGGGCGGCGGCTTCTGTCAACTTCGGTGATGGGTGGCCGTTCTAGGCGTTGCAAGGACAGGCCGGCGCTTCACGTCATGGCCAAGCCGTACCATGATCCGAAGGCGACCAAGGGCAATCTGCCTCCGATTTCGTCGCGACTGATGTCCCGCGTAAATGCCCCATCTCGCGTCCTCGGCGGCGCGCTGGCCAATTTGGCATCAGCGCAAACAGCCCGACAAACCGTGCCAGGTCAGGTTCCCAAGCCAGTTCGCGAGTTTTCGGTCGCCTTGGCGCAGGAGTTTCAACTCCCCGCCAGCCCGCTGCCGACCATCGTTTCGGGCCGCACGACGGCGTCGAATTTCTCCATGTCGATCAAGCCAGATCTGAAGGCTGCTTCGCGCAGCGTCAACCCTTCGGCACTCGCCAAATGCGCAATCGCCGAGGCCTGGTCATAGCCGATGACTGGAGACAAGGCTGTGACCAGCATCAGCGACTGACCCACGAATGCATCGATGCGCTGCCGATTCAGTTGCGTTCCACTGACCGAATACTGTTGGAACTTTTCGCAGGCGTCCCCGAGAATGCTCATCGCATGCAAGACGTTGTTGACGATGAGTGGGCGCATCGCATTGAGTTCGAAGTTGCCCTGGCTTCCGGCGAAGGCCACCGCGTTATCTTCGCCAATGACTTGGATGCATACCATCACCATGGCCTCGCATTGGGTCGGGTTGATCTTGCCCGGCATGATGGAGGATCCCGGCTCATTCGCAGGCAGGATCAGTTCGCCCAACCCGCAGCGCGGCCCGGAGGCGAGCCAGCGCATGTCGTTGGCAATTTTCATCAGCGCCACCGCAAGCCCACGGATGGTCCCCATGACGGCGACCATGGCATCCAGAGAGCCCTGCGCCGCGAATTTGTTCGGCGCGGTGATGAACGGCTTTCCAGTCAGGTCGGCGATCTTGGTGGCAATCTCGCGGCTGAAATGTGGGGGGGCATTCAAACCGGTGCCCACAGCTGTGCCGCCTGCCGCGAGTTCATATAAAGCGGTCTTCTCCCTTTGAACCCTGGAAATCGCATCACGAATCTGGTGGGCGTATCCGGACCATTCCTGCCCAACCGTCAGCGGAATCGCATCCTGAAGATGGGTTCTCCCGGTTTTGACGATCTGCATCCACCCCGCAGCTTTGGCCTCAATGCAAGTCGCCAGGGCATCGACCTTGGGGATGAGGTGCTCGTCGATGGCCATGAGCGCTGCAATGTGCATGGCTGTGGGGAACGTGTCGTTGGACGACTGCCCCATGTTGACGTGGTCGTTGGGATGCACCGGGTCTTTGGAACCAATTTCTCCGCCCAGAATCTGAGTCGCGCGGTTGGCCAAGACCTCGTTGACGTTCATGTTCGACTGCGTGCCCGATCCCGACTGCCAAACGTGGAGCGGAAATTCGGCGTCGAGCAGTCCCGCCATGGCTTCGTCTGCGGCTTGAACGATGGCATTGGCGCGGCGCGCATCGAGCCGCCCCGCTGCCTGATTCACCAGCGCCGCAGCCTTCTTGACGCAGCCGTAAGCGTGATAAACCCGCTTAGGCATGCGGTCATCGCCGATGGAGAAATGTGCCAGGCTGCGCTGCGTTTGCGCGCCCCAGTATCGGCTCGCCGGCACGTCGACCTTCCCCATCGAGTCCGATTCAGTCCGCATGCCCGTGGCGGCGATGCCAATGGGTGGCATCGCGCCTTTCTGTACGTTGCTGTCGTTCATCACTTGGTCCGAGAAACCCCGCGGTTCAGGGCGGGAAGGAAAGGAGTGCCGATCGGGG
>JABBOE010000249.1 GCA_019351955.1 Pseudomonadota bacterium
CGGCGTGGTCGGCGGCATGCTCAGCGCGACCGTACTGGGCGTCATGCTGGTGCCGCTGTTCTATGTAGTAGTAAGGCGCCTGCTAGGCGACAAGAGCGACGGCATGGAAATCCCACCGCCGCAACTTGCACCGCCCGCACATGACACGCCTGGCAGCGAGACACGCGGCTGATGCGGCAACCGGCTGGCCGCCGCCGCGGTCAGCGGCAGCTTTCAGGCAACTTGATCGAGGCTGCGACTGTCGTGTCCTGGCCGATGACAGCCCTTGCGGGCTCGGTGACGACCAGGCAAGTTCGACAGGTAGAGGTCGACCCGAAGCGGACAGATTGGCCGAGACCCGCTACAAACCCTCCAGGGCATTGTCGATTTCCGATCATCTGCTTCGTCGCCAGTGTGTCCCCACTCAAGAGGATTTCCAGTTCATCATCGAGGCGGACAGCCGTGACGAGGCGCTACGCGTCGCATCCATGCATCCGGCCGCCACGCTAGGCGAAGAAGGCGGATGGGCCGTCGAGCTCATCCCGATGGATTACTACGTCGCCCGATGAGGACTTGGACGCCGCCGCAAGAATGCTTTGGCGCCCCTTTTCCACAGACACCTTCAGGGCTTCGTGAGTCATCGCGGCTATGTCCGCATCTGGCCGATTCTGTTGAAAAATCCAGCTTCAGAAAGGGAAGTTGAAATTTCCGACAGCAACGCCTGCGACAGTTCGATTTCGGACACATTTGTGCGTTCAATCTTGCGAAAAGCAACTGTCACGGCCGAATTTGGCGTGTCGACTTGGCTCAATTTTTCCGAACCGAGTTTTTCAACAGAATCGGCCGATTTCAAACCTAGGGCAGGGCGATTAGCCTGTGTTATCGGGGGTAGCAAGCAATCTAGGGGTCAAGAGACAGCAATGCGATCGCGAAGCCGCTTTCGGACGGCCGCTCGCAACTGAACCTCACAGAGATCGTCGAGAACGGATGCCGGAAGAGGCTCGGCCGTCGTCAACAGTTGACGCCCAAGGTGTTCACTTTGGCACCCAATGCGTCAGCAACGGAAACCACCCGACGCAGTCGCGTGCACATCGCGCCTCGCGATCTGGTCGAGCGCTTTGGTTCATCGTTACCTGGATCGGGGGATCGGAAGGTATCCGGCTCCTACACCTTCTATAACTTCGCATAATGTATATTATGTCAAATACGAAATGACATCCCGGAGTGCGGCAAGTCGCCGATGCTTCGCCCTGCACACGAAATGCCGGCAAGGATCCGATATCCGCGATTCCACCGCCCCTCTGGCCAGGTTCGCCGGCCAAGGTTGCAATGAGCCCAGATGGGACGCGATGCACGACGCCTTGTCGCTTCAAAAAAAGCCCCGGCATGGGCCGGGGCTTCGGGCTTTGCGCAGTTCGCCTGAAAGGCTAGAACTCCTGCTTGAACGTGATGCCCACCGTGCGTGGCTGGTTGGTGACGGTGTAGACCTGCCCGTTGGGATACTGCGCCACTACGCCATGCGCGGCGCAGATCGACTCGGCGCATTCGGTGTACTTGTACAACTGGGCACGCTTGTTGAACAGGTTGTTGACGTAGAGGCTGATCGACCAGCTGTTGTGGTTGAAGCCGGCCGATACGTCCATGGTGGTATAGGCGGCCAGATTGCCGACAAGACTGTTCTCCAAGGTGCGCAGATCGGACCTGCGCTGGCCCACATGCACCACGGCGCCCTGCACGAACGCCTCGTCATTGCCGACATCGAAGGTGTACCGGGCAACCAGGTTGCCCTTGAACTTCGGTGTGACCGGCAACTGGCTACCCTTGGGCGCCTCCGGCCCGTTCACCACCTCGCCGGTCTGCGGGTTGATGGAGCCTGCCGGACAGTTGGTGATCGGGTTGCCGTTGGCGTCGGTGAAACCGCAGTAATTTGCGGTGAGCTTGGCGTCATACAGCGCAAAACCGCCACTGAGCTGCAGGTTGTAGGTGGCAGCCCAGTTCAGCTCGGTTTCGACGCCCCTGATCCGGGCCTGGTTGGCGTTCTTGATCTCGGTGAGGCCGTTCGCGCCCAGAATGCTGAACTGGAAGTCCTTCCAGTCCTCCTGGAACACCGAGCCGTTGAATGACAGCCGGTTGTTCATCCAGGTGGTTTTCCAGCCCATCTCCAGGTTGGTCAGGAAGTCCGACTTGTAGGGCGGCAGCGAACCGCGGCGGTTGATGCCGCCGGGTCGATAGCCCTCGGAACGGGTCAGGTAGATCATCTTGCTGGGCGAGATGTTCCAGGTCAGGTTGACCTTGCCGAGCGAGCCGGTTTCCCTGACGTTCTTGTTGAAGTCCAGGCACGGTGCGCCACGATACGGCTGCGGCGAAATGCAGCCCGCCACGCCGTAGGTGGAGCTTGGCGAGTACCCGCTGCTGAAACCGTAGAAGCCGCCCAGACTATTGTTGGCGCGGAAGTAGCGCCCGCCGACCGTGGCGGTGAGCGTGTCGGGAATCAGGTCGTAGGAAACTTCGCCGAACACGGCTTCGTCCTGATCGGTGCGCAACTGCTCGGTCAGCCAGAGGGTGCTGGGCCAGCCCGGCACCGTCAGTGAGTCGGCCAGGCCGTCGATCATGTAGCGCTGTTCGATGTCGTGCGCCGATTTCTCCCAGAACAGGCCACCCACCGCGCGCAGCCGCTCGTCGTTGGGCGAGGCAAAGCGCAACTCGTGACTGTTCACGTTGTAATGATCCTTGCCGATGATGTACTGGGAAGGATTGATCAACGCACCGTTGTTGTCATAGATGTACGTACCGTACGAATACGGAAGCTGGTCATACCAGAACGAGTAGTCGCTGTAGTCGTTGTGCTCGACCTGATCGCGGTTGAGATGCGCGTAGGCATAGGTCACGTCGAAATTGCCGATCTTGCCTTGCAGCGTCAATGCCGCCTGCCACCACTTGTCGCTGGTGCGCTCGGGGTAGAAGTGGGTGATCGACAGGTCGCCGATCGCGGTGTCGGTCGCGTTGTTGCCGTTGGCGACCGTGTTCTGACCCATCAGCGTGCCGGTGATCGACCAGTCGTCGTTCAGATCGACCTTCAATGCGGCGCGCGCACCGTTGGTATCGACGTCGTTGTAGTTTTTCTTGGCTGCGCCCGTGCATACCATCAGCGCGGATGGTGTGCAGTCCCGGGCATTGCTG
>JABBOE010000250.1 GCA_019351955.1 Pseudomonadota bacterium
AGTCCATGTTTGGCCAACGCCTGGTGAGCGCTCTCCCAAGTCGCCCCGGATTGGTGGATCGCATCGCGGAGATCCTTGGCCGGCTGTCCCGCGATCCAGACTTGAAACGGTTCGGCCCCGAGTCTCTGCGCCGCCGCATGCGCATGGCTACTGACGTTCGGCCGCCTGATCTCCTCTTCCTTCCAGAGCTCCATCTTCACGGCGATGTCCCGACGCATGATCTGCGGCTCACTCGGGTTCGGCTCCGTGACAACATAGGCGCCGGCGTCGTGACTCCACCCTTGATCGAGCTCGACCTCGCGCGCAAGCCTGTGCAGCAGTGCGTAATCGAATCGCGGTGGGCCCGTCACGATGCCCCTCTCGGGATGCACTTTGTTGACGATCATGTGCAGATGATCGTTGTCGGTATCGCGATGGATCGCCCAGAATGCCTCGTTCTCCTCCATGCCGACACCTTGCATGAAATGATGAACCGCTCTTTCGCACTGCTCCCGCGTGGGATGCTCTCCTTCGGGCCAGCTGATGCTGACGTGGTAAACGGGGTTGCCTTGGAATCGCACTGACCGACTGGATGTCGCCGTCATCGCCTGTCCAAGCCAAAGCCGCTGCTCTTCCGTATCCAGATCGAAGTCGATGTTGACGCAACCCATGTCTTCTTCCGGAATCGGAGCAAGCCCCTTGGCCTTGGAGTCCAGATCGTCACGAGCGGCGTATTGAATCGGCTCGACAAATACACCTTTGGTCGACCCGCTCTTTGAAAGCTTGATGACGTGTGGGATCACGCCCCATCCTCCGGCAGATCGATGGAGGGCCGCGTCCGACCGTGTTCGATTCGGTCGGCAATACCGACCAACTTCTCATACCCGGCCCAATAGCGTCTCTTCTCTTCCGTCGTCCAGTTCGAGTTCTTCGGGTAGTAGTGCCTGAGCATGCCCGCGATCTTGCGAACTTCACTGACGGCCGTTTGGTCGGCTTTCGTCAGGATCTTGAGTCCCATCGCGCATCTGCGGACGAATTCGCTGACACTGAGATCGCAGGACTGTGCCGAGTCGCGCACAGAGCGATAACCGTCGGCATCCCAGCGGATCTCGACGCGCTTCTTGCTGTTGGGTGTTTTCTTGCTCATAACCAGATTCGGTATCTGGTTGCATGAGGTCGATCAGCATCCAACCGTCACCGATCAGCAGTCGCTCGCAATCGGTCAGAAGCCGTTCGTCGCCGATCGGTTTCTAACTGGCTTTGATCGACGCGCAACCACAATTGATCACTGATCAACCGTTGGCTGCGTAGTCATTTCCGTACAGGATAAGAGTTGTCCGTACAGCGACCCTGCTGACGCACGGTCCCTGCACGACAACATCCTGGTCAGGCTCCGCCCGACACCCCAAACCATCACGCGCTGATCGATGGGCACCGCGTTCCGATCGACGATGCATCGGCGACGAGCGGTTCCGCGTCAGTACCGTGCATGGGTTCTCCGCGGTTCCCTTGTCGCACCTCCTGCAACCCCCTGCGCAATCCAGACATGGGATCGCTGCCGATCCGGATCCGCTTGGAGGTTTCATGGAAGGACAAGACAAGCCCGACAAGGCGCAAGAGTTTGACCGGGACGCCGCTCTCGAAGGGATGGCGCGCTTCGACGAGCTTCTGCACCGCGCCACGCGCAACGCCCGGGCCGCACAGGAGGCGGAGTCTTCGCGTTCATTCGCAACGCGCGCCGTCGCCGCGCGTGAAGCCGGCATCCGCAATGCCATCGCGTCAGGCATTTCGGCCCGCAGCCTGGAGAACGCACTGGCCGAAGCGCTGCCCAACATCCCGCGCGCCGACTTGCACTTCGCCATGCAGAAGCTGCTGGAGAAGCTTCAGGGCCGGGCGACCGAACGACCCAAGCCTGTGCCGAACAAGAACAAGGGTGCGCCCCCGGCGAAGGAACCTGCCAAGGGGCGCCAGGCGACATCCATCGCTGATGCCCCGCGTCGGACGGCAACAAGTTCGGATCTGGCGCCATGGGCAGACGGATCGGACAAGCGCGCGGACGAGTCCGAAGAGGACTACCGGCTGCGCAAGGAAATCGAAGGGCCTCCCGAGGCCAAACGCAAATTCATCGGCGAACACAACACCTGAAGGGGAACAGCATGCTCAAGACTTTCATCATCGACGGCGACAAAGGCGGGGTCGGCAAGAGCCTGGCTGCGCGTGCCCTGGTCCACCACTACTTGGCCCAGCCCGAAGCTGAGCGCCCGCGGATCGTCGTCTATGACGCTGATCTGTCCAACCCGGACGTGTGTGGCGACGGCGGCTTGAAAAGCGGCAACGGCATCATGGGGACGGCCATGCTCGATCTGTCGAACGAGAACGGCTGGATCGACTTCGGCACGCGGGTGGCGACCCTCACCACGGCCGCCGAGAAGGTCGATTACCGCATCATCGTCAACATGCCGGCCCAGATCGGCACACGTGCCTTCGACGGCTCAATCCACATCGTCAACGAGGTGCTGCGCGAGGCGAACGCGATTCCGGTCTGGCTGCTCAGCCGCACCCAGGAAAGCATCCGGGCGCTGAACTACCGCCTGCGCAACATGCCTGCCCGGTACGAGGCCGGCCTGATCGTCAAGAACCTGTTCTTCGGTCAGTCGGACAAATTCGCCCTTTGGTCGGCCGACGAACTGCAGCAGCAACTCATCGATGAGGGAGCCTGGGTTGAAACCGAGTTGCCGGAGCTGAACGACCAGCTGGCGGTGATGATCGGACGCCGGCCCTTCCATGAGGTCCTGAAAGACGGGATCGACGGCCGGGGGCTGCAGTTCGGCTACCGCCTGGCGCTGGAATCCTGGTTGAAGCGCGCAGGCAGCGCCATGGCCAAGATCGAAGAGCTCGGGTGCTGAAATGGCTTACAGCAATTCCGAGCAGATCTTCATCGACGTGTTGGGGCGCAGTCCCACCGAGCCCGAGTGGAAGGAAATTCACGCATTGCTGGGCACCGCGACCAGGGCCGGCTTCGCTATTGACGATGAGTCCAACGCGATGCATGTGGCCTTGCTGGCCTGGGGCTGGGCCCGCGGCATCGGCCGGGC
>JABBOE010000251.1 GCA_019351955.1 Pseudomonadota bacterium
CCTCCGACCCTGCGCAGCCCCGCCCGGAGCGCCTACCGCGAGAGCGGTTTAGTCCGTGGCCGAGATGAGGTCGTTGGCGCGGCGTCGGCTCGTCGGCCGGAGCTGTCCGTCGCACCGATCGATTCAATGGCTGCTTCGCACTGCGCAGCAGCCATTCCTCATCTCCCGAATGCGCGCAATGTGTGGGTGCCGATGCCGATTTGAGCCATATGCCGATCGGTGGCTGAGCCATGGCAAACGAGCTGCGAACGGCGTCAGGCTTGAAGTTCGGCGCGCTCCAACCAGACCACTGCAAGCCCGGCGCATGGCTCAAATCGGCATCGGCACCCACATCATGTGCGCCCAACTCGGGACATTGTGCATTGGCCCCTGCGCATAGGCGGCAACGGATTGGGGATCGTTGAAGGCATCTGCCGGATTCATGAGCGTCCTCCGCTTACATTGGGCGACTTATGCATGTGTTGCCAGACCGCCAAGGCGCCGCAGCATGTCGTGCGCAATCGTGACGAATCCGCGGCGCTCGCCGATCGCGACCCACTGTTCAAAGGTCATGCGAAAGACCACCATGCCCGTCTCAGCGGCAAGACGTGCGTCGACTGCCGCCGCACCGCGCCGACCCAACGCGTCGGC
Source organism: Pseudomonadota bacterium (assembly GCA_019351955.1). Taxonomy (GTDB): domain Bacteria; phylum Pseudomonadota; class Gammaproteobacteria; order Burkholderiales; family Burkholderiaceae_C; genus Thiomonas_A. The sequence continues at coordinate 631 of JABBOE010000251.1, forward strand.
AAGCGCGTCTGCCAGGGCGGCCAGCTTGATCAACTCGCGCTCACGCAACTCCCCGTTTGCCGCGATGACGTCGCGACGACGGCGGGCGAAGTCCCGGATATCCCCAAAGTACTGTCCCGCAGCGCCAATCGCCGCAGCCACCGCCTCCATGGACGTCGCTCGCGGCGGTGCAGCCAGAAGGGCCTCGACCATGGTTTGCTGCAACCGCTCGGCGCCCTGGAACAACACTTCCCGCTTATCGGGAAAGTATCGGAAGAACGTCCGTGCGGTCAGGCCGGCGCGAACGGCAATTTCCGCCACCGTCGTCTGCTCATAGCCGCGCTCGACAAAAAGATCCAGTGCGGCAGCGCGCAGTCGCCCCACGGCATCGGGTTCCCAGCGTCCCATCAGGGTTTCTCAAAGTGTTGACACAGCGTGACATCATAGAGCTACACTGATGTCATTTAGTGTCATCACTCCCTGAAAGGACTGTCATGCGAATTCTGGTTACTGGCGCGTCGGGGTGGATTGGCTCGGCCAGCGTCTCCGAACTCTTGGCCGCAGGCCATCATGTACTTGGCTTGGCACGCTCCGATGAGGCCGCCACAAAGGTTGCTGCTCTTGGTGCCGAGGTCGTGCGTGGCACGCTAGAGGATCTTGAAGGTCTTCGCGTCATCGCCGCAGAGGTGGAGGGTGTCGTCCATCTGGGCTATGTCCACGACTTCTCAAAGATGGATGTTGCGGCTCGCACGGACCGAGCTGCGATCGAAACCTTTGCTGATGTGCTCGCCGGCACGGGTGGCCCCTTGCTCGTTGCGTCGGGCACACTGGGTTTGCCGCCGGGACGGGCGGGAACGGAGCGGGACAGGCCCGATCCGGCGGTGCATCCACGTACGGCCAACGCGGCCTACACCCTAGGGTTAGCTGATCGTGGCGTGCGCGGCATGGTGGTGCGGTTTGCACCGACCGTACATGGCGCAGGGGGAGACCACGGCTTTGTCGCGGTGCTGTCGCGCATTGCGCGGGAGCGCGGGGTCTCGGGATTTCTAGGCGAGGGGTTGAACCGCTGGCCGGCCGTGCACCGATTGGACGCCGCCAAGCTGGTGCAACTGGCCGTGGACAAGGCACCGGCAGGCACCGTGCTCCATGCGGTGGCCGAGGAGGGAATCCCGACACGGGACATCGCCGAGGCGATTGGTCGATTCCATGGTCTTCCGGTCGGGAGCATTCCCATGGACGCGGCCAAGGCACACTTTGACTGGCTCGGCATGTTCTTTGGTGCCGATGCGCCGGCGTCGAGTGCGATCACCCGGGAACTACTGGATTGGGAACCCACTCACCCCGCGTTGCTGGTGGATATTGCGGCTGGACATTACCCGGGAATGTGATGCATTTGGCGGCAGTTCAGGGCGCATGAGTAGAACCCAATGGCGCTTTGGGGTCGAGACAGATCCCGCGACCGAGCAGCCGCAGAGGACCGCTTCGGCCGATCTCCAACCGTTAGGCCAACGTCGGCACCTCGGCCATGGACTAAACCGCTCTCGCGGTAGGCGCTCCGGGCGGGGCTGCGCAGGGTCGGAGGAGTGGTGATTCCTATGTTGGAGGTAGAGGCAATCGGCCTCGGTCCTCGACAGGAGAGTCACCATGAACTCAACCGATCCCGTGGTTTCGCCGCTGCGCCAGCGCATGCTCGACGACATGCGCATGCGCAAGCTCGGCGCCAAGACGCAGACGGGTTATGTGCGCGGCGTGCGCAGGTTTGCCATGTTCCTGGGGCGATCGCCCGACACGGCCACGGCGGAGGATCTGCGACGCTTCCAGTTGGATCTGGTCGACCACGGTGCCTCGCCGACGACGATCAACTTGACGCTGAGTGGGCTCAAGTTCTTCTTCGACGTCACACTCGGCCACGGCGAGCTGATGGCCAAGGTCCAGCCGGTGCGCGCGCCCACCAAGCTGCCCGTGGTGCTCAGCCCCGAGGAGGTGTCGCGGCTGATCGCCGCAGCAGCCAACATCAAGCACCGCACGGCGCTGGCCGTGGCCTACGGCGCGGGGCTGCGCGCCAGCGAGGTCTGCGCCTTGAAGGTTGGCGACGTCGACAGCCAGCGCATGGTCTTGCGCGTCGAGCAAGGCAAGGGCCGCAAGGATCGCTACGCGCTGCTCCCGCCCGTGCTCCTGGAGCAATTGCGCGCGTGGTGGCGAGTCGGGCATGCCCAGGGAAAGATGCTGCCCGGCGGCTGGCTGTTTCCCGGGCTCGATCCGATGGACCCGCTGAGCACGCGCCAGCTCAACCGCGCCATCCACGCCGCGGCCGAGGACGCGCACATCGACAAGCGCGTGTCCATGCACACCCTGCGCCACAGCTTCGCCACCCACCTGCTGGAGGAGAAGGTCGATATCCGCGTGATCCAGGTTCTGCTCGGGCACAAGAAGCTGGAGACCACCACGACCTAC
>JABBOE010000252.1 GCA_019351955.1 Pseudomonadota bacterium
ATCTCTGTGCTCCTGTCTCAATCCCCGTAGGGAGGGAGGCATCCATCACATCTCCTGGAGGTGTGCGGGGCCGTGCCGCGGGAGACGGCCCCTGAGAATGTGATCGAGATGGGGCCTGCGCCCACATGGTTCATCGCACAATTTAGGAAATCGCAGTGTGCCCCTGTCACGCCGCCCCCCAAATCCGCGGTGCGGCCCGCCGGGTCATGCTTCCGTCGTTCGCAATGCGATACAGATGAAGCCAACGGTTATCGGCCAGCTGTCGAACCGACGCGTGGCGTGCGAGGATGTCCTCAATTCGAGGCTCTGGCGCTTCGATGAAAACGCTCAAGCGCAAGGGCTCGTGAATCCAGCGCTCGCCGTCATGCAAAGACTGATGGGACAGGCCAATGCGCAGATCGCCGCCATTGCCTTCGAACACGCCGATGTGGCCACCCACCACGTTGTGGAGTACCTTGTTTCCGCCCCCCAGTCTCAGCGGATCGCAGGTTGACGCGTGGTATTGCCAGTTGATCCAATGGGTCACCAGCATGGGCGCCGTCATCAACAACTCCAGCACGCTGCCATCTGGATCGTTCCCGGCGTCGTAATCGTGCAAGAAGCAGCGCCCGCCGAGATCGGCGCCGAGGGTGCGACGGCGTGGCGCCATGATGAACGCGGCGTTGCCTGCCAGACCCCATTCAGGCCGGGTCTGGGCGCCATCGTTGGCCCGGCGGCGCAGCTGTGCCAGAAGTTTGCCGTGGTCCGCGCGCGGATTCAGGCCGAGGCGCGGGGCGCGCTCGCGGCGAACCTGATCGCAGGCGTGGGCGAACACCGTCTGTATCCGATCCCAGCGGCCTCGGGCCGCAGGCGGCAAGAGATCGAGATCGAAACCATGCATTTCATCGGTGGTCGTGTTGTGCAGAACGGCCACAAATGCCGTTTGCTCGGGAATCGAGATGCCACAGCTTTGCAGGCCGGCTCGCACTGGCGACTCGTTGAGTAGCTGGGCCATCACGCGCGCGTTGACTTCGCCCGTCTGGCCGCAGCAGGCCCCGCAATCGAGCGCGGCAGCGTGCGCGTTGTTCACGCTCTGACTGCCATGCCCGACCAGCAGAACCAGAGGCGCAAGCTCGCGATCGAGGCCTGCGGCGTGAAGCACGCGCGAGGCCAACGCCACCTTGGCGTCGAGGGCCAGATCCATGAGGGTTGGCCGGCAGACTGACCGGTATCGCAAGGGCAAGCCTGCCAAGGTGTCCCGCGCCTGTGGGCGGGTCGACGGACTCAACCATTGCAAGAGCTTGCCGACGTAACCCACGCCGGTCGCTTCCACAAAGGAGAACGCCGCACTGGGCCAGCGGCCGCCGGCGAGCCACTGCTGCGACCAAGCGAAGCGCCGGCGTCGCGCCTTGCCCGCAGCGCGATTGAGGTGCTCGCCATCAGCGCTGTTCATCGAGGTTGCGGGCATGATGCGGTCGGTCACTTCCAGTGCAGGAGCCAACAGTCCTGGTAACTGTGGCCAACGCGCGTGCGTAGCCAGTGGTGTATACGCAACGGGAAGACCGAAGAAGCCGGCAAATCCAATGGTCTGGATGGCAGGCCAGACAGCTTCGAGGGCACGCCGCAGGGGCTCGCTGCGCACATCGATGCAAAAGACCGCTTGCACCTCGGTCTCGTGCGGCCCGTGTGCAACGTTCGCAAGGGCACGGGATTGCGCGCCGAGCTTGCGCGCCAGTTGGCGCTGGTAGCCCGTTTCGAGTGCCAGTTGCCAGACCTCGTCGATCACCAGCGCATCTTCCGCTTGCCGAAGATGCGCTGGTGCTTGATTCCACGCGGCCTGCAGGGCCGCAATGGCTTGCCGCGTGACAGCATCGTTCTTGCTCTCCAGCAAGAGTGCGCCCCAGGCAAGTCGAATGGCCAGCAGGTCTCGTAAATGGGAATCGGTCTTCCCTTCCAGGTTGGCCTGCCAGCCCAGGTAGGCGCACCACGATGCCCAGCCATTGACGGTGAGCAGGACCGCTTCCAGATAGTCCGCCCAGACCTCTTGCGGCAGCTCAAGGCGCCGCAAGACCCATCGCTCGGCATCCTGGCTCGTAGCGGGCAGTGCATCGAGCCACCGGTGCAGATCGGGCAAGCCCATTAACAGCCCGATGCCATGGTCGTGCATGAGCGTGTGCCTCCAGAAGGCATATAAACCCCGAGGACGCTCGGGCTGCCAGTCGGCCTGGTGCTGATCGAAATAGGCGGCGCAGGTCTGGCTGACCTGATGGGTAATTGCCTGCCGCCATGACAGACGGGACTGACGCCCTGGATCGTCATCCAACACTTCGATCAATAGGGGCATTTGAGGCAAGCCGGGTGCGCAGTCCAGGGCAGCGATGCACTGCGCGACGGTCAGCCCATTGGCATGTTCAGGCGACAGCGTGGCCACCGCATCGGCGAGGTCGACCTGCGTAATGCGCCCGGCTTGCCATGCTTGCCGCTGGTAGCTGCGCGAAGGAAAAACCTGAATGCCGGCGAGAACCGCCATGCGGGCCGCGACCTGGCGCACCGGTCTGCTGGTTCGCGCCCAGTGTGGATTGACGGCGATCGCCCGATCCAGCGGCCATACAGGGGCGATCGCCTGGCAGGCTTGCTCACAGGCGGCTCCGATTCGTCTTGACAGGGTTTCATCGGTCACGGGACAAGCCAGATACGATTCGCCGCTGTTGTGCTGCAGGTCCGAGGCGCCAGAGCCTTGGTTTGGCGAGGTGAAGGACATCGTGTTCATGCGATCGTTTGGGGTGTGTTTACGGGGAGACAAGACCGGCAGTGGCGTCGCTCGTCGCGTGGCCATGAGGATGCGCTGCCAGCCGGGCCCAACGTGTTGCCCAAAGGCGCAGTGCCAGTCGGGTGTAGATTTCGTCCAAATAGAACCCCGCGTAACTCCATCGCCGCAAGCCAGCCAGAGTTTGGGGGCGCAGTTGCAAGAAGACGAGGCACACATACATCACGGCCATGGCAAACAGTGCGACGAGGCCGGCCTGACTTTCTGGCCGATCCGTTATGCCAAGCGGGATCGCATGGG
>JABBOE010000253.1 GCA_019351955.1 Pseudomonadota bacterium
CGCGTCCGCTTGCCCGTCATCGGGTCCGTCCTCTTCACAGGGCGAACCAAGCTTAGCCACCCGTCCGAAATTCCGGGACCAGCTCTATCCCGCCTGCGGGCCGGTGATCCGGAACTGCCGCCATCGGCATTGCCCCTATCCTCCCCGCTTCGCTGGGGGGTCAATTACGCCGACCTCGAATGCTGACTGGCCCAGACTAGGCGCGCCATTCGCACGCTCGACGCGCTGGCCGCCGTGACCGGCGCGGCCAGCTAGAAATAATTTATCCTCTCGCGGTGTGATCACGTCGTGCCATTTTGGTGTGACCGTGTGATCACTCTGTGGCGGTCCGCGAACATGACGACGACTGCGCACTATATGGTGTGACGCTGTGATAACATCTGATACGTCTTCACACCAAGAGAGGATACTTGCGTCACACCGGACCACCGTGCCACCGTGCCGGCATGCAAATCCTCAGCATCCTCGCCCGCAAGGGCGGCGTCGGGAAATCCCTGGTCGCCCGAAGCCTTGCAGTGCAGGCCCTCATTGACGGGCGCAAGGCGGCGATCCTCGACGCCGATCCACAGGCCACAATCGTCTCCTGGGGCCGGCGGCGGCAGCCCAGTGCACCGTTCATCCTGGGCTTGGGCAATCGCACCATCCGCGACGCGCTGAGCGAGATCGCGGGCAGGGGCGGGGAGTTCGTGCTGATCGACACCCCGCCGCACGCGCAGCCAATTATTAACATCGCCGCCGAAGCCGCCAACGCCTCGCTGATCATCACCGGGCCGTTCCCCGAGGACCTGGAGCAGGTCGGCCCGGTCGCCAGCATCATCGCCGCGCTGGGCAAGCCGGCGGGTATCGTGCTGAACAAGGCCGCGCCCAAGACCACCGCCCTCAGCCTCGCCAGGGCCGCACTGACCACATTCAACCTGCCGGTCTGCCCGACCGCGATCGCACAACTGGTTGGCCACCCTTACGCCTCGGCCGAGGGACTGTGCATCCAGGAGCGCGAGCCGGGCAGCAAGGCGGCCGCTGAGATCGCCGCGGTGTGGGACTGGGCCAAGACCATCCTCACACCACCCTATGATCCCACCATCACACCATCCTATGATCCTACGATCACACCGTCACGGCGATCTATCCCAACACCATCACGCCGCAGATCGAGGCAGGCCGCATGAGCCGCAAGCCCACCGCCATTTCCTACGATGCGCTGAACATCGGGTTGATCCAGGCAAAGCCAGCTGCAACCGCAGCACCGCCTCCAACGGTTCCAGCAACACCCCCAACCCGGGCGAACCGGACGCTGCGCGACAAAGCCGCCCCAGTGACGCTGTATCTGCACCGCGATGCTCGTAAGGCACTGAAGCGTTACGCTTTCGAGCAGGACATGAAGGTGCATGACCTGTTGCTGGAGGCGGTCGAGGACTGGTTCCGTAGCCATGGATTGCGCGAGCAGGTAAGGGTGGCGCGAGGCGAACAATCGACTTGACCCTATTTGGACTCTTCCGATGTGGGGCATCGCCGAATCGGGCGGCGAGGCGGTGGCGAACCTTGGACTCTTCCGATGCCCGCTGGCCGCTTTCCCACCGGGCTGGCTTGGACTTTTACGATGGGAGGCTTGGACTCTGCCGATGCCGTCGGACCGAAAACCGCCGGAAATTGCAGTTATCCCCAGGACTTTGTCGATGCATACTAATACAAAGAATCACTAAACTTCCTACTAGTAGCTGTCATCGGAAAAGCCCAACTGGACAGCCTATGCGACCCATGCGTTGATTGTTGCTCTAAAGTCGGATTCGAAATGGGGACAATCCACAACCTAATCGAGGCCAAAGGCAAGCGGGCAGCACTGGACGTTGCCGGCGGCGACCGCGAACGTCGCGCCATTGAAGCTGCCGCCGCCTACATGGCTGAAGAACAAAGCGAAATCGCATTTTTGTTCTCGGGCTGGGCGCACGCGGCCTTGCCTCATCGCCGCATCCCCGATGACGCGTTGTGGCGGATTGAAACCGAGCACGTCACGCTACTGGTCGAACCAGGCCGACGGCCGTTACCTGGCGGGGAGAATGCCTGGGTCGGGGTGCCCTATGGCTCGCGCGCCCGACTGATCATGCTGTATCTACAAAGCGAGGCGCTGCGCACCAACAACCGGAATGTAGAGCTTGGCCGCTCTCTGAGTGACTGGCTGGGCAGGCTCGGTATCCCGCTCGGTGGCAAAAGCTATCGGGACGTGAAGGAGCAGGCCAGCCGGATCAGCCGCTGTCGACTCAGCTTCCATATTCAGGCCGGCGGTCGCACCGGGCTGATCAACCAGAATATTCTCGATACCGCTATGTTTATGGGCGACAACAGCGACCAGGGCAGTCTGTTTGTGGAGACAGCCAAGCTCTCCGAGAGTTTCTTCGAGCAATTGAAGAAACATCCGGTTCCGATCGAGGAATCCGCCATATCCGCTATCAACAACAACTCGATGGCACTCGACGTGTATTGCTGGCTGGCTTACCGGCTCCATGTGCTGAACAAGCCCAAGGCTGTCAGTTGGCAGGCGCTGCGGGTGCAATTCTCACCCAACGTCAAGCACCTGTTCCACTTCCGGTCCCACTTCAAAGACAACTTAGCCTTGGCTCTGGCGGTCTATCCCGCCGCCCGCGTGGAAGAGAACGAGCACGGCCTAACACTGTTCCCAAGTTCCCCGCCGATCGCCCCGAAACACCAGCGCCTGCTCGGCAACTGAGACATCGGCATCGGAAGAGTCCAACGTTACACGAGAGCATGGCGATCTATGCGGGTACCTAAGCTGGATAGCCTGAGGGGTTAAGCGGGGGTGCGGGGCTGCGCGCAAAATGCCGTTCGTCGTCGCAATCGAGACCACGCCAGGGGCAAGCCGGGCGCGGGTGGCCGGCAAAGCCGTCGCGGCAAGAGATCCAACGACCTGGCGCCGGATTGTCCAGGGCCAGGCGGACAGCGACGGCGGTCCGCGCACCAAACTGCCGGGAACCCCGTTCATCCTCCTCTCACTCCCCAAAATCCCCATTTTGGGGAGTCAGAT
>JABBOE010000059.1 GCA_019351955.1 Pseudomonadota bacterium
CGCATCCGCGATGGCCCGCAATGCCATTACACGCGGGCGCATGATGGAATTGCTTACCACGGGCACGGTGTCGGATGCCGACATCGATAACGCCTTCGTCGTCGGCGTTTTCTCCATGCTCGACGTCATGCTTGGCGTGCCCCTGGACAAGGCGCTGGAGGAAATCTCGCTTGCCGAACCCATCACCCTGGCCCTCAAGCACCATCAGGGGACGTTCGGGCCGTATTTGCAAATCGTCAAGGCCTGTGAGCAAGATACCTGGGAGGATGTGGATTTGCACATTGCCCTGCTGGGCATGCAGCGCAGGCAGGTCGCGATTGCCCACCTCGAAGCCCTGGCCTGGGCTGAAAGTATTGGCATCTGAGCCCCTTTTTGACCCTTCTGAGTTCGAATACGCATGCGCGAGGTTGCTCACAGTCTGTTCAAAGACGAGTTCCGGCTGACCACACAGCAAAAAGCCGAGCGCGTGCTCGCCCGCATCGCCCGCGAGCGCGAGGCCCTGGCGGTCATCCCGAGCGAGCATGCGGAGGAATTCACATCGCTTGTGCTGCACATCGACCGCGCCGAAAACCAGTTAATCATTGATGACCTGAACCCCGCGCATGGCAATCGCCGGGTGGGCGAAGGTCAACCTTTCTTCTGCCTTGGCCGATCGGACGGGGTCTATGTCGGATTCCAGAGCCACCTGCTCAAGACGACCCACTGGGAAGGGTATGGCGCGCTGTGCATTGCCTATCCCGACACAACGTATTACCTCCAGCGCCGCAGCTACTACCGCGTGACCGTCAGTGCGGGCGACGTCAACCATGTTGAGGTCCAACGGCGCGGCGCACGCTCCCTCAAGGGACAGTGCCACGATATCAGCGGCAGCGGCATGCGCATCCTTGTGGAGGTGCCCACGGATTTTTCCCTGACCGAAGGTGAGTACATCCCACTCGTGCGCTTCGAACTTGATGGCATCGAACTCGCCAGCGAGGCCCAGATCCGCTCGATTGGCCCTTTGCGCAGCGCTAAAGTCCGGCAGCCAATGCGGACGGTTGGCGTCCAGTTCCTGAATATGACTGCGGCATTCGAGAGGCGCGTGACGAACTATGTTCAGCGCCGCGATCGCGAACTATTGCGCGACGCCAAGCGCTGACCCGCGATCGGTGGCGTCCCCTGCAACCAATGCGGCACCCTGCGTTACCCCGCCTTCGCGCGCGTGCTCGACATGCACGATCCGCGCCAACCACGCCGCGCTTTGCGCCCGGCCGGAAGGGCCGGTCCAGTAGCCCGTACCGGTAACCTGCTCGGGCTCGAATACTTCCTGCACGAAGCTGGCGTGCCTCGCGTCAAACAGGATGGGCGCCAAACGGTGAACCCTCAGCGTGTCCTCTGGACGCTGTGGCACGATGACGAGCACGCAAGGCTCCGTGTCCCCGTCCGCGCGCGCGCGGCTTGCAGGCGGATATCTCAGACCGAAACAATCGGCTCCGGCGATGAGAAAAGCCAGGTCCGGCTCCTCAAGAGATTGCAGCCATAGAAACGGCCCCTGCCCTTCATGCTGCAGCAACGCGAAGCTGTGCAGTGTCTCGAACCCTGGCATGGGTCCTGCGCAGGTCCAGCGCTGTGCCGCGGCGATGCGCAGCGGTCCGAATCGGGTGAGGGACGTCATCACGTTGGGTTTCGGGTTATGTTTCGCCAGCTAGGGCAACGGTTGCACGCCCCGCTGCAGCCAGGAGTCGAGCGCACCCTGGTCGGGCGCGGTGGCCTGCTGGTTGAGGTCAATGACCATCTTGTACAGCTCTTCACGCAGGATGCGAAGCTCCTTGGGCCCTTCGATACCCAACCTGACCTTGCCGCCACCGACCTGAACAACAACGATGCGGATGTCCTGACCGATGAGGATGGCTTCGCCAGCATGACGGCTCAGGATTAGCATTAGGCAGGACCGGGTCAGGCGCTACCCAAGGGCTTGGCTGCCTGCTGCGTGGCGAGCGAGTGTCCCGCCGGCCCGTACACTCCCGCTGCGGTGTCAGCGCTAATCCCTCGCAGGATGTCCAGGGCACCCTGGGTGTTGCGGATCAGTGCCGACACAATCATGCCATTGCGTTGGTTGGCCTGCACGACAGCGCGCCCGAGCTCCTGAATCTTGCGCATCCGGTCAGCCTCTTCGACCGACATGGCCGCGCTGCGCTGGCCAACGCGCTCCAGCCGCTGCTGCTCGAGAGCTCTGAGTTCGGCGAAGACGTCCATCTTGCCAGCCGCCAAGCCGTGGAGATTCTCCACGTCACCTGCGAGCAAGGCCTCAAGCTCCGTCTGGAGCATCTGCTGGAGCCTGCCCAGTAAATCCTGTTGGGCCAACAAGATCCTGTCAAACGCTTCGGGTTCCGACATGATGGCGACTGGACAGCGACTGCGGAATGGCTCAGGGCCGTGGCATTAACCGCCTGCCGTTGCCTTCAGCAGCGCTTGACTATCCTGCACCAGGCCCTTGGCGATCTTCTGCGGATCGACCGTGTATTGCCCTGACGCGATGGCTTCCTTGAGGGCATTGATACGCTGGTTAGACACGCCGGAAGTGGTCATGGTGCTCGCGGTGTTAAGCAGGCGCGCCGAATTGGAAATGGACACCATATCGCCTCCCGCTTGCACCCCGGATGCTCCGGCGCCTGAAGACTTGGAAGCCCCGACTCCACCCCGTTTGACGCCAGCGTCGGCTTTCTGCGTGCTCCCGCTGGTCGAAGTGGTAATGGAATTCTGAATGGGATTCATCGCTAATATTCTCTTAGAAAAACGCCGGATCGTCTCAGGTTTTCTTGCACCCTCGGGTGCGGCAGATCAGACCATCATCGCCTACGTATACCGCTGACACTCGGTTTGACGGCACAATTTCACGAAACTTGAGCATAGTGCACAAAAAGTCGACGTGCATGCGCTCCGCAATCCAGTCAATGCCCCCCAGCAACGCTCGATCCCGCGGGCATCAGGATCTGCGCTCGCGCCTGTGCTGAAGTACTGGCGGTCTGTTCGGCCCCCTGGTCCCTCACGATGCGCGCGTAGGCCTGTTTGGACAAGACCACGATGCTCACACGCCGGTTAAGCGACGAATCCGGGTTGTGCGGATCAAAGGGCGCCGCCGAGCCCATGCCGACCACGCGCAGCACCTTGAACTCATCCAGGCCCGATTGCACAAGAACCTGGCGCACCACGTTTGCGCGGTCAGCTGACAGATTGTAATTACTGTAACCTTTGCCTTGGTTCTGATAACTCAGCGCGTCCGTATGCCCCGTGATGCTGATGTGGTTGGGCAACTGGTTGAGGGTTGGCGCAATGTCCTGAAAGATGGTGCGAGCATAGGCTTCGAGATCGGCCCCGCCCAAGGCGAACATCGGACGCTTGTCGCTGTCAACAACCTGGATGCGCAGGCCTTCGCGGGTGATGTCAATCAGCAGTTGCGAGCGAAAGGCGTTGAGTTGCGGATTGGCATCGATCTGCGACTCCAGCGCCTTTTTCAAGGCCTCGAGATTTTGCTTGTCAATCTGCTCCTCGCGCACCTGCGTGGCATTGGGCGCGACGGTCTTGCCAGGAGTGGCGCCATTGCGCACTTGGCCAACGGTGCGCGTGAGATCGGTGCCCCCGCCCTGAATGACGGAGGTGGCCGAGCCGGCGCCCGACCCGCCTTCGAGCGAGACCTTCTCAGGATTCTGGAAATACTCGGCAATTCCCTGCAATTGGGCCTTGGTCGTGGAACCCAGAAGCCACATCAGCAGGAAAAACGCCATCATCGCCGTGACAAAGTCCGCGTAGGCAATCTTCCAGGCGGCGCCATGCCCGCCCCCACTGATCTTTTTGATCTTCTTGATGACGATCGGCTGGGGCTTCGTGTCGGCCATGACTACCTCCCCTTCGCTTCGCGCAGGTGCGACTCGAGTTCGCTAAAGCTTGGTCGCTCGCCGGAGAACAAGACCTTGCGGCTGAATTCGACGGCAACTTGTGGCGGATAGGCGTTCATGGTCGCCAGCAGCGCCACTTTGATGCATTCAAGCATTTTCGTGCCCTCGTGTGCGCGATCTTCCATGCGTGAGGCCACCGGTGCCAGGATGGCATAGCCAATCAAAATCCCCAGAAAGGTCCCCACCAGCGCCGCGCCCACCAATTCGCCGAGCACAGCGGGCGGCTGGTCAACGGAGGCCATCGTGTGCACGACGCCCATGACGGCGGCAACGATCCCGAAGGCAGGCATGCTGTCCGCCGTGCGCGTCATGGCGTGAATGGGAATTTCCATCTCCCGATGGTGCGTCTCGATGTTCACGTCCATCAAATTTTCCATCTCCATCACCCCCAGATTGCCACCGATCATCAGACGCAGGTAATCGGTGATGAATTCGAGCACGTGATGATCCGCCACGATATGCGGGAATTTCTTGAAGATTTCGCTGTTTTTCGGGTCCTCCACATCACCTTCGATCGCCATCAGCCCGTTTTGCCGCATGCGGGTAAACAGCTCATTGAGTAGCGAAAGAAGCTCCAGGTACGCCGCCTTCGAATAGGTCGAACCTTTCATCGCCATCGGCAGCGCCTTGAGCGTGGCCTTGAACGACTTGGGGAAAGTCGCCGCGAAGAACGCACCAAAGGCTCCGCCGCCAATCATCAGCAGCTCAAAGGGCTGCAAGAGAGACCCCAGATGCCCTCCCTCGGCCATGTAGCCGCCAAAAATTGCCGAGAGGGACAGGGCATAACCAATCAGGAGATACATGGTCGCAAAGGTCTGGGCTAGGTCGTAAGCGCCCACGATGGGCGCGGGTCGGCATGACCCTGAATGTTGTTACGTCACGAATTTTCCCGGCTTGAGCGCCTTGGCCACGACCTGTCGCGCGCCCGATGCGCTGGCAAGGCGTTCGGATGCCACCATCAAGTTGCACCTGAACGTGCCGTCATACCCAACAAGACTTGAATATTGCGATCGACTCAGGAGCGCTTCTTTGAAATTTCTTGTTGTTGATGATTTCCCCACGATGCGCCGAATTGTCCGGGGTTTGCTGATGCAGACCGGGCACGTCACGGGCACGATCGATGAGGCCGAGGACGGGGTGCAGGCTTTGAAACGCATCGAGGCGGGTGGCATCGAGTTTGTGGTGACGGACTGGAACATGCCCAACATGCAGGGCATTGACCTGCTGCGCCATATTCGAGCGTCCGAGGACCCGAGCACCCGCAGCCTGCCGGTGCTGATGGTGACGGCCGAGGCAAAGAAGGAAAACATTCTCGCTGCAGCGCAGGCCGGCGTGAACGGCTATATCGTCAAGCCCTTTCCGGCCGACACGCTCAAGGCCAAGATTGACGTCATCCTTCAGCGTCTGCACGGAGGTCAGGCCGCATGAACACGTCCATCAGTCCTGCCACGCTCGCTGGCGCTGCGGTCCACAACCTGCGCGAAGCCGACGCGCTGCTCACCGAAGGGGTGCAGCGCATCATGCGCGCCTCCAGCGACCTGCCCGGCGTGAGCCATCCGCTGCAGGAAGCCCTGCACCTCAGCGAGCAGCAGGCCATGGCCACCCTTGAGGCCGTGGAAGCGGCGCAGGCGGAGCTCGCTGCCATTCGCGCCACCAACGGCGATTTCATTGACTCCCGGCTGGACCGACTGGGCACGCATCTGCAGTCCATTTTCACCAGCCAACAGGGGCAGGACCTGGCTGGCCAGCGCCTGAAGAAAACCATCACCCTGCTGCAGGCCGTGGAGGAACGCATCCAGGAATCGCTGGCGCAGCTGGGCTACGTGCAGGGCGCGGAGCCGGTGCCTGAGGGCACCTTCAGCGGCACGCGTATGGATCAGGACAACGTCGACGATCTGCTCGCCGAACTCGGGATTTGAGGACCATCATGGCCATGGACGATGACATCCTGCAGGAGTTTCTCGCCGAATCGCGCGAGCTGCTTGCGGACGCGCAGGGCCAGTTGCTGCGCCTGGAAGCGGACCCCACCGATGCGGCTGTTCTGGGCGCGATCTTTCGCGCCTTCCACACCCTCAAGGGGGGAGCGGGCTTTCTGGAAGCGCAAAACATGGTCGAGTGGTGCCACCATCTCGAAGACCTGCTCGACAAGTTGCGCGCGAACAAGTTCACCGCCGACAGCGGCATGATCGACGCCATCCTGCGCTCCACCGACATGATCGAGCGCATGCTTGACGAAATGGCGCATGGCGAGAACCCTACCCCGGGCCACCCCGAACTCGGCGCCGTGGTGCAGGCCTACGCACGGGGCGAGCAGCCCACCCTGCCCTCGCCGCAGCCGCTTGACGGCGCAGGCCAGACCTGGGCCGAGGCCCGCACCGACGCCGCCGGGCAGACTGGCCTGTATGTCCAAAAAAAGCCTGTCCACGCACCGCCGCCGACCCCTGCGTCCACGGCTGAAGACGACCTCGAAGCCCTGTTCAACCAGACACTCGACGCGCTTTACGGCAAGCACGGCGCACCCGGCGCTGGCACCTCACCCGCGGCACCGGTCTCTGCTGCGCCTGCGCCGGTGGCCAGCCATGCACCGGCGGCCCCAGCCGCCCAGAGCAGCGAGCCGCAGTCGCGTGAAGACACCACCATCCGGGTCGATTCGTCGCGCCTGGATCAGGCCATGAACCAGGTCGGTGAACTTGTGCTGCTGCGCAACCGACTGTCGGCTGCAGTTGCCCGCTTTGCCCAGAGCGACGAAGCCTTGGTGCGCATGGTGCGCGAGACCGACCTGGCTGTCAACGACCTCCAAAACACGGTCATGCGCCTGCGTATGCAGCCCTGCAAGCGGCTGTTCCAGAGCCTTCCTCGCGTGGTCCGCGACGCGAGCCGCTCGCTCGGAAAGAAGGTGCGCTTGGAGCTCGGCGGTGAGGACGTGGAAATTGACAAGACCGTCATCGACGCCCTCTCGGGGCCCCTCATCCACCTGGTGCGCAACGCGCTGGACCACGGCCTTGAAACCCCGCAGGATCGTCTGAGCACGGCCAAGCCCGAAGAGGGTCTCCTGAAAGTGCTCGCAATCCATCTCGGTGACAAGGTGCAGATCCAGGTCAGCGATGACGGACGCGGCATGAATCCACACAAGATTCTGCAATCGGCTCTCGGCAAGGGCATCATCAGCGAGGCCGACGCAGCGCGCTTGTCGGAGCGCGAGATGCTTGACCTCATCTTCCTGCCAGGCTTCTCCACCAAGGAGCAGGTCAGCGAACTCTCCGGCCGCGGTGTGGGGATGGACGTGGTGCGCTCGGCCGTACAGGCCTTGCGCGGCCGTGTGGACATCACCACGCGGCCCAACCAGGGCACCACGCTCACACTGGAGCTGCCCCTGACGCTGGCCGTGCTGCCCGTGCTGTACTTCAAGCTGCGCCGCGAAACCTATGCGCTGCCCGTGTCGGTGGTGGACAACCTGATGGAAATCGAACCCCAGCAGGTGCACAGCATCTCCGGGCGCCTCATGGCTCAGGTCGGCAACGACCGCATCGTCCCGTACATTGACCTCGGCCAACAACTCCAGGGCTCACCCCTGAACCTGGGCAAGGACCCCTGCGAGGGCATCCTCACCGAACAGGGCCTGCTCGTCGTCTCCGAAGCCGTCGGCACCGAAGACTCCGTCGTCAAACCCCTGGACATCTCCGCGCAATCGTCCTGGTACCAGGGCGCCACCATCTCCGGGGGCGGGGACGTCGTGCTCATCCTTGACATCCAGGCCCTCGCACGCGCCATGCGCACCACACAGACTGCGCAGTAAACCGGGGGACATTGCCATGACATCCAACACCATTGTCCAGCTGCGAAACAACTTCGTCGGCGTCGCGGACGCGACCTTCACCTTCCAGCGCCAGCTTCAGCGCAGGCTGCGTGAGATCGACCGCAAGGCGCTCAATGCCCAGGTCCTGGTCAAGCGCCACGGTAAAGACCTCGCCGGCTATGGCGTGGTCGCTCAATCATTCCGCGAGGGTGCTCAGCAGCTGCAGGGCGCGGCCACCGACCTTCAGGGCGCCATCCAACCCCTGATTCTTGCCTTCATGCAGACCCTGCGCGATACGCATCAACGCGACAAGCTCAACGCGCTTCCCGATTCCGTGCGCAAAGCGGCGCAAGGACTGCAAGCCACTTTAGGGGAATATGAGAAGAAGATGGTCTCGCACCATGACCAAAGCCGCCGTGCTGGCTTCAAGATGCGCCAGGCACTGGGGCGTTTCGAAAGCGTGGTGGCCGAGCTCGAATACGTGGTCGTCAACGGCCGCATCGAAGCTGCCCTCAAGGGCGACGGCCTCGCGTCTCTGGCCCAGGTTTCATCCGATATGGACAACGCCGTCGTGCAGGTTCGCGACCTCCTTCGCGCCTACGCCGAACACATTGAAAAGGTTCTTCCATGAAAGCCGAAAAGTTCTACTCTGAAGGACAGCACCAATGGTTCATGGTCTACGACCAAGAGGAATCGCGCGTCGTCGACTCCAACGTCTTTGCCTTGCAGGTCGACAATGACACCCTGCTGTGTGATCCGGGCGGCTTTGAGGTCTTCCCGCAAGTCTTTTCGGCACTGGTCGACGTGCTGCCGCCGTCCACCATCAAGCAGGCCTTCGTCAGCCATCAGGACCCGGACGTCGCGTCAAGCCTGCCGCTGTGGAACGCCTGTAGCCCCCAAATCACCTGGCACACCTCCAAGCTCTGGGTCGGATTCATCCGCCACTACGGCGCCCTGGAAGCCAACATCCAAGGCATCCCTGACGAGGGCGCCGAATTGCTCATGGGGTCGGCTCGACTGCAGATCATTCCCGCCCACTATCTGCACTCCTCAGCCAACTTCCACCTCTACGACCCACAGGCAAAGGTGCTGTTCTCCGGAGACGTCGGCGCAGCCCTCCTGCCGGTCGGGCATTCTGCCTTCGTCGAACGACGCAACCTCGAAAGTGCATCCGCATTCGACGCCCACATCAAGCACGCCGAGTACTTCCACAAGCGCTGGATGCCCAGTAACGCCGCCAAGCGCGACTGGTGCGAGCGCGTGGCCAAACTCGACATCGACTTCCTTTGCCCCCAACATGGAGCAATCTATACCGGCGAGAACGTCAAACGTTTCATCGACTGGTTCGACGCGCTCGATGTGGGCCGCGCCATTGCCTGAGCCCCTCGCTGCGCCATTGACCCAGCCCGTCACCGCCGATCCGCCATGCCCACATCCACTCTGCATCCCGACGCACTGCATGCCCTGCAACAGGTTCTCACGCCGATGGATTCCTGTGAAGCGCTGATTGACGCAAGCAATGCCGAAGTCCACCGCGTGGTCTGGCTCAACCCCGCGGCGCAGCGTGTCCTCGCGGATCTCAGCCTGCCGGCCGATCCGATCCTTTCGGCCCTCAGTGAAGCGCTGCAACTCGACCCGGATGCGCCTCTCGCAGCCCTGCGCGATTTGGCGCGCGGCGCCTGCACTGTAGTCACGGTCGAGCCGGCTGCGACACGAACCACCGGCGCGATTCGTTTGACTGCGGTGCGCGACGCGCTTGATGCCGTAGCGGCGTTCCACATGTCATGGCGCGGCATCAATCAGCGCGAGGCGTCCGGCGACCTGATTGACGCGCTCAGCAGCCACCCCCTCGATGCGCGCGCCGAACGCATCGGTCGTCTGCCGGCGCCCTATCGCGACATCCTCAGTTTTCTGCGTGACAAGGCCCAAGCCTGGGAACGTGGCTCCACCAAGGTGGGGCTCGCTGCGGCGCGGGGTTATTTTTCGCCCCGCGGCTCGGCACAGACCATCAAGGCCCGGCAAGTTGAGCAAGATGCGCTCATCGCCAAGGTTGGGGCCAGCGTCGAGCAGGTCGTGCAGACGACTCATGCGATGGAAGGACAGATCCAGCAGGCGGCTGCGCGAGCCAAAGCGATTGTTGATGTGACCGAAGCCCGACAGCAGGATGTGAGCGGCGCACGTGATCAATTTGAGAATCTGATGACGGAGACCGACCGCAACCGCGAGCACCTGGAGCGCATTCAGACACACGCACAGGACGTCACCCGTGTGCTCCACGTCATCAAAGACATTGCTGCCCAGACCAACCTCCTAGCGCTGAACGCCGCCATCGAGGCAGCCCGAGCGGGTGAGGCAGGTCGGGGTTTCGCGGTCGTTGCAGACGAGGTGCGCCGCCTCGCCAGCAAAGTCGCCGAAACGGTGATCGCCGCCGGTGGATCCATCGAAACCATCCGGGAATCGGTGGCAGTCGCGCATCGCGCGTCTGAAGGTCTGGGGGCCACCGTGAGCAAGAGTGCCGAGCAGATGGGCGACGTTCTGCATGGCTTTGCCGAGATCAAGCGTGGCATCGCTGATAACCAAACGGTGTTCACCGAAGTCGCACGCCTGAGCAACACCTCACAGAACATCATCGCCACGCTCAACGCCAGCTTTGGCCAGATGGCCTCGGGCATCCGCCAAGCGACTGAAGAGGGTATTCGTGGTTCCGAAGAAGTATCGGCAAATCTTCTCGAAACGCTTAACGAAAACAAGACGCTGCTTGAAATGAATCTGGATTTCGACACCGGTTCTGAGCTCAGCATGGCCTCGCGTGCGGCGATGCAAGGCGCACAGCGGATCGAAGTACTGTTGAATCAAGCCGTGCTCGAACGCAGGATCGCCGAGAGTGATCTGTTCGATGAGAACTACCTGCCGATCGCGGACACCCAACCGACGAAGTATCGAACCCGTTTCACCGACCTGTTCAAGCAGCGCGTGCAGACGGTGCTCGACGAGATCCTGGGACAGAGCACGAGTTTCCGATTCGCATTCGCCGTCGACCGCAATGGCTATACCGCCACCCACAACAGCATCTACGACAAGCCCCTGACCGGCGACCCCCAGAAGGACTTGGTTGGAAACCGTGCGATGCGCATCTTCAACGACGTGTTCGGGTTGGAGGCCGCACGCAATACCAAGGCCGTCCACTTGATGATTTATGCCCGCGACACGGGTGAAGTGCTGCGCGAGTTGGATGTTCCCATCCAAGTCGCAGGCCGCCATTGGGGCAACCTGCGCCTGGGCTTCCAGTAAAGCATGGCGCTCCAACCGACTCCAACGACGAAAGCGAAACGGCATGAATCACACCTTGCTGCATCGCGGCATCAAGCGCCCGGATCTGCGTTGCATGGCCGAGTCGCTGTTCGAGGCGGCGCGCAACGGCCCGGGCGTTGCAGCTACCCAGATCGCCATCGCGGTGAACGCCCTCACGACGCCACTGACCCAATGCGCAAGACCACATATGCGCACTCGGCATCGGCATGTCGCTGCTGCGCCGCGTGGCCAAGCACGGGCCTTTGCGTGACTTGATGCAGACCTGAGCCGCTCTCGATTCAACCCACGGACATCGATCATGGAAACCACACTGGAACTCCCGGCACAAGCCACCGTGCTTGCCCCAGCGGAAATCCCCTCCCACATGGGGGTGACGAGGCTGCCCGGGGACAGCATTCAGCCCGACGGCCTTCTCGCCCGCCTCAGAACTGACCGCGAAACCGTGCTCAGCGCGGTACTCGATCTGTTCACAGGATGCGGAAGCCGTACCCTGCTCGGGCTCGACCTCATTGACGGCGCACACTGGGTGGAGCAGTTCGCCGCCGTGCGCTCCGCCCTTCTCGCCGGGGCCGACGCCGTGCGCCACACGACGCGCAGCCTGACCTCCGCCCAATCCACGGTCGCGGGCTACCAGGCGGGTCTCGTCGAACTCTCCACCCAAGTCGTGGACACCACGCACGCAATGCAGCTCACAGCTGACCGCGTGCAGGAAGCTGCGGCTGACATGCGAACGCTGCAGGACAAAACTGAAGCAACTTCGCAGAACGTCATTCGCGGCCGCGCGGCGCTCGACCAAGTGCAGGATGAGGTGCGCGAGGTCAAGCACTTCGTCGCCTCCACCCAAAGCAAAGTCGCGAGCTTCGTGGACTCGGTGCGAGCCGTGGAAACGATGACAGCCACCATCCAGGACGTGGCCAATCAAACCAATCTGCTCGCCCTCAATGCGGCCATCGAAGCAGCCCGGGCGGGTGAGGCAGGACGTGGATTTGCCGTGGTGGCCGATGAGGTACGCAACCTCGCACGCAAGACCGCGTCCATCACCCACAAAATTGACGACCTGACCCTGTCCATACGCGATAACTCCGGGGTGCTCGGGCGCGATATGGAGGCCGCAGTCGAGCGCATTGAGCGCGTGGGTAGCCACATTGACACCGTACAGGACGCGACCAGCGAAGTGCAAAGCACGATTGGTGGCTTGCTCCAGATTGCGTCCACCCAGAGCGAACACATGCAAGCCCTGGTTCACGACGCGCAATCGCAGCACGCCGGCGGCGAGCAAGTCTGCAGCAAGGTGCAGGCCTTGACTGCCCAGGTTGGCGCCATGGTCGAGAGCGTTGGCCGCGCCCGCACCGGCCTCACGCAAGGCGCCAGCCGCATCGGCACCCTCGCCAGCCCGGGTGTTGCGCTGCGCATCGCGCTGACCATGCACTACGCGTGGATCGGCGACCTGCTAGCTGCCGCGCAGACGGGCAAGAGCGTGGATATGGATCTTTCCGACGACCGCGGCTGCCAATTTGGACAGTGGTACTACGGACCTGCGCAGGGGTATTTCGGATCAGACGCAGGCTTTGCGGCCACTGGAAGTGTCCATAAGTCGCTCCATATGGCGGGCCAAGGGCTGCTCGACGCGCTGCGTTCAGGTGACCAGTCGCGCATCCACACTGTCGCCCGTGAACTCGAGGGCTTGACCGACACGCTCACCGAACGCGTCGAGGCGTTGATGGCACTCGTGCGCTGAGCCATCGCCTTCCATCCCACAATTTTTTAAACACGGAGCCATCATGTCCACCGTACTTCAGGATGTTGACGAGCGTTCACGCCTCGCGGGAACGAACAAATTTGAGCTGTTGCTGTTCCGTCTCGGCGAAGACCCTGGCGGGCGGCGTGAGATTTTCGGCATCAACGTCTTCAAGGTGCGCGAGGCGCTGGTCATGCCCAGCATCACCGCGATGCCCGGCGCCCCCGACCATGTGTTGGGTGTGGCCAACATTCGCGGCCAAATCTTGCCGGTGATCGACCTCCCCGCCCTTGTCGGATGCAAGCCCAAAGCCTTGAACATCCTCATCGTCACCGAGTACGAGCGCTCGGTCCAGGGGTTCGCTGTGGAAGAAGTCGAGGAAATCACGCGACTGGAATGGAGCCGTGTGCTCTCGGCCGAGGCCAATGCCGTGGGCGGCATGGTTACCAGCATCGCGCGCCTCGATGCCGACAGTGACAAAACCCGCCTTGCCTTGGTGTTGGACGTAGAAAAGGTGCTGCGCGATGTCCTTCCCTCACGCGTGCAGGAAGTCAATGCCGCGCAGGTTGGCCAGAAGCTGGAGCTTCCGCAAGGTGCAATGATCCTGGCCGCAGACGACTCCTTTGTGGCCCGCAGCCAAATCGAGAAGGTGCTCCAGGCTCTCCACGCCCCTTATGTGATGGCCAAGACGGGCAAGGAGGCGTGGGACAAGCTTCAGGCACTGGCTCACGACGCCAAGGCCGAGGGCAAGACCGTGGGCCAGAAAGTCGCAGCCGTGCTCACGGACCTCGAAATGCCCGAGATGGATGGCTTTACCCTCACGCGCAAAATCAAGGAGGACGAACGCTTCAAGCGCATTCCCGTCGTCATCCACTCCTCGCTCACCGGGGCCGCCAACGAGGATCACGCCCGCAACGTCGGAGCCGAAGGCTATGTCGCCAAATTTGTCGCCGAAGAACTCGGCGCGGCGCTGCGCAAAGCCATCACCAGCGCAGCCCAGCTTGGATCCTGAGTCCACACCAGAGCGCGCAGCCCGCATCTGCCAATCCAACCCCACGCATCATGAACTCCAACACACCCAAGGACCTCGCCACTTGGCTGCAGACCCGCCCGCTCGACCTCCGCCCGGCGCAAACCGCCACATTGCCTGAAACTGAACGTGCGCTGTTGGATCTGCAACGCGGCTTCGTTGACAAGGTTACCGACGGGGCCACTGAGGTGGCCTACGCTATCGCCCGCATCCGCTTCGATTCGAAGGCCGCACTCGCCGAAAGCGAGGCCCACGCCCAGCTGCAGACACAGCGGATTGCGGCGGTCGGCCAGGAACTGGGTACGGCCGTGCAGGGCATCGAAGCGCTGCTGACCCAGGTCCAAAAGGTCGATACCGAATCCAATCGCATCGACCGATTGGCCACCGAAGGCTCGAGCCAGAGCGCCAGCATGCGAGAGATGTTCGCCGAGTTGGTCGAGCAGAATGCGCGCAATCGGGCCGAAATCCAGGCATTACAGCAGCAGTTTGGCGGTGTGGTGAAGCAAATGAGCATGATCCGCGACATTGCCCAGAAAACCAACCTGCTGGCACTCAACGCGAATATCGAGGCGGCCCGCGTCGGCGAAGCTGGGCGTGGCTTTGCCGTCGTGGCCGAGGAAATCCGCAAACTCGCGCAGAGTACTGAAAAATCGGTAAGCAGCATCACGGAGGCTGTGGGGTCGATCGACAAGTCACTGAAGACCGTGGGGCAAGCCACCGAGCAGTTTTCCACGCTGATGCAAACCAGCCAGACTCGGGTGCTGAATATCGCCACCCATTTCGGCGACATCGCGGGCGGCGTCAACACGGTGGCCAAGGAGGCTGCCTCTACATCGGCCGGGATCACACGGCAAGCCCAACATTTGCGCGGCCTGGATGCCGACTTCAACACGATGGCCGCACAGGTGCAAACCCATGCCGCTGAAACCGTGCAAACCTCCACGCGTATCGCAGAGTCGCTTGAGCAAGCCCTGAACAAGAGCCAGCGTTTATTCGAGTCGGCGACATTATTCCGCACCGACTCCGGTGCAAGCCGCGTGCTCAGCACGCTGGAACAAGTCACGGCCGACATCGAAGTCCGCCTTGGACAGGCACTGGAGCGCGGCGAGATCACCGAGTCCGAGCTATTTGACGAAAACTACGAACCCGTGGCGAACACCGACCCGCGCAAGTTCACCACCCGCTTTACCACCTGGGTCAAACGCGAGATCCAGCCTGTGGAAGACCGCTATCTCGCCTTATCCGATCAGTACAAGTATGTGCTTTTGGTCGATCGCAACGGCTACGCTGCGGCACACAATTCGGTGTACGACCAACCGCTCACGGGTGACCCGAAACGGGATCTGGTTGGCAATCGCTCCATGCGCCTTTTCAATGACCCCGTCGGCTTGGCTTCGGCCCGGAACCGGCAGGACTTCTTGCTGCAGGTGTATGCACGCGACACCGGCGAGATCATGCGCGAGTTGTCGCGTCCCGTGATGCTCAACGGCAAACACTGGGGCGCCGTGCGCTTCGCCTTCGTCTGAGATCCTCTGCCATGAAGCCATCCGCCACTGCTGGCCTGCCCCAGGCGCTGCGTCTGTTTCTTGTGCGCATAAGCCACTATTGGCGCAAGCCCGTAGACCGTACCGCGTTCTCGCAAACGGGGCCGATGGACCGCCGCACCATCATGCTGCCAATGATTGGCAACCAGCAGGGCAAGAGCTACTACGAGGTCGCCGAGATGTGGGCACGTGAGCGCTTGCGCGCAAAGCGTCACCTGCAGGAAATCCTCGATGGCACGATCGATTCCGGAGATCCCGAGCACGCGGCCAGTTCATTCGCCTGCGAGCTGGGCATTTGGCTGCGTTTTGTCGATATGCCTGGAATTGCCCACACAATTGACGATCTGCGGATGTGGCACGATCACTGGCACCAGGAACTCGCGAGGTTGATCGACCTTGCCAATCAGGCAGAGCGCACTGCGGTTGACACAGCGATGAAGCCCGGGCGTGGCCCTTGGGCTTACGCCAGCCGCCGCGTCACCCAGTTGCTTGAGGCATTGTGGGTCGACAAGGCTCCGATCGCGCTGAAGCTACAAGTCCCGACTGCGCAGGAGAACTGGATTGACGCCGTCCTGCTGCAGGAGTATGAGCAGGGCGCCCGGCTCACGATATCGTTGGAAGCCAATTTGAGTGCAGGCATGAAGGTCAGTGTGCGCAACGCTACGCAGCCCGAGGGGCCGGCGCGCGACTATCGCGTGAAGCTCTGCCGCCTTGGCCAACGCGGCCCGCAAGATGAGGGCCTGTTCATTGCGTACTTGGTGGATTGAACACGCGCCACTCGACTCTCATTCCTAACCAGCCCCCGCGCGCAGCGTCACTAAGGCGTAGCCGACCGGGCAGGAGAGGCTCAAGCGGGGGATTTTCGCTTAGGTCGGGATTCTGCCCTGTGCCGCCCACGGCTATCGCCACCAGCGTACGGCCCCTGGGCGCAAAGCCGAGGGCGCGCACATCGGTGTTGACCAGCGCCGCTCCATCACTCCGGTCGATCTCGCCCTTCCTGGCTTGCACGCGCTCGGCAATGGCTGGGTACTTGCATATCCCGCCAAGCCAGCAGCGCAGCAGGAGGGCTGCTCGCAGTCGCGGCTGATTGGCTTTCCATGAGGCCCGAGCGCGCCAATTGCGCGTGCCCACGGAGCGCGCCTGCAATGCAATGCCGCATCCGCAGTCAATAATCGGCATCAAACATACGGGACAGCGAGCCCCCGAACGAGCCGCCCTCCCGCGTGCCGAAGCAGCGGAGCTAAATGCATCGCCCGGGCCGTCATCAGGACCCAATTGAGCCGTCAATGCGATGGATTTCACTTCAAGTTTTTGGTAACTGTGTCGTTAAACTGGTTGGGACCTGCTGAGACAATCCGCTAACAGGATATCCACGTCAGGGTGGCATCTATCGGCGCTATGACGCGCCCGAAGCGATTTTTCGCTGAGGAACTTAACCCGATGGCCTCTGTGACGGCACCTTCAGCGACCCAGTCAGTAACCGCTGAGCAATGCCGTCAGCTTCTTGCTTCGGTGCCCCTTTCGGTTGTCACCAATCTCGCCGCGTCAGGGTTGACTTATGGGTTTCTGCGAACGGGGGCTCCCTCTAAGGCGCTATTCGGATGGGTTTGCGCTGTGGGTTTGATCCACCTGGCTCGACTCATCGTTTGGGTGCTCTATCGCAGAAGTCCGCCTCTGGAATGCAAGGCAAGGCTGCATGGCTCGCTGCGAATGGGATTCGCATTGACGAGTTTATCCTGGGGAGCCATTCCGCTCTTTTTGCTCCCTGCGAGCAATCTTGGCCAAACATTCGTGGCATGCGTTCTTGCCGGCATCGGTGGCGCTGCCGTGGCAGGATTAGCGTTTGATGGCTGGGCGGCCTACTTTTACGCGATCTTGACTGGGATGCCCTTAGCGTTCGGGCTGTGGCTCGCAGGCAGTAATACATCCAAAACCCTAGCCGTCTTGACTGTCCTGTACTCAGGCTATTTGCTCGTCGTGGCAAAGCGACGTGAGCGTCAATTTGCTCATCTTGTCATTTGGCGCGAAGATGCGCTCCAAAACGCAAAAAATCTGCGACGGCTGGCAGCGTTCAATGCCATGCGCTCCCAAGTCAACATCGTCATTGCAACCGCCGAGAATGAGAAAGAGCTCTTTCAAGCGATCTGCGACTTGGCCATTCAATACGGCGGGTTTCAGTTGGCTTGGATTGGGCGCCCCAATGCAACAGGTCGCTTTGAATTTGTGGCGTTCAGCGGCGAATCTGCCTACCTGGATGGACTCTACATCACCACGGATACCTCGGTGCCCGAGGGACGCGGACCGACTCCTCGGACATGGTTTGAGAGTCGAGCCTGTTTCAGTGGATCGTTTGTCACAGCGCCGGCGCTGCAACCCTGGGTGGAGAAGGCGAAGCGCTTTGGCCTGAATTCCACGGCGACGCTACCCATCCAACGGCTCGGAAGGACCTCAGACGTTTTCGTGGTCTACCACAGCGAGATGGATGCCTTTGACGCTGAAATGCGCAGTTTGCTTGAGGATATTGCTACGGATCTTTCTCGCGGATTAGCCCGGTTGGCGAGCCGCCAACGTGAGTTGAAACTTGGTGCACAACTCGACGCGGCGCAGCGGTTCGAACGCAGTCTTTTTCAAAAGAATGCGGCCGGTCTTTATCTGATCGATGCACATCGCACAATCCTTGATGTCAACCCAGCTCTATGCGCGATGACAGGCTATGAGTCGAGTGAACTGATCGGCTTGACCACGGCCGCACTTCATGTCGATGTGGATGCCTACGACGACTGGGAGCACCGGTACATCGCGTCGATGGACGGTTCGACCATCGATCATGAAGCAGTGCCGTTCCGCCGCAAAGACGGCAGCCGGGGGTCTGCCAAGCTCATGACGGCCTCAGTAGAACTGCCAGACGGATCTCCGGGTGTTCTGGTGAGCGCAATTGACATCTCGGCGCTTCAACAAGCGAATGAGGCCATGAGTTATCAGGCTCGCCACGATGCGTTGACAGGTCTTCTAAACCGGTTCGCCCTCGAATTACTCCTCCCCATCTCCGTCGTACGGGGGCGCCAACAGAACAGTGTTTTCGCAGTCGGCATGATCGACCTTGACGACTTCAAGTTCATCAATGACACGTGGGGACACGATGCCGGCGACCGGTTGCTCCAAGACTTCGCAGCGCGGCTGAAGGCGCATACGCGGGGTTCGGACATCGTTGCGCGTCTCGGAGGGGACGAATTCGTCATCGTGACGGAAAACATTGACGAGCTCCAGGCGATTGACCAGCTCCACGACATCTTCGACCTTCTTCATCAATGCGTGGAAACGCCCTTCGAAATCTGCCCTGATGTTTTTCAGACCATGGGGATGACGATGGGTGTGGCACTTTTCCCACTCGATGCCGAAGACGGGGATGCACTACTGCGTCAGGCCGATGCGGCTATGTACCAGGCGAAACTGCATAAACACGACAGAAAGCATTGGTGGCGCATTGGAGGCAATCCCGATTCAGACGCTGGCCGTGAAGAAGAACTCGACCCTTACGGCCTTGACGCGGCTGCGCTTCTGGAAAGCATGCAGCCCCAGATCAAGGCGTTGACTGACAAGTTTGTCGACGATTTTTTCGCGAACCTGAGCCAAACAACAAATCCTTGGAACATCTTGAAGCAGCTCTCGAGCACTGAA
Source organism: Pseudomonadota bacterium (assembly GCA_019351955.1). Classification (GTDB taxonomy): domain Bacteria; phylum Pseudomonadota; class Gammaproteobacteria; order Burkholderiales; family Burkholderiaceae_C; genus Thiomonas_A. Next base: position 19,034 of record JABBOE010000059.1, read on the forward strand.
GCGGACAATTTGCGACGTGTACAAACCCAGCATTTTCTGTTTCTGTTCTCACCAAACACTAGTGTCTTGTCCCGCAAATAACTGGCATTAGTCTTGCATGCCAGTGCGGTATCTTCGAACCCGAGATACCGCGATGAGAACAGGCAGGCCGAAGGCCGAACTTTTGCTGACGGACGCGGAGCGTTCGCAGCTT
>JABBOE010000060.1 GCA_019351955.1 Pseudomonadota bacterium
TCCGATCTCACGGTGACCACCCTTGCGCGTGAACGCCCAAAGGCATGAAGGGCGGGAACTGCCGTGGCAGCTCCCGCCCTTCATGCTTGTCGATACCCGCCGGCGGCGCGCCTTGCGCACAGCCGGTGGGCTTAGGGGTGGTGCAGGTCAGCGACCGCCATCGCGTCGTGGTGCACCCGAGGTGCTGCGACGGCCGGCATCGCGCCGTGGCGCGGCGGCGCCATCACGGCGTCCACTGCCATGTGCATGACCGGTGGAATCGCTGCGCCCGTGACCATGGCCTGCCGAGGCCCGGCTCGAGGACTCGCCGCGACGCGCACCGCCGGCCGACGGCTTTCCAGCGCCGATGGTCGTACGGCCGACGCGAATGGGCTGCGCGCGCTCCTTGGGATCCGGTTCGAACCCAGCGATCACGCGACGGTCAATCGGGCGACCGATGAGGTTTTCGATGTCGCGAAGAAAGCGCAACTCATCCACGCAAACCAGGGAGATCGCCTGACCTTCGGCCCCCGCGCGCCCGGTACGTCCAATCCGGTGCACGTAGTCTTCCGGCACATTGGGCAACTCGTAGTTCACGACCATCGGCAATTGGTCGATGTCGATCCCGCGAGCTGCGATGTCTGTGGCCACCAGCACCTGCAGCTTGCCACTCTTGAATGAGGCCAGCGCACGGGTCCGCGCACCTTGACTCTTGTTGCCGTGGATGGCGTCGGCGCCGATGCCGTCCGTGTTGAGCTGTTCGGCCAGTCTGTTGGCACCATGCTTGGTGCGCATGAAGACCAAGACCTGGTACCAGTTGCTCTCGCGAATAAGGTGCGACAGCAGTTCACGCTTGCGCTCGCGCCCCACCGGATGCACGGACTGTTGCACGGTCGCCGCGGTCGCATTGCGACGCGCCACCTCGATCACCGCCGGCTTGTTCAACAAGCCGTTGGCCAGGGTCTTGATCTCGTCCGAGAAGGTCGCCGAAAACAGCAGGTTCTGGCGCTGCTTGGGCAGCAGCGAGAGCACGCGTTTGATGTCATGGATGAAACCCATGTCCAGCATGCGATCCGCCTCGTCAAGCACAAGGGTATTGATGCCGGAGAGGTTGAGCGTACGCTGGCCGTGGTGGTCAAGCATGCGTCCGGGTGTCGCCACGACGATATCCACGCCGCGCCTGAGGGCGTCGATCTGCGGCTGCATGCCCACGCCGCCGTACATCACCATACTGCGTAGCTGCAACTGGCGGCCGTAATCGCGCACGCTTTCTGCCACCTGGGCAGCAAGCTCGCGCGTGGGAACCAACACGAGCACGCGCGGAATGACGCGTCCCTGCGCGTCACGCGCCTGCTCGCTCTGACTCAGGCGATGCAGGATGGGCAACGTGAAGGCGGCCGTCTTACCCGTTCCGGTTTGCGCCGCAGCCAGCAAATCGCCACCGGCAAGGACTGCCGGAATGGCCTGCGCCTGAATGGGGGTGGGGGTGGTGTAGCCCTGCGCCGACACGGCACGCAGGATAGGCTCGGCAAGTCCGAGTTGATCAAAGTTCATGGAGTCTTTCGAAGCCGCGTGCCACAAGGCTTGGCGGCAGGTGCCTGGCAACCGCTCGACCGGGAGGACGAACACCAGCTTGTTGCAAGGCTGAGCCGGAACATTCCGGCAGGAGGTCAGATTGACAGGGTGTGCAGAACTGGGCAGCACACCGCAGACGCACACTATAGCAGCGATTGCCGCGGTTTGCGCAATGCATCACACGCCGAACGCTCAAAGCCGCGCCCGCGTCAGGGCGTAAATGCCCGCCAGCACGAGGGCCGTGCCGAGGAGCAGCCAAGGCGTAAACGGCTCATGCAGCAGCCAGACGCTCAGCGCGATGGTCGACAGCGGACCGAGCATTCCCGTCTGCGCCGTGAGCGCCGGGCCGATGCGCTCGATCGCCATCATGACCATCAGGATCGGCGCCACCGTGCACACGGTCGCGTTGAGCAGGGACAGCCACACCACCGGCATGGGCACCCATGCCGCATGCCAGGGCTTGATCAGCGCGAACTGGGCAATGCAAAAAAAGCTCGCCACCACGCCGGCCCAGCCGGCCAGGCGCAGCGACCCCAGTTCCCCCACAAGCTTGCCGCTCATCAGGAGATACACCGCATACGACAGCGCACTGCCCAGCACCAGCAGGGCGCCCAGCACCGCATGCGCGCCCTGCAGGCCGATTTCCTGGGCGAACACCACCAGCACGCCCGCATAGCTCAATGCGATGGCGGCAACATGGCGCCATCCAACGCGCCGGCCAAAGAGCATGGCACCGAGCAGCAGCACGAAGCTCGGGTTGAGGTACAAAATGAGCCGCTCAAGGCTGGCCGTGATGTCCTCCAAACCCATGAAGTCGAGCATGCTGGCGGCGTAATACCCGGTGAACCCCAGCACGAGCACGATGCGCGCCTGCGACGCGGTGAGTCTTGCCTTGCCGCGCCCGGCCCACCACGCCATGACTGTGAACAACGGCAGGGCAAACAGCATGCGGTAAAAAATCAGCGTGACCGCATCGATCGGCCAATCGTAGATCAGCTTGGCGAGGATCGCCTTGCCCGAAAAGGCAATCGCTCCGGCCGAAGCCAACAGCAGGCCCGCTCGTAACGCTTCTGGGCGCGAGGCGGCGCTGGTGGGTGCGCGTATGGCGACTGCGGGAGGCGATGGCGATGGCGATGGCGATGGCATGGACATGGGCGCGGCGTGAAGTGCGAAAAAACAGGGAGCGGCGTCGGCGCGCACGCGCCCGGCATTGCATTGCTTATGCTATGGGGCTTTCCACAAACGCGCCCAAGCTGCCATGTCCATCTATACCAACCTCCAAAATCTCGGCATTACCCTGCCTCAGGCTTCCGCGCCGGCAGCCGCATACCTCCCGTTCGTGCAAACCGGCAAGCTGTTGTTCCTTTCCGGCCACATTAGCAAGAAAGACGGTCAGGTCCTGGCCGGACAGCTCGGACGCGAGCTCACCACGGCACAAGGCCAGGAGGCTGCTCGACTTGTGGCCATCGATCTGATGGGCACCCTGCATGCGGCCTGCGGCGACCTGCATCGCGTGCGCCGCATCGTCAAACTCCTGGGCCTGGTGAACTCCACGCCCGTTTTCACCGAGCAGCACCTAGTGATCAACGGCGCCTCCGAACTGCTTGGGCAGGCCTTTGGCGACCTTGGCCGCCACGCGCGCAGCGCCTTCGGTGTGGCCCAGCTGCCCATGGGCGCAGCAGTGGAGATCGAGCTGATCGCCGAACTCGACTGATCACGCCTTTGCAAGATGTCGTTCCATCGATCCGCACGACGGTCTAGATCGCGCGCAAGGCCACGGGCTTGAAGCCGGGCGTGCCCACCGCCTTGCCCTTGCGCGCGCGCTTGGCCACGTAATCGTGCTGGGCCCGCGGTGTGAGCGTCTGAATCTTGACAACACCCCCGCGCCCGCTTCCGGCAACCTCCAGCGTCTCGCCAGGGGCCAAAGCGCACATGGCTCGTACCGTTTCCTTCGGATCCAGGGCCATCAGCAGCACGCCGCGCCCGCCGCGCGGCAGTTCGCGCAATTCGTCGACGCCGAAGATCAGCAATCGGCCCCCGCTCGACAGCACGGCAACGCGGTCGGCCGCTTGCACCTCGCCTTGCTCACCTGCCACGCGCTGCAGCGGCTGCGGCTGCAGGAGCGAGTCCCCGCCTTCGATCGGGACGAAGGTCTTGCCAGCCCTTTGGCGGCTCGACAGATTTTCCGCACGGGTGATAAACCCGTAACTGGCACTCGACGCAAACAGCAAGGGCATGCCGGCCGGCCCGGCCCAGTAGTGAGCGGGGCTGGCGCCAGGGGCTAGGTCGATGAAGCTCGTCACCGGTTGTCCGTCGCCGCGCCCGCCTGGGAGTTGCGCGATGGCAATGCTGTAGGCACGGCCGTCGCTGCCCAGGACCCACAACTGGCCCGTGGAGCGGGTCTCGAACGTGGCGCGAAGCGCATCACCCGGCTTGAAACTGAGGTTCGAAAGCATAAGGCCGTGGCCTTTTTGCGTGCGCAGCCAGCCTTTTTCGGAGACGATAGCTGTCACTGGTTCGTCCGCCACGCGCACCTCCAGGGTGGCGCGGCTCTGGGCCTGGATCAACGTGCGGCGGTCATCACCGAACTGCTTGGCGTCCGCCTCGATTTCCTTGATCACACGGCGCGTAAGCGCCTTGTCATCCGAAAGCAGCTTTTGCAGCTCGCCTTGCTCGCCAGTGAGCTTGTCGATTTCCTGCTCGATCTTGATTGCTTCCAGGCGCGCGAGCTGACGCAACCGGATTTCCAGGATGTCTTCGGCCTGGCGCTCCGTCAACCCGAAGTGCTGCATCAGCGCAGGCTTGGGCTCGTCGGATTCCCGGATGATGCGAATGACCTCGTCGATGTTCAGCAGAACGACGCGTCGCCCCTCCAGAATGTGCAGGCGATCGTCAACCTGTTGCAACCGGTGGCTGCTGCGGCGCCGCACGGTGGCTTGCCGGAATGCGGCCCATTCGCGCAGAATGTCGAGAAGTCCCTTCTGTCTCGGCTTGCCATCGGCCCCGACCATCACCAAGTTGAGCGGCACGCTCTGCTCTAGGCTGGTGGTGGACAGCAGCACGGACACCAGTTCATCCACGTGCACACGCGAACTCTTGGGTTCAAATACCAAGCGCACGGCAGCATCGCGCCCGGATTCATCGCGTACGCCGTCCAGAATGGCAAGCACCGTTTGCTTGAGCTGTTGCTGCTCGGCGCTAATGGTCTTCTTGCCCGTCTTCGGCTTGGGGTCGGTGATCTCCTCGAGTTCCTGCAGCACGCGCTGTGCACTGGTCGCAGGCGGCAACTCCGTGACAACGAGCTGCCACTGACCGCGAGCGAGATCTTCCACGGTCCAGCGCGCGCGCACCTTCAGGCTACCGCGTCCGCTGACATAGGCGTCGCGGATGTCTTCCGGGCCACTGATGATTTGGCCTGCGGTGGCAAAGTCCGGCCCCGGCATGAGCGCCAGGATCTCGTCGAGCGTGACTGTCGGCTTGCGCAGCACGGCCACGCAAGCAGCCGCGACCTCGCGCAGGTTGTGTGCCGGAATCTCCGTGGCCATCCCCACGGCGATGCCCGACGCGCCATTGAGAAGCACAAAGGGGAGCCGCCCCGGCAACAGGCGTGGCTCGGTGGTGGAGCCGTCGTAGTTCGGCGCGAAGTCCACCGTGCCCATATCCACCTCATCCAGCAAGAGGCGGGCCACGGATGTAAGCCGCGCTTCGGTGTAGCGCATGGCCGCGGCCCCGTCACCGTCGCGGCTACCGAAGTTTCCCTGGCCGTCAATCAGTGGATAGCGTTGGACGAAGTCCTGTGCCAGGCGCACCAGCGCGTCGTAGGCAGCCTGGTCGCCATGCGGATGGTATTTGCCCAGCACGTCGCCCACCACCCGGGCAGACTTCACCGGCTTGGCGCCCGAAGCAAGGCCCATGCGGTCCATCGCGTACAGGATGCGTCGCTGCACGGGCTTGAGCCCGTCGCAGACGTCCGGCAGCGCGCGGCCCTTGACCACGGAGATGGCATAGTCGAGATAGGCCTGCCGCGCGTAGTCCGCCAGCGACAGGCTGTCGTTGTCAGAGAGGTCGGGTGGGGGCGGTTGCTGTTCGGATGAGACGGCGAACAGATCGGGAGTCGGGTCGGATGGTCCAGGAGTCGAAGTCATGGGTCAATGTGAATCAAGAATCAGTCATGGCGCTTGCAGGGCTTGTGCACGCGCACGTTGCAATCGCCTTCGTCGTCGCGTGCGGGCGCGCGGCGCCTGGGTCACGAACGCAAAGGCTGGCGCCCTTTGCGTGTCGGTCAAACGTCCACCTCGACGCGGTCGCCAAATGCCTCCATCAGCTCGCGCCGGGCCTGGGCCTCGCCCTTGCCCATGAGCTGGACGAAAAGCGCGGTGGTTGCCGCTTCGCCTGCGCGCCCCAGTTGCACGGGCAGCAGGCGGCGAGTATCCGGGTTGAGCGTGGTCTCCCACAACTGCTCGGCGCTCATCTCGCCCAGGCCCTTGAACCGGGACACGCTCCAGCCGGCCTCTTTCACCCCGTCCTTACGCAAGCGGTCGAGGATTGCCTGCAGTTCGCCCTCGTCCAGCGCGTAAAGCTTTGCAGCCTGTTTTTTCCCCCGGGCTGGCGCATCCACCCGGAAAAGAGGTGGGCGAGCCACGTACACATGGCCGCGCGCGACAAGCTGCGGAAAATGGCGGAAGAAAAGAGTCAGCAGCAGAACCTGGATGTGCGAGCCATCCACATCCGCATCGCTCAGGATGCAAATCTTGCCGTAGCGAAGCTGCCCGAAGTCCACGGCGTCGGCCAAGCCGTGCGGGTCCAGCCCGATGGCTACTGCCATGTCATGGATTTCCTGGTTGGCGAACAGGCGGTCGCGATCGACCTCCCACGAATTGAGCACCTTGCCCCGCAACGGCAGCACGGCCTGGTACTCTTTGTCGCGCCCCATCTTGGCCGAGCCACCCGCTGAATCACCCTCCACAAGGAACAGCTCGTTGCGCGCGGTGTCGCGGCTTTCGCAGTCCGTAAGCTTGCCTGGCAGCACGGCCATGCCAGAGCCCTTGCGCTTTTCAACCTTTTGGGCCGCGCGCTGGCGGCTTTGGGCTTGAGCAATGACGAGCTCAGCCAGGGCCTTGCCTTGCTCGACATGCTGGCTCATCCACAGCTCCAGCGCCGGGCGCACAAAGCCGGCGACGAGACGCACTGCATCGCGGCTGTTGAGGCGCTCCTTCATCTGGCCCTGGAACTGCGGGTCGAGTACCTTCGCCGACAGCACAAAGGAAGCTCGCGAGAACACGTCCTCCGGCAGCAACTTCACGCCCTTAGGCAACAAGCTGTGCAATTCGATGAAGCCCTTGACCGCTTGGAACATGCCCTCGCGCAGGCCCGCTTCGTGCGTGCCGCCGGCAGGCGTCGGAATCAGGTTGACATAGGATTCCCGCAGCACGCTGCCCTCGGCGCTGAAGGCCACGCACCACGCTGCGCCCTCGCCCACCGCAAACCCCTCGCTTTGGCTGCCGGCCTGGCCTTCACCCTCGAATTCGACCAACACCACCGTATCGCCCAAAACCTCCCCCAGATAACCGCGCAACCCCTGGTCATAGCGCCAGGATTGGGTCTCGCCGGTCTTTTCCACAAGCAGGGTTACCTCCAGCCCCGGCAAAAGGACGGCCTTGCTGCGCAGCAGATGCAGCAATTCCCCATGCGGCAGTTGAACGCTGTCGAAGTATTTCGCATCCGGCCACGCCCGCACCCGGGTGCCGCTCTTCCATTCGCCGCGCCCCAGCGCCCGCGTCTGCAAGGCTTGCACTGGCGCTCCGCCCTTGAAAGCCAGGGTCGCGGCCTGGCCGTCACGGTGCACCTCCACCTCCAGGCGCGCGGCCAGCGCATTGGTCACACTCACGCCCACGCCGTGCAGGCCGCCGGAGAAGCGGTAGGCGGCCCCGGCGTCGAGCTTGTCGAACTTGCCGCCTGCATGCAACTGGGTGAACACAAGTTCCACGACAGCCACCCCCTCGTCCGGATGCACGCCGATTGGAATGCCGCGCCCGTCGTCCTGCACGGTGACACTGCCGTCGGCGTGCAGCGTCACGGCAATACGACGTGCATGTCCGGCAAGCGCCTCGTCGGCGCTGTTGTCGATGACCTCCTGGATGACATGCAGCGGATTGACCGTGGACGTGTACATGCCAGGGCGTTGCTGCACGGGCTCCAGGCCCTTGAGCACGCGGATGGAGGCCTCGCTGTACGCTGGGGGAGTTCGGGTTGCCATGGGGAGATTGTGGATAAGACAGCTGAATTGTGGACAAGATCCGCCGCGCATGAAAGCCGGCCCCCGGCCCGAAAACTTATCCCCACAGGATGGGGATAGAGTGCCAGTCAGGAGCGCGGAAATTCAGATTCCATGCGGGCCGGCTTGGGTTTGCACAAAAATGCGGCAGCAAACGCGCATCGCGAAACCCTCAACATGGCTTGACAAGTGCGAGCCAGCCATGGTTAAAGGACCGCCGACAACGGGCATTCTAGAAGCCTGGCACCCCGAAACGGCGCAACATCCGCCGCACGAGCCGCTAGGATGAGAGGCCAATGCGCATTGCCCATGACCCCGCCTGTTGACGACCCTTCCCAAGAACTGCCGCAGCCCTCGGCCTGGGTCATGCGATTCGCCCCGCTGTTGGCACCCGGCGCATCGGTTCTAGATCTTGCATGTGGCAGCGGCCGCCATGTCCGAGCGCTCGCTGCGCGCGGACATGCAATGCATGCGGTGGACCGTGATGGCCATGCGCTGGAGCCGCTGCGCGGCATCGCGAAGATTCTTGTGACGGACCTGGAAACGGGGCCGTGGCCCTTTGGCACACAGACCTTTGGCGGCGTGGTTGTCACCAACTATCTGTGGCGCCCCCTGCTGCCGCATATCGTGCGCGCCGTGGCGATCTCAGGCGTGTTGATCTACGAGACCTTCGCCCTTGGCAACGAGACCGTCGGCAAACCGCGCAATCCCGCATTCTTGCTGCGCCCGGGGGAATTGCTGGATGCCGCGCGTCCCGCGCTTCGCTTGATTGCCTATGAAGACGGCTTCGTGCAGACGCCCAAGCCCGCCTACGTGCAGCGTATCTGCGCGGTGCGCGAGCCCATTCCGGCACAGGTGCCCTTCGCCAGCGCGGCCCCCCCTGCCAAGTACAATCTGTGATTTTTGACAAGCGCTTGGAATGAACCCCATTACCGGCAGCATCGTGGCCTTGGTCACACCCATGCTTGACGACGGCAGCGTCGATTTCGACGGCCTTCGCAGGCTCATCGATTGGCATATCGCCGAAGGCACCGATTGCATCGGCGTGGTCGGCACCACGGGTGAATCGCCCACCGTCAACGTCAAGGAACACGGCGACATCATCCGGGTGGCGGTCGAACAGGCCGCAGGGCGCGTGCCCGTCATGGCTGGTGCCGGTGCCAACTCCACGGCCGAGGCCATCGAGTTGTCACACTTTTGCAAGGAGGTCGGTGCCGACTGCACGCTTCAGGTTGTGCCGTACTACAACAAACCGACCCAGGACGGCATTTACCGCCACTTCCGCGCCATCGCCGAAAGCGCGGATATTCCCATGGTCCTGTACAACGTGCCGGGTCGTACGGTGGCCGATATGCTTCCGGAGACGGCGCTGCGACTTGCCGAAGTGCCCAACATCGTGGGCATCAAGGAAGCAAGCGGCAATATCGACCGTTCCGCGCAAATCCTCCGTCGCGCGCCCAAGGGTTTCGCTGTGTACTCGGGCGACGATCCGAGCGCCGTGGCAACCATGCTGCTGGGCGGTCACGGCAACATCAGCGTCACGGCCAATGTCGTCCCGCGCCTGATGCATGATCTGTGTGTCGCGGCCATTGCCGGGCGCGCGCAGGATGCGGCGCAGCTGCATTTCAAGCTCATGGACCTGAACCGTCTGCTTTTCGTCGAACCCAATCCCATCCCCGTGAAATGGGCCCTCGCCGCCATGGGCAAAATGGGCGGCGCGATTCGCCTGCCGCTCACCCCTCTGTCCAGCCATCACGACGAGTTGCGGGCTGCCCTGGCCGACCTCGGCATCCCAGTCCTTCACTAAAACCATACCCATGCGCCGCATCCCTGCATCTGCACGTCCTCTTCCTCGCCTTTCAGCCCTGGCCCTGGCTCTGGCCGCCCTCGGCGCCATGGGTGGCTGCTCCTCACTCGACAGCGTGGTGCAGGGCAAGAGCGTCGACTATGAAAGCGCCAAGGCTGGCCCGTCGCTCGACATCCCGCCTGACCTCACGCAACTCGCCCGCGAGCAACGCTACGCAATGCCCGAAGGCACGAAGAGCGGCCCGGTGAGTGCGCTTGAATACCAGACTGTGAACGCCCAGACCGCCCAGCAGGCGGCAAGCAACGCGGTGCTGCCGCAATACCCCGGCATGCGCATTGAACAGGCAGGCGGCCAGCGCTGGCTGGTCGTGGACACAGCGCCAGACAAGCTGTGGGACACCGTGAAGGAGTTCTGGCAGCAAAACGGGTTCTATCTCACGAAGGCCGATGCGGCGACCGGCGAGATGGAAACGGATTGGGCGGAAAATCGCGCCAAGCTGCCGCAGGACATCATTCGTAAATACCTCGGTAAGGTCTTCGACAGCCTTTACGACACCGGCGAGCGCGACCGCTTCCGCACCGTGTTCGAACGTACACCGGACGGCAAGGGCACGGAAGTCTTCATCACGCACCAGACCATGGTGGAGGTGTACACGAATCAGGACAAGACGCAGACCACCTGGCAGCCCGGCACTCCCGACCCCACGCTCGACACTGTGTTCCTGCGCAAGCTGATGGTGCGCCTGGGCGTGAACGAGGCGCAGGCCAAGGCGGCCGTCGCTGATGTCACGACGCCGAAGACTGCCATGCGCGCAACCCTCATCGATGAAGGCCGCGCCATTCAGGTCGTCGATGGGTTCGACGAGGCGTGGCGCCGCGTTGGCTTGGCCATCAATACGGCGGGGTTCACCGTGACCGACCGCAACCGGGCGACCGGCACCTACGACATTCGTTACGTCAACCCGGTGGAGGCGATGAAAGCCGAGGAAAACAAAGGCGGCTTCCTGAGCAAGCTCTTCGGCGGCAGCAAGACCCAGGTTAAGCCCGAGGATTTCCGCATCGTGGTCCAACCCGTGGGCAGCGTCTCGCGCGTCACGGTACAACCGGTCAAAGCCGGGGCCGACAGCGCCCAATCGGCCCAAAGCATCCTCAAGGTCCTGCAGCAGCAGTTGCAGTAACTCCCTCGCACTGCAAGAAAAAAGCCGCGGTCCGCGGCTTTTTTCTTGTGGATGCGCGCGCACCGTGATCGGCCGCGCCCGACAGTTGCTGCAACTCAGACCTGGTAGCTGCGCAGGCGCAATGACAGGTTTTGCAGCGCCCCAATACCGCTGTGCTCGGCACGCTGGCACCAGTCCTGCAAATGCTGTCGCAGCTGTTCGGCCGAGGCGGATGATTGCTCCCAGACGGCCTTGAGATCCTCGCGCATCTGCAGCAACTTGCCAATCACCGGGCTGTTCTGGGCGGCGGCGTCCACCACGGCACGCGACTGCGCATCCAGCGTTTCACGCTCTCGCGTGATGAGGTGACGCGCCGCGCGAAGAACCTGGCTCGGGCTCGCAGCCCCGCCCTGCGGTGCCGCGAGGCTGAGTCGATTCAACTCCGCACGCAGCGCGCGGCGCATCTCGCGCGCATAACGCGCCATCAGGTCGTAGCGGTTGGCAATCACTGTCTGCAACAAAGCCACGTCAACCTGTGGCCGTACCGCCCCAATCCGGGCCCTGGGGGGCAGCTTGCGCGGTTTGGCAAGGCCGAGCCATGACAGGACGCGGATATAGGCCCAGCCGATGTCAAACTCCCACCACTTCAGCGAAAGCTTGGCCGAGGTCGGGTAGGTGTGGTGGTTGTTGTGCAGCTCTTCCCCACCGATGATCAGGCCCCAGGGAAACACATTGTGGCTTGTATCGCGGCTGGCGTAGTTACGGTAACCCCACCAATGCCCCAACCCGTTGATCACCCCGGCGGCCCAGATGGGGATCCACAGCATTTGGACGGCCCAGACTGTGGCGCCGATGGCGCCGAACAGCAACACGTCGGTGATGAGCATCAGCCCCACGCCCTGCCACATGAAACGCGAATACACGTTGCGTTCCAGCCAGTCGTCTGGCGTACCGTGCCCGAATTTGGTCAGTGTTTCCTGGTTTTTCGACTCGGCGCGGTACAACTCCGAGCCGCGCAACAGCACTGTGGAAATCCCTTTCGTCATTGGACTGTGCGGGTCGTCCACGGTTTCACACTTGGCGTGGTGCTTGCGGTGGATCGCGACCCATTCCTTGGTGACCATGCCAGTGGTCAGCCACAGCCAAAACCGGAAGAAATGCATTACGGCGGGGTGCAGGTCCAGCGATCGGTGCGCCTGCGAGCGGTGCAAAAACACCGTCACTGCAACGATGGTGACATGGGTCAACACCAACGTGTACACCACAATGTGCCAAACCGAAGCGTGAGCCACGCCATAGGCAACCCAATTCAGGAAACCATTCAACATCTTTGTTTCAACCTGTCAAACCTCAAGCACAATTTGTCAGCTTACGGAGCTTCACCAACAATTTCAAGGGTCCGAAAACCAATGCCCATTGTAGGTGGTCGGCATATCCGACTCGCCGCAAGGGCATGCGCCCCCGCACCGTGCCCCGTTCAGCTGCGTGGCGCAGCGCCGCGTTGCATCACTGCGGCAAAAAAACCGTCGGTGCCATGCCGATGGGGAAAGAGTTCCAGCATCGGACTGCCGGTGCCACCGTCCAGATTCACTTGCTGATGAGCCAGCGCCTCGGTGGCCCCTTGCAGTGCGAAATCTGGTCGTTCCTGCAAAAACTGCTCCACAATCTGCCGGTTCTCGGCAGGCAGCAAGCTACAGGTGGCATAAACGAGGCGGCCACCGGGTTTGAGCAGGGTTGCCGCCGCGTTCAGAATTGACGTCTGTTGCGCGGCAAGCTTCAGCACGTCGGCCTCGTGCAGTCTCCATTTCAGGTCCGGGTTGCGGCGCAGGGTTCCGGTGCCGGTGCAGGGAGCGTCAACGAGGACGCGGTCGAGTTTGCCTGCCAATCGCTGCACCCGATCGTCGCGCTCGTGGCTGATGACGACCGGGTAGACGTTTGACAAGCCACTACGTGCCAGGCGAGGCCGCAGCTTGTCCAGCCGGTGTTCGGCCACGTCAAACGCATACAGGCGCCCGGTGTTGCGCATCATGGCCCCCAGGGCCAGGGTCTTGCCTCCGGCGCCAGCGCAAAAATCCGCCACCATCTCGCCGCGCCGGGGCGCAAGCAGCAGCGCCAATAGCTGACTGCCCTCGTCTTGCACCTCAATCGCGCCATCGAGAAACAGCGCCGAGCGATTCAGCGCAGGCTTGCCCTGCACGCGCAGCCCCCAGGGGGAATAGCGCATGGGGGCTGCATCGATGCCAAGCTGCCGTAATTCTGCAAGTGCTGCTTCCCGCGTGGTCTTCAGCAGGTTCACTCGCAGATCCAGGGGTGCCGGCAGCAGAAGACTGCGGGCCAAGTGGTCAAATTCGGCGCCAGGCAAATCGCCACGAGCCTGCAACGCCAGCGCCATCCAGTCAGGCAGGCTGTAGCGCAGGGCGGGCGGCAGCGCCGACACATCCTGGCGCAGCGTCTTGTCCCGCCAAACCACAAGTTCAGCGGGAAACGCCAAGGCGAGAGTGGCCGCATCCGCCTGCCATCCCAGCGCCAGCAGGTGCAGGTCAAGGGCGCCGCTGGCCGCCTCGGCCCAATGCCGATACAGGCGCAGATGGCGCACGATTTGGTAGATACTCTCTGCCATCACATGGCGGTCATGCTGGCCGAGCTGGGGATGCGCGCGGAAATAACGTGAGACGACGACATCGGCTGGCAACTCGAAGCGAAGCACCTGACGCAGCAGCTCGCGTGCGCTGGTGACCAAGGCGCGCGGCTTCATCCCGCCACCTGACCGGCCTGAACGGGCGAGGCGGCAAGCACGCGCACGCGCAGTCCCTGCACCTGCAGCCGCCGCTCCACAAGCGCGCGCACGGCGGCGGGATAGATCCGATGCTCCTCGTCTAGCACGCGTGCGGTGAGCATGGCCTCGGTATCGTCGTCATGCACGGGCACGGGGGCTTGCGCGACGATGGGGCCGTGATCAACGTCGGGCGTGACCAGATGCACGGTTGCACCATGCCATTTCACGCCGCTGTCGAGTGCGCGCCGGTGCGTTCCCAGCCCCGGAAACGCGGGAAGCAGCGAAGGATGAATGTTGATCAGTCGGCCCGCATAATGACGCACGAAACCCGGCGTGAGCACGCGCATGAACCCGGCCAGCGCCACGACGGAGGGCTCAAACGCATCGATGCACGCGACAAGCTCGGCTTCAAACGCTTCGCGGCTTGCCCCGAGGCGATGATCGACCACCGCAGTGGCAATGCCTTGCTGCTGTGCAAAAATCAAACCAGGCGCGTCCGGCCGGTTGCTGATGACCGCGGTCACGCACGCAGGCCACCGTTCGGCCGTGCAAGCACGCACGATGGCCTCCATGTTGGAGCCCCGCCCGGAGATGAGAACAACGATCGAGGGAAGACGCGCTGATTGCATGCTCGCAGTGTAGCGGGGGGTGGGGTGCGCGCCCCCTGCCCTGCTCCCGCAATGGGCGCACGCCACCAAGCCCGTCGCCAGGCGTGCACAGTCGCGGCGGACAATAATGCCGGCTGCAGCACTGCGTGGACCCGCCATCAAGATTGGCGCTTCTTTCCTCCCCGGCCTGAACCACGGGGTTTCTCGGAGCAACGGATGAAATGCCCCTTTTGCCAGCACCCTGACACCCAGGTGGTGGAAACACGGGAGGTTGAAGATGGCACGGCACTGCGGCGCCGTCGGCGTTGCGCGGGTTGCGACAAGCGGTTCACGACCTACGAGCGGGCTGAAGTGAGCTTCCCGGCGGTCGTAAAAAAGGACGGCCGGCGCGTGGATTACTCCCGTGACAAACTTGCCGCGTCATTGCAACTCGCGCTGCGCAAGCGCCCCGTGCGCGCCGAAGATGTCGACGCCGCCATCGGTCGTATCGAGGAGCGGCTTCTGCAGACGGGTGCGCGGGAGCTGGATTCGGCGCAGATCGGCGAATGGGTCATGGACGAACTCAAACGCCTGGACGACGTGGCGTATGTGCGATTCGCCTCCGTGTACCGCAGTTTCAAGGATCCGGCGCAGTTCGTCCAGATCCTGGAAGAAATGGCGCGTAGCGGCAAGCCCCTGCGTGCCCCACGCGCGCCCCGCATCCGTAAACCCTGAGCCTCCGATGGCAACCACACCCATGTTTGATGCAACCGATGCGGCCTACATGCGCCGTGCCCTAGCGCTTGCCCAAAGCGTGCTCTACCTCACCAGCCCCAACCCCCGCGTCGGCTGCGTGATCGTGCAGGGTGGCCGTGTCATCGGCGAAGGGGCCACCGAAGCGGCCGGGCAGCGGCATGCGGAAATCGTGGCGCTGGATGCCGCGCGCGCGCGCGGCGTCGACCCACGCGGCGCCACGGTTTACGTCACTCTGGAGCCGTGCGCGCACCATGGTCGCACCCCGCCTTGCGCCGATGCGCTGTTGAGCGCGGGCGTGGCCCGTGTCGTCGCCGCCGGGCGCGACCCGAACCCGCGCGTGGACGGCAGCGGTTTGGAACGGCTTCGCACTGCGGGCATACAGGCCGAGAGCGGGCTTCTTGAAAACGCCGCCCGCGCGCTGAACCTTGGATTTTTCTCGCGCTTCGAGCGGGGCAGGCCATGGGTACGGCTGAAAGCGGCGGCCTCGCTGGACGGCGTCACGGCCCTCCCCAACGGGCGCAGCCAGTGGATCACAGGACTTGCCGCACGCGTCGACGCCCACCACTGGCGCGCGCACGCCTGCGCCGTACTCACCGGCATCGGCACCGTACGCGAAGACGACCCGCAGCTCACCGTGCGCCACGTCCAAACGCCGCGCCAGCCCGTGCGCGTGGTCGTCGACAGCCGGCTCGAGCTGGCGCCGACTGCGCGCCTACTCCAGGTCGAGCCACACAAGGTCTGGGTGGCACACGCGCTGCCGCCGGAGGAGGCCGAGGAGCGCGCGCAGGTCCTGCGCGCGCTCGGCGTTGAAGTCATCGCGTTGCCCACAGATGCCGACAAACCCGGAAAAACCGACCTCACGGCGCTCATGCACGAGCTTGCCGCGCGCGAGATCGGCGAACTGCACGTGGAGGCCGGCGCACGCTTGAACGCATCCCTTCTGACTGCGGGGCTGGTGGACGAACTGCTGCTGTATCTGGCGCCCACACTGCTTGGCCAGGGCGCCGGCATTGCACCCTTTGGGCCGCTTCAGGCAGTGGCTGACGGCATCGCGCTGCACGACATGCGCGTGGAGCCCATTGGCTCGGACTGGCGAGTCCGTGCGCGGCTGGGCTGAGGCGCGTCAGGCCCGCGCCAGCCGCAGGCTTCGGCGCTCCAGATAAGCACCCAAGCGGCCTGCCGCCTCGCGCAGATTGTCCACACTATTGGCGTAGCTCAGCCGAAACCAGCGCTCGGACTGGTAGGTGGCGAAGTCTTTGCCCGGCACGAGCACCACACCGGTTTCACGCATCACATCAAAGCAGAAGGCCCAACTGTCGGCACTATGGCGCGAACAATCGGCCCACACATAAAACGCCCCGTCGGGCAGCACCGGCACATCCAGGCCTAAGTCCCGAAGGGCTGGAACGATGACATCGCGGCGGCGCTGAAATTCAGCGCGCCGGCGCTCGGTTTCGAGAAGCGTGTCCGCCTCGAAACAAGCCAGTGCAGCGTGCTGGGCTGGGCTGCTGGGGCAGATGAACAGGTTGCCGGCCAGTCGTGACAGCGGTTCGATGAGCTCTTCGGGCACTACCATCCAACCAAGCCGCCAGCCTGTCATCTGAAAATACTTGGAAAAACTGTTGATGCTGATCACAGAGTCGCCAAGAGCAAGGGCCGTGCGGCCGTAGGCAGAGTCGAAACCCAGTTCAAGATAGATCTCGTCGATCATCAAGAACCCCCCGCGCTTGCGCACCACCGCAGCAATACGGGCCAGCTCGTCGGGCGCAATGGACGTCCCGGTGGGATTCGAAGGCGATGCCAGCAGCACGCCGCGCGTGGCCGGGCCCCAGGCCGCATCGATCTGCTGCGCGGTCGGCTGAAAGCGCGAGGCCGCCGAGGTCGGCAGCAGGCGCGCCGTGCCGCCAGCTGCGGCCACGAAATTCTTGTTGCAGGGGTAGGTGGGGTCGGGCATCAGAACTTCCGAGCCTGGCTCCACGAGGAGCAGGCACGCCAGCGTGAGCGCACCAGATGCGCCCGCCGTGATGAACACCCGCTCGGGCGCCACCTCCACGCCGTGCTTGGCCGCATAGTGGCTTGCGATGGCCTGGCGCAGCGCTGGAAGGCCCGGCGCCAGCGTGTAGCCGGTGCGGCCTTCGCGCAAGGCGCGCACGCCCGCCTCCACCACCGGCGGCGGCGCGGTGAAGTCGGGCTCGCCCACACTCAGGTGGATCATGTTGCGTCCCTGTGGGCGCCACTCAGCTTCCTGCTCCGAGGCGGCGCGCACCACGTCCATCACGTAGAACGGCTCGATTTGTTGAATGCGGCTGGCGAGTTCCATGGAATCTCAGTCCTCCTGCGGTTTGCGGCGTGCCGAAGGCTTGCGCTGCGCCCAGGGATCGCTCGCTGAACTGGACGCATCGCTGCTGGCGCGGCGTGCCGCAGGCTTGGCATCGGGCCGCCGCACGGGTGTCTTGGCCTTGAAACTCACAGGCACCTTGGACGCCGGATTAGCGGGCATGCCTCCAGGCTGCTTCTGGTAGGGCTGCGGGACGAGCCGGCCCGTGGTTTCGTCAGGCCGCAGGATGACGGCCAAACGATCGAGCACGCCGTTGACGTATTTGAAGCCGTCGGTACCGCCGTAGACTTTGGCCAGGTCCACAGCCTCGTTGATGATGACCTTGTAGGGCACTTCCAGCATGAACCTGAGTTCGTAGGTACCCAGCAGCAGCAGGGCGTGCTCGACGGGTGACAGCTCCCGCGTCGGCCTGTCCAGATACGGCTGGATGTCCGCATCGAGCCGGGCGGCCTCGCGGATGCAACCGTGAAGGACCCCCTGGAAATGCTCGGTATCAAGCTTGATCGTCGGATAGCGCTCGTGGAGAAACGCTTCGATGGCGCCAGCATCACTCCCGGACACCAGCCATTCGAACACGCCCTGCAAGGCCAGCTCGCGCGACTTGCGCCTGGCGCTCTTGGGATTGGTGAAATTCATGGGTCGCTACCCGGCGCGTCAGTCGCCGATCTCCGCCAGAAGATTGGCCATTTCCACCGCCACCCGGGCACACTCGCGGCCTTTGTCGATGCGCGCATGGGCCTGCGCTTCGGTGTCGACCGTGATGATGCCGTTGGCCACCGGCAGGCCAAATTCAAGCGCGACCTGGTGGACACCCACAGCGGATGTGTTGCAGACGAGCTCGAAGTGGTAGGTGTCGCCGCGGATCACGCAGCCCAGCGCGATGAGCGCATCAAAGTCGCCGTTCTCGGCAAGCGCCGCCAACGCCAGCGGAATCTCCAATGCGCCTGGCACCGTGATGTGTCGAATCGCGTCGGGCTTGACACCCAAGGCGCCAAGCTCGGCCGCACAACCTTCGGCCATGCGGTCCGTCAGATGCGCATTGAAGCGTGCCTGCACAATGCCAACGCTGAGTTCGGCACCGATGAGCAAGGCTGGGTTATCGCGTTGTTGGGCGTGTTGCATGGGTTTGGGGGGAACTGACTCGAGGTTGAAGGGGCGCCGGGTCAAGCGTTCAGTGCCCCGTGCCGGCAGCAGCGGGGGGCGGCTCAAATCCCTCCACATCCAGACCAAAACCGGTCATGCTTGGCATTTTGCGCGGCGCCGCGAGAAGACGCATGCGGCGCACGCCCAGATCGCGCAAGATCTGGGCACCCACACCATAGGTGCGCAGCGCCGCAGCGGCTCCACGTGAGGCCACCGGCCTGTGCAGCGCCACGAAATGCCGCGCAAACGCTGCTGCGCTCTCGCCTGCGTTGAGCAACACGGCCACACCTGCTTCGGCCTGCGCAATGCGTGCGAGCGCCTGCTGCAGGTTCCACGAATGTGTGGTGGCTTGGGCATCAAGAAGGTCCAGTGCCGACAGCGGCTCGTGCACCCGCACCACAACCGGCTCGCGCGCCCGCTGCGGTTCGCCATGCACGAGAGCCAGATGCACGCCGCTGCCAGCGCGATCACGGTAGAGCGTGGCCTGCAGCGTGCCAAAGGCCGTTTGCATCGGCCGGGCATCCATGCGCTCAATCAGACTTTCGGTACGGCTGCGGTATTCAATGAGGTCGGCAATGGCACCGATCTTCAGTCCGTGATGGGCGGCGAAACGCTCCAGGTCGGGCAGGCGGGCCATGGTGCCGTCGTCGTTCATGATTTCGCAGATCACCGCAGCTGGCTCCAACCCCGCCAGTCCAGCAAGGTCGCAGCCCGCTTCGGTGTGGCCCGCGCGCATGAGCACCCCACCCTCCTCGGCCATCAGCGGAAACACGTGGC
>JABBOE010000061.1:0-2120 GCA_019351955.1 Pseudomonadota bacterium
CGTCTTCGGTCGCGAACCACTCTTCAAATTGCACCCATGTCTTCGGGTAATCGCGGCCAGCTATGGGGCTGACATCAAACATCTGACCATTGTCGGCCTTGTGGAGCTAAATGGATAGCCCATTCTTTTATCCAGCCAATAGGAAGTCCACAAGCGAAAACCTCTCGCTTGACCCCCTCCTGCCCGGTCGGCTTCGCCTAAGTGACGCTGCGCGTCAGGCCGGGCTAGGAAGGGGAATGCGCGAGCATGTGTTCACTTGATGAGTTTAGTGAATCATCGTGCCATCAGCATCATGGCTCCCGTGATTTTTCGCTCCGAAGCACACGCCTTGGGCACATCACCCGCGGTGCGCGAGGATGTCGAGCGCACGGTCACCGCGTTTCGTCGCGTCGTGCGCGGACTGTACGGGGTGATGCTGGTGCATTGGGGCGACATCTCCCACGGACAAGTCAAGTGCGCCAGCATCGAAGCCCTGATCCACAAAACCGCGCAGCGCCCGGACGTCCAATACCCGGTGCTGGGTCGCATGCTCGGCAAGAGGCCGAGCTACCTGCGCCGCGCGGCCATTGAACAAGCCCACGGCGCGGTGTCGTCGTTTCTGTCGAACTGGAACAACTTCCTCGACGGGCAGATCGGCGGGCGCGACCGCGAAGAAGGCGCCCGGCCCCCACGGCTCGGACTGAACAACGTCTTCCCGTCGCTGTACGGCGGCAACATGATCCTCTAAGGCAAGGACATGCGCACCGTGCAGGTCAAGCTGCTGGGCGCGGACGGGCAATGGCGGTTCAGCGAACCGCTGCGCGTCAAGGGCCGGTTCGTGCGCCTGCAGCCGAAAGCGGCAAAGCTCGACCAAAGCCCCTCGCTCATCCTGCGCGGCGCTAAGGCGGTGCTGTCCTGCCCGGTCGCCCTGCGCCCGAGCAACGACATCACCAACAAAGACTTCGCCCGCGGCAACCACCGCATCTGCAGCGTGGACGTGGGCATCTGGCGCTGCTGCTGGCCGTTCGGACGCATCTCGAACTTGAAGGCCTGAAATCGCTCCATGGCTGGTTAACTACACGGGACTCCGGAAGTCGCCTCAATCAAAACAGGATGCCTGTGGCATCCGCGCTAGCCTTCCCCGGCATCAATGCCATGGCTTGTCACGCACCAGGTCAGGAGTGGATCGAACCCGGTGCTGGCGCTTTCCCCGGGATAGCCGCGCGGGTTCGACACGCACAGGGTGTGCCCGTGCCGCAGACGCCCTGCAACGTGGCTATGCCCGTAGACCCAGAGGTCCGCGGGCCGTGCAAGATGACACCCAGGACCCAGCAGCGCGGGCTCACCCTGCCTGCCTACGCAGTCCCAGCTGTTGGCATACGCGGCGTCGAGCAGGCTTGCGGGAAACCTGGCGCGGTGCGTGGGGGTGTCGATGCAGGCCAGCGCGGGCGCATGGTGCGTCACCACGACCGTGGGCCCGTCAAAGGGCTCAAGCAGGCGTTCGGTGAACCAGGCGCGCGCCGCGCGGCTCAAGCCCGCCTGATGCTCCGGCGTCATGCGGGCATGCGCACCGCCGCCCCAGACGCGTTGGGTGGGGCCAACCAGAATTTCCGCAAAATCGGCCATGCACAGTCTGGCTTCGAACATCGCCTCCGCCACCCGCCCGGGGTCATCGCCACAGGCCGTGAAATCGGTCCATGCGGTGGCGCCCAGAAAGCGCACGCCACCGATGGCGACCGCGTCGTGTTCAAGTACATGCACACGGCCTGCCATCGCACCGCAGACCGCTTCGGCCCCCTCACGGAATTGAAGGAGCCATCGTGCATGATTGCGGCCATAGAACTCGTGGTTTCCCGCAACGAACACCAGCTGGGCGCCGGAGGGTTCGCACAAAGCGGCCCACCGATGCAGCATTCTGGGATGGGGCCCGATGTCGCCCGCCAGAACGACGACGTCCACATCGCCACCGATGCGCGGCGTGAATGCGGAAAATTCGGTGTGCAGATCGGAAAAAATTTGAACCTTCATCATTGTCCTCGCCTTCAATGGCTTGTTTGGCGCGTAAAAAGTCCATGGCAACCCTGAAGGCGCGTGCGGCCATCAGATGGCGATCGTCTGCCACCGGTTGTACCCAGTGCGCT
>JABBOE010000061.1:2130-13850 GCA_019351955.1 Pseudomonadota bacterium
CGCTCCAGGGCGCAGCCCACCGGATTGCTCACCACGCGCGTACCGCGGACTCCATAGTCGGCCGGATCGTGCGTGTGCCCATGGACCCAAAGATCCACGGGCGGACCCATCAGGTCCTCCCATGCATTCGCATACGCTGCATCCAGGTGGTTGACATAGCCGGGTGCGCACTCGCCCCCAGGCCGCACGCTTCGCAGGCTCGGCGCATGGTGTGTGATCACCACCGTTTTTCCGCTAAACGGCTCGGCGAGCTTTTGCTGCAGCCAGGCCTTCGTGATCTTGTTGATCATCTCGATGTCCGACAGTCTGATCTTGCGCCAGTTGGCTGTGCGGATACGCATGAAATCGTTCACCGAGCGAGCCGCTTCGTATCGTCCCTCAAATTGGTTGCCGGTCGCGGTGTAGTCCGTCCAGGCCGTTGCCCCGAGGAAGCGCACGCCGTCAATGACCGCCTCATCGCGCTCCAGGAAACGCACGCGGTCATCGGAGGCGAGGCGCATCTTCTGCTGGGTGTGCTGCAGGTGACCGCGCCAGTATTCGTGATTGCCGGCCACCAGCAGCACAGGTCCAGGGAACGCGGAGCGCGCCCAGTTCACCGCGCGCTCACCCTTGTGGATATCGCCGGCCAGGATGGTCACGTCCGCATCGAGCACGGACGGCCGGTAGACGTAGCCGGGGACGTCAATCTCGAGATGGATGTCGGAAAGCAAATGAACGTGCATGGCGGTTCCTTGTTGTCGCCATGCGGGGCCGGCAAAAAACAGCAAGCCCCGCATGAACGGGGCTTGCTGTGGGAGACGGAATGCCTGAAATCAGCCGGTCATCTCATCGTGTCGAGCGCAAACCCCAACGCTGCCGCTCCTGACGGTCAGCGCAGTCACCCGTTCCGCCCATATGGGCAGGCCAGACAGCAGGGATAAGCAACGCAAAGCTTTCATAGGCTCTCATTGTGCATAGCGCAGAACATTTGGCAAGCCCGGTCCCCTCGATGTTGCCCAGGCAAGACACTTGGCCGCGCGGCTATGCGCCCGCACCACCCGGGCGCCGACCACGCCTTTAGCCTTCGCCGCGGGGAAAGTCGGACCCGATGGTCGTGGACTCCCATGCATCGAAATCGCGGCGCATCGCCTCAAGCTTCTGCCGTGCCAGCTTGAGCGCCGCTTCGCCCAGGAGCAAGCGCAACGGGGGCTTGTCCGACAGTGCTACATCGATGATGGCTTGCGCACCACGCACCGGGTCGCCGGCCTGGCTCCCGCTGCGTGCCGCTGTCTGCCTGCGGCGCTCGCCGGCCGTCGCGTCATACGCATCGATATGCGTTGCCGACTCCTTGATCGACGGCCCGGCCCAGTTGGTGCGGAATGGCCCCGGCTCGACGATCAGCACATCGATCCCCAGGGGCTTGACCTCGATGGCCAGCGATTCGGAAATGCCTTCCACCGCGTATTTCGTCCCGTGGTAATAGCCCGTGGCGCCAAAACTCGTGATGCCGCCGATGGAGGAGACATTCACAATCAAGCCGCTGCGCTGCTCGCGCATAATCGGCAGCACGGCCTTCGTCATGTTGACGAGGCCAAACACGTTGGTCTCGAACATCGCACGCACTGCCGCATCCTCGCCCTCCTCGATCGCCGCAAGATAGCCGTACCCCGCGTTATTCACGAGCACGTCGATGCGGCCGAACTTGCGCTTCACCGCCCTGACCGTATCGTCGATCTGGCCAGGCTTGGTGACATCAAGCGGCAGCACGATTGCCCGGTCCTGGTGACCATCGGCGATGTCGGTCACTTGCGACGCATCGCGGGCGGTGACCGCCGCGCGCCACCCTCGGGCGAGCACGAGCTTGGCCAGCTCACGCCCAAAGCCTGTGGAGCAGCCCGTAATCAGCCACACCGGATCATCGCGACGCATCATCGTTAAAGTCCTCTATTGGAAACAAAAAAAAGGCGAATATGGAAAGGAAAATTCGCGCATCTCACTGCAGCAGCAGGCGCCGCGTGAGCGCCGCGACAGGCCGCTCGGTCCAGCGCTGCAGCCGGCTGCTCAATTGCAGGGGCTTCATGACCATGCGCACGGCCAATTCGATGGGATACTCGTGCGCCATGATGGCGAACACCCGCTTGCTCATGGCCTCATAGTCCTGGGGCGCATGGCCGAAGCGCCAGGCCACGGCATGGCGCAGCGCAACGTCCGTGTCGCTTTGGCGCAGCTCGGCTACCCGACGCCAGAGCGCTGCGGCCACTTGCCAGCGCTTGAGTCCGTCGCTCTTCCGGTACTGTAAGAAGTAGTGGTAGAAGTGCTTGTAATGCTGCACCTCGTCGGTGCGAATGCGCCAAGTCAAATCGCGCAAAACCGGCTCGCTGCATACGGCATTGAGCGCCTGGTAGTAGGTCGTCGTGCCCATCTCGACGACGCAGCGCGCGGCCATCTCCTGCCCCCGCGTGGGCTCCAGCTCTCCGACGGTGCACAGCTTGCCGTATTCATTGAAAAAGTCCGCATACGCAGCGTCCCAGTCGAAATCAGGCCACACGTGCTGGACGTAGGCCTTCAGTGCGCGGCCGTGCTGGAGTTCCTCGGGTTCCCAGTGATCATTGAGCCATGCGGCAACGGGCGCATCATCCGCGAAATACTCGATCAGGTTGCGCGTGTAGGTGCTGCTGCCGCTTTCCATGAACGACGCACTGCAAAGCAAAAGGAACAGCTCATCGCTGCCCCGGACCTGCTCGGCATCGATGCCGGCGTAATCCAGATCCTGCCAATGCCAGCGCATGCCCTGCGCGCTGCTGTCGCCAGCCATGGACGCTGACGCCTGGGCGGCAGCCGTCGAATCCGTTGGCGTTGTCACGTCAGCCCTCCGTCTCGGCTGCAGCAGCCTGTGCGACATGACCGTCCCCGGACGCGTGAGCCGCTTCGCCTCCTGTCGCCGTGTCCGCATACATGTAGCTGCGATTGAACGGATAGGCGCATTGTGTGGCACGCAATGGGGCGGCCATGCGCTCGCGGGGCTGCACCACACCATCAGGCCTGGAGCCAAGGATCTGGAATAACGAGATCCATCCCTGCTCGAAGCTCATGGCCGATCCTGCCAGATACAGCCGGTAGGCGCGGATGACTTTGTCAGCATCCGGCCCCAGCACGCGACGCGCGTCAGACTCATGCGCCTCCAGCGCATCGACCCAATGCCAAAGCGTCTGCGCATAATGCGGGCGAAGGCACTCGGCATCCAGCGGTTCGAGGTTGCCTCGCGCCATCGCATCGAGCATTACGCTCACGTGCACGAGCTGGCCACCGGGGAAGATGTATTTTTCGATGAAATCCCCCATGCCCCCGTCAAGCTGGGCGTTATCGGTGCCGCCTGCCGCGATGCCGTGATTGAGCACCAGTGCGCCGGGTTTGAGCAAGCGACGAATCTTGGCGAAATACAGTGGCAGGTTGAGCCGCCCCACGTGTTCGCACATGCCCACCGACGCCGCCTTGTCAAAGCCCTCGCTCTCGTCCACATCCCGATAGTCCTGCAACAGCATGCGCACCCGCCCCTGCAGGCCTTTTTTCTCGATGAGGCCGTTGACATAGGCGTACTGGTTCTTCGACAGCGTGATGCCGGTGGCGTCCACCCCGTAGTGCTCAGCCGCCCACAGCAGCAGCCCGCCCCAGCCAGCCCCGATGTCGATGAAGCGCTCCCCGGGTCGGAGCAGAAGCTTCTTGCAAATATGCTCCAGCTTGGCTTCCTGCGCCAGCGCCAACGACATGCCGGGGTCCACGAAGTAGGCACAGGAGTACACGCGCAGGGGATCAAGCCACAGCGCGTAGAAATCGTCAGAGACGTCGTAGTGCTGCTGAATCTGGGCCGCATCACGCGGCTGGGTGTGGCTGATGCGCTCCCACAGCGCGCGCTGAAGACGCTGCACGATACCCGCGCGCTCATGCGTGGGGTCACGGCCGAGCAGCGCAGGCGCCACAGCCATCAAATCGTGCAGTCGACCTTCGATGTCCAGACGGCCTTCGACGTAGTCCTCAGCCACACGGCCGATCGCACCACGTGCCAAATGCAACAGCGCACGCATGTCCCGAACGATGAGTTGCAAGCGGGGTTGCGCAGCGCCGATGCGCTGCCCCCCGGGAAGCTGCACGGCGCAAGACAGCGGCAGACTTGCCAGCCGCTGCTCGGTCGACTGCAGCCAAAGGCGGTTAAGCGATGCCAACTTGGTGCCTCCTTCGGTGAATCGTGCAGTAGCCCTGCACCGGCAGGCCAAGCTCCATCCACGTCCAGGCGGTGCGGTCTTCGACACTCCAGACGCAATGTGCGATCCGGCGCTGCCTTAACGTCAATCCAACCCTAGCGCGCGCTGACCGTCCACGGATGGTTTGCGCCAACCGGCACACGCCATCCTCTCGAATAACCTAACCTTCTTTAAGCATAGCTCCGACTGCGCATGCTTGCTTGGATTGCCAATTTTTCGGCTCTGCAATGGCATGTCACGGGTCCGCCTGGGATGTCCAAACGTCCCCGCCACGCCCCTGGCGGGGCGGGAATGCAATCGGGACAAGGACGGCACGAAACAGACCCATATGAACTCGCCCGCAACGCGACAAGCTCGCTGGATCGGTCAACCGGCCTTCGCGCCGATTCCCGGTATTGATCCAGGGCGGCCTGCGTGGACCTCCAGCGCCGCCAGTGTCGCGCGTTCATCGTGGGAAAGGCCATACAGCGCCTCCATGGCACCATCGCAGGCCGCGAGGTCCCGTCGCATGGCGGCCTGTTTCAGTGTTGTCCTGAGGTATCCCGGAACATCGACCCAGCGCGGCAATCGAAGCCGGCGAAGGTATTGCGCCTGGAACCGAAGGCACCCCCCGTGCATCCTGGTCGAGTATGTGGCAATGAAAAGGTGGGCCAGCTTCGACAATAGAACGGCCTGTAACGCGTGAAGGTCCCAATCGTCAGAGACAACGTAGTAAAGGTTGTGGTGGGGGTATAACTCCCCGCCTTCATAGACAACCTGCGCCTCGCCCTTGATGTCAGGGATAAGAAGCTTCGGCTGCCTCGCCAGCGATGGCCTGATTCGGTCGATGGTCCGGTACCACCACGTGGCATCTCTCTGCGCGATGTACCTTCCGGAAATGGCAGCGCGATGGCGCTCAACATGAGCAGCCAGCCTGGGGTACCGTGCCAAATCGACGAGAGGCCCCTCATCGGTGAACGGGTTGATGACCCCGTAACCCCTCCATTGGACTTGGCCGCTGCCAATGTCCCGCGTCATCACAAGCGGCAGCTTTCTGTCCGGCTCGACATCGAGCTCTTCGAACTTGCCGATAAAGGCCTTGTCAGCTCCGGTTGCCACACCAATTCCAACCTTGCACCCAGCGTCTTCGATGAGGGGGAAAGAACGCTCAATGCGGCGGATCAGGCCTGTGTTCCTCGCACCTTGCAGGAGCCATGGCTCCGGTCCGGGTCCAACTGACGCCACACAGTAAACAGAGTCGGGCTGTGTGCCCACCTCCCCACGCAGAGCCGCCGCGAGATGGCCAAGGTAGCCAGCTTCAATCTCCGGGTGATGCGCGACAACGGTAACCCCAGGGCGTTCCCTGGCGATCAGGGTGATTGCGGGATAGGCGATGACATCCGATTGAAACGCTCGCGCCCCGAACATGTCGACATAGGCTCTAAGGTGGTAGGCGTGGGCGATCAGCGCCCGAAGGGGCCCGCCATAGCGATTCTTCGTCCAACGGTCCGAGCAGATAAAGCAAAGCTTTCCACCAGGCTTCAACAGTTGGAGGCTTCTCTCATAGAAGGGAATGTACAGGTCTGCCCGATCGAAAAGTGTCTTGTATCGGCGTCGATACTCCCGCAAGAGTGGTGCCAGGACGAGTTCTTGCCGAACGTAGGGCGGATTTCCCAACACGTAATCGAACGCTTCGGAAAACTCGGTGAGAAGAAAATCCCCGCGAACAAGCCACAGCCTGCAAAGACGTGCCGCCTCTTCAGGGGCAATACCGCCATCGACAAGAGCTCCAATGACCACTGCCGCGGTCGCAGCAAACGAATCTGCGTGCACCTCAACCGCACGAATGCAATCATCGAGCGGAGGCACGACCAAGCCCTGCTCGGTTGCCCTGCGGCACGACGCCAAGAGCCGCTGAACGACGGGAAGCAGGAAATTCCCACCCCCGAACGATGGCTCCAGCAGGGAGCGCTCGCAAAGCGGCTCTGCCACTTCGTAGCCGATGAGATCAAGAATGAAATCGACGACCTCCGTCCTCGTAAAGATTGCTCCTCGTGCTTCCACATCTGCGCTGTTAGCCAAGACGGAAATACCTTGCGATGGGGTTAGCGGGGTGGGGCTTAGCCAACCCGGTCTCATGTCCCTCGACCTGACGCAGCACACGGTAAGGCCGCATCAGCTCATGGACGGAGCGAGCATATCGCACGACTGCTTGACCCCGAACTTCGTGGAACAGGAGGCTCGGCAACTATGCGGAAACTGGAAATTCGCTGCCAGGCCGATGGATGCCCGTGGCGTCCGTGCGTTGCGTCCGCTGCCACAACGACGCTGTTCGCGTGCACCTTGGCGTAGACGACCGAATGCCCCAAGGTACTCCGACGTGCTTATTGCTGCGCACTGCTTCGCTGTGGGCCCAATACCCAGCGGATCATTTGCGCGACAAGCCTCCCGGTTCAGGGGAAGGTTTGTCGCCCAAATGATCAAGAATCCCCAGATGCGTGCGTCCCGTCTTTGGCGGAAGTCATCGTTTCGAGTGTATGGCGGTGGGTTTCGAAATAGCGCATCGCGTACGCGTAACTACTTTCGATGGCACGTTCGTAAGACTTCCAGTTGAGCAGGCCGACCTGGCCATGCGGAGGGGTGAGAAGCCAGGTGGCCAACTTGCGTCGCTCCTCGCTGCTGCGTTCACTTTGCACCATCGCGGCTCTGACCAGGATGGTAAAGAGGCTCGGCCACTGTCGCCCGTGCATCCACTCCCAAGTCAGCCGCGGCAGCGTAGGCAGTGCGACGTCTTCGAAGGTTGCGGGTAGCGCATCGTCGCCGCTGATATCCACGGCGATGACCTGATGCACCCCGTGGTCACGCATGACATCGGTGGGCAAATTGTTCATCACCGCGCCATCCACATGCACCATCCCGGCGTCCAGAAGGGGTGGCAGAAGGCCCGGAATCGCTGCGCCCGCCCGCAGCCATTTCCACAGGGATCCGCGCGTATGCACATCCATGCTGCCACGTGTGAGATTGGCAGACACACAGAAAAAGGGGATGGCAAGATCCTCGTTATCGCGCGCTCCGAACGAGCCCCGCAGCAGTCGTGTGGTGCGCGTGCCACGTGTCAAAGCGATCAATGGAAACGTCAAGTCACGAAGCGGATGCCCCTGGATAAACGCCTGGCGCGTCTGGTCGAGCAGTTGCGCATCATCCCACTCGCAGGCCACGCCGGCCGCAATGATGGCCCCCATGCTCGTGCCCCCAGCGGCATCAATGGGCTGGCCCAATTCACGCAAGGCGCGCACCACACCGATATGGCCGAACCCACGGGCGCCACCGCCCGAGAGTACGAGTCCCGTGGCCCGCTGGGCAAGGTGCCGCGCGACTCGCGCATGGTCCGCCCGTCCGCGCACATGATGCAAGACCACCTCGCCATCGAACTGCGACAACCACCGCGCCGCATTGCCCGGCGCCGGCGTGCTGCAATCGTCCAGCAGGATCAGATGCCGTGTGCGGTGCAACGCATCGACACCCGAACGACACATCGCATCGGGCCAGGCTGCGGGATTCGTATCGGCGCGCGCCACCATCACGACCTGGTCGGCCTGACGCAGACAGGTAGCTCGCCACGCAGGATCGTCGGGCCCTGCCACGTAAAGCATGAAGCGGTGCTCGCGTTCACGCTGGCTGTGCCACTGCGCATCCCGATTTCCGCCCAAGCTTGCATCGATCACCACCGCGGGTCCAAACAGGCCAAGCGCCTGCGCCAGCTGCTCGGCTGTTGCACGCAGGCGAACCGAGGCATCGAAACCCAGCAGCGCAAACGTGCGCGCAGGCGTGAGCGACTCGCCCCGGTCGTTCCTCAAGTGTCGCTCCACAATCTGGCGCAACGTCCCCACCAAGGCTTCCGGGTGCGCGCGCATCAAGCGCAGCAGGACGTCGCTGCGCGACAGCTTTAGCAGAGTGCAGTCACGCAGGGCGCGCACCGTGGCGCTTCGGGGCTGCTCAGTGAGCAAGCCGAGTTCGCCCACGGTTTCACCCGGCGCGATCACGCCCAACAGGCGCTCGCGGTCTGTGGACAGGCTTGGCCCAAAGGCGCCAAGGCTTCCCGAGCACAACACGTAGAGGGCGTCCGAGGGATCGCCCTGCCGACACAGCGTTTGGCCTCCGGCCAGCTCCAGTGGTTCGAAATATGGCAGCAGCGCCTCGCGAACCTCGGGATGCAGCCCACCGAAGATGGCTGTGCGCGCGATGGCGTCCGAAGCGCTTGAGCCTTCAGCGCGCGGCATTGCCGTTCCGATCTGCCATCCGGGCAATCACCGTGGATCGTGTGGCCCTGCGCCGCGCGCCTGCCAGCGGCAACGCGCGAAACGCCCGTGCATGCAAGCCCCGGCCGCCAGCGCGCGCGCTGCGTTCGGCCGCTTGTCAACCCCTCGCATTGGCATCCCCACTTGTCTCATGCACAATGAGCCCACCCCAGTGCGCCACGGTTTGTTGCGATTCGCGTGTTGGCGCGTGTCCGCATCAACCATGGCAACACCGTATCAGACCTTCTTCTGACCGCCAATGAGCATCTGCCCCTTTTGCCGCATCGCGACGGATCCGTCCGGCGCGTCGACTGTGCTGCAAACCCCCCACGCGGTGGCCTTCCTCGATATCCGCCCCATCAGGCCCGGCCACGCCTTGGTCGTTCCCAGGCGGCACGAGCCCGATTTCTGGAACCTGTCCGACGACGAACGCCATGACATCTTCGCCCTGGCCAAGCAGCTCGCTGACGCGCAGCGCCAGCTGTTCAATCCCCGCAAAGTGGGCCTGCTCGTGGCGGGATTCGATGTCCCCCATGCCCATGTCCACGTGGTGCCGTTGCACGACGCGCATGACCTCACGTCCGAGCGTATTCTCAGTGGGTCGGTGAAGACTGCATCAGCGGACGAACTGGCTGACCTTCAAGGTCGATACGCCCGACACTTTCTCGCACCGCGCTAGCCTGGCGCGCTGCCTGCGTGCCCGCGCGCCGCTGTCCCTGTCCATCCAAGCCTGCGACCCCCGGGCCTCCTCGGCGGACCCGAATGGCCATGCGCGTTGACCCGACGCGTGAGGGCAGCGCGGATCAAGACGCGCATGCAGCATCATGCGCGGCGTCGGGGCTGAGATGCCATTGGACTTTGGCCATTAAATGGACTATATAAGGCTTATGGCATTGTCTAAAAGATCATCATGGCTTCTCAGCCACAAAAAGGAAACAGTCATGCTTACCATTGAACGCGCTTTGCGCAACGCTTTTCTGATGCTTGCGGTCATTGTGCCGCTAGGGTTATTTTCCACGGGTGCCCAAGCAGAAACCGCGCAGGAACTGACCCAGAGTGCTCGGCAATCCCTGGAGCAGCTCTACAGAACGGATCCCGCGGCTACCGCCATTTCAAAGCAGGCCAAGGCCATTCTTGTCTTTCCAAACATCATCAAGGCGGGGCTGGTCTTTGGCGGGGCTTATGGCGAAGGCGTCCTGTTCAAGGACTCCAAGGTGGATGGTTATTACAACTCCGTCTCGGCTTCCTGGGGTTGGCAAGCCGGCGCCCAGTCCTACGGCTACGTGGTCTTCCTGATGAATGACAAGGCCCTGCAGTACCTTCACAAATCGGACGGCTGGGAAGTCGGCGTGGGCCCGACGGTTGCCGTGATGGATAAGGGCATGGGCCGCAACTTGTCCTCCACAACCTTGCAGGACGACGCCTATGCCTTCATCTTTGACCAGAAGGGACTCATGGTGAGCCTCAGCATTGAAGGCACAAAAATCTCCCAGATCAAGAAGCACTAAGCGGAACGCCAAGACATGGCCATGATCGGGACCCTGGGGACCCGATCATGGCCAACATAGATCCAAGTGGAAAGACGCAGCCGGATCATCAGGGCGTCGCTGAGGGTTGCAGGAATACAGGACACCGAAGCTTTGCCACTCGGAACTGGGCTTGGACGTGCATGCATGCCAGACGCCTTGTATGCGCAGCCAATCCAGACTCTGCCGCGGCCGCGCAAGACTCGCCCCAGGACGTATGGGGATCATGTGCCGACTCGCCGATCCCCATTGAAGCGACCCGCGCTTCCGGGACGATCAAGACAAGGATGTTTTTCTGGCTTGGGTGCGCGTGCCAACCGGGCGATGAGCGATACATGCTTGGCGCGCATCCCGGCCAGCGCCCAAAGCTGCACAGCCTGACACGCGATCTAAAGATCCGGCTCGGTGCGAGGTTCGTTCGAAATTTTGGCGATGGGCGCATTTCTGTGGCCCTTGTGCAACCGGGCGGCCATTCTCTTGACTTGCGTCAACTTTTGTTACCTCCCGGCTTTCTAGCATCAACGCTAAGGTCGGTTCTTCTTCCTAAAGCCCGCCGGGCCAGGTCATGGATGAGCGGCGGGTTAGATATCGGCCATGCCCCGACGACTCGTTAACCCAATCATCTTGGTACCTGCCCAAACGTCCATAAACCTTATTTCCATCGCTGGTCGGTGTACTCACACGCGAAGCGGTTCGCCGAGAACGTCTCCCCTGCCCATGTCGCAGTCACCTCCCAGGGTGTCGGCGGGCAAAAGCCGCTCCGCCGTCCCCCATGCGCGCCAAACCTGAAGACACGAGGAAGACCTCCGCCATTTCAAAGAACCTTTCGCAACCCGATGTCTTGGGCTTGATCGCTTGGTGTGAAGCGCTCGATGCTGTGGGCATTGTCCCCATCCCTTCACCAAGAGCACGACCCCATGGACAGGATCACCCAGCACGGCATCGAGCAAACTCAGTCATGCGCCGAGGCCGTGGCAAACGCGGACCTGCGTCTAGGCATGGGGAAATAGTCAATGGACCCAACGTCCCGACTCGTCGATGTCGATTGGAACGACCCGCGCCTTCAGGAATTGTTGAAGAAAACCGAAGGGCTGCGTTTGGATGACCGCGGGACTTACAAACCGCGCCGCATTCGCGTGCACCTCGGTTGGCAGCCTCTGGGGGCCGATGGGGCTGGCTGGTTACCCGCTTTACTCGTGTGGGATACGGGGCACGGGGACCTCGTGGTTAAGACTCAAACGATGCAACTGCGGTCCGGAGATCCGATGACGTTGGACAGGGCCTCCAATGGTGTGGCTGGCCGAGTCGAGCGCGGCGAGATCGTGCAGTGCCGTGCAGGCGCACGTCCGGAAGATCAGGGCAAGGATGTTTTTCTGGCCTGGGTGCACGTGCCAACCCGGCGATGAGCGACACATGCTTGGCGCGCATCCCGGCTGGCGCCCAAAGCTGCACAGCCTGACACGCGATCTAAAGATCCGGCTCGGTGCGAGGTTCGTTCGAAATTTTGGCGATGGGCGCATTTCTGTGGCCCTTGTGCAACCGGGCGGCCATTCTCTTGACTTGCGTCAACTTTTGTTACCTCCCGGCTTTCTAGCATCAACGCTAAGGTCGGTTCTTCTTCCTAAAGCCCGCCGGGCCAGGTCATGGATGAGCGGCGGGTTAGATATCGGCCATGCCCC
>JABBOE010000061.1:13950-17387 GCA_019351955.1 Pseudomonadota bacterium
AAGCCCGCCGGGCCAGGTCATGGATGAGCGGCGGGTTAGATATCGGCCATGCCCCAACGACTCGTTGACCAAATCATCTTGGTACCTGCCCGAACGCCCATGAACCTTATTTCCGTCGCTGGTCGGCGTACTCACACGCCGAGCGATTCGCCGAGAACGCCTCCGCTGCCCATGTGGCAGTCACCTCCCAGGGTGTCGGCGGGCAAAGTCCGGTCCGCCTGACCCAACGCGCGCCAAACCTGAACACAAGGCGAAGACGTCCGCCATTTCAAAAAACCTTTCGCAACCCGATGACCTGGGATTGATCGCTTGGTGTGAAGCGCTCGATGCTGTGGGCATTGACCCCATCCTTTCACCGAGAGCACGACCCCATGGACAGGATCACCCAGCACTGCATCGAGCAAACTCTGGACAGTCTGGAAACGCTGGACATACTCGCCGAGGCGACCGGTAACTTCACCATTTTCTACACCAATCCATCGGCGCAAAACACCATCGCAAGGTTTGCTGACATGTTCCGGAGCTATCTGGGCGGCACCGACCCAACCCAGATCCGTGGTCAATCCATCAAGCTTATCTTCGGCAACAACAATGCCACACAAGAGCGGCTTCAAGAATTGATTAGTGGTCGATGTTCGGTGCTCCACGAGCAAATCGACATTGGAACCTTTCTTTTCTCACTGGTCGTCGCTGGCATTCGAGATGTGCACGGCGATCTGCTCTGCCTGCACGCCAGTCTGCGCAACATTTCGGCACGCCGCGAAGCGGTGCAGTTGAATGATCGGCTCAAGACCGTTCTTGATTCATTGGTCAAGGTCGAGGTTGAGGTTGGTCAATCGATGGTTGCAGTGGATTCGGCCATCGGAAACGTCAAGGTTGCAACAGCGAGCAACGCCCGATCCGTTGGTGACCTGATCGCCCAGGTGAACATGATTGCCTCGCTCGTGCAGAGCATTCAGGAGATCTCCAACAAGACCAATCTGCTCGCGCTCAATGCGGCAATCGAGGCCGCGCGCGCCGGTGAGGCCGGTAGGGGCTTCGCGGTGGTCGCCGACGAAGTGCGCAATCTGGCGCGCCGTGTGCAGGACATCACCATGAGCATCGAAGGCAATACTGACGCAATCGCCATCCATACGCAGCAGATCGAGACAACGAGCAGTCAGTCCAGCCGAGAACTCGCAGCAGTCGACGCCGTGGTTGCAAAGCTGCAGGGCCAGGTGAAAGACATGCAGCGACTCGCCGCTCAAACGCTGCTGCGCGCAGCCGAGGAAGACCACAGAAACTTTCTGATCCAAGTGCTGGCCGAAGCGGAGGGTAACCCTCCGGCCATGCTGACTTCCGCCGTGCCTGACCACCATCAATGCAGTTTTGGCCAGTGGTACGACAGCCGGGGCCCGGAGGCCATCAACGGGCTGTCCACGCTGCGGTCCATCGCAACACCCCATGCACAGGTTCATGGCCTTGCCCGCCAGTTGCTGCAAGCAGCACATGACGGCCGGCGAGAGCAGATTCCTCAAATGACCACGTCACTCCTTGATCAGGAAAAACGGTTGATCGAACTTCTCCACGCGCTCAGCGCTGAGTTTTGAGCGGTTCGAACCGCGAATCCCGAGTGGGGGCGCGTGGCAAATCCCGATGCCTTGCATCCCAAATGCCCACGCGGGCCTCGTCTGCCCGCTACCGATGCGCGGCAAGCCACACCAGCCCAACGAAAATAGGCTGGTGCAGCATGTAGATCGTCAGTGGCCAGCGACCGAGAAACCCAAGCGGGCGCACGTTGGGCAGCGCGGCCAACGGCCGAAAGTCCGCCCGACGCAACAGCGCGCCAAGGCCGGCACCGACCCAGAACACGCCAATCCAGGGCAGGAGCGGGACGTAGTCCTCGGTGATTGGCTTTTGCGTGATCAGGCCCGTCCAGTTCCACAGCGGCGGATTGAAAAATGCGTGGCCCAGCAATTGGGGCGCGGCAATCGCCAACGGCGCCAACAGCAGTACCCAGGCACCCAGACGCCGGCCAAACACGTGATGCACCAGCAGCATGCCAGCCACGCCCTGCAGAATGCCGAAGTAGATGAAACTGTGCGGAAACGCGAGGTAGCTGCCCACCGTCACCAGCAGACCACACCCGGCGATTTGCCCCCACCGCTTCCAGAACGCAAGCTCGGTGCGCCCGCGCCCATCGCCGTAGCTTTGCGCGAGCCCCGCGGTGAATAAAAACAGACTGACGATGCACACACGCTGCCAAAGCCACCAGGGGCTGGTGTAGAAATCGGTATGGATGAAGCCGAACCAGTTCAGGTCGAAACTGAAGTGGAAGCTCATCATCCAGACGATGGCGAGTCCTCGCAGGCTGTCGAGCCCGCCGAGTCGTGGCCGTCGCGGCACCACGCCTGGACTCGT
Source organism: Pseudomonadota bacterium (assembly GCA_019351955.1). Taxonomy (GTDB): domain Bacteria; phylum Pseudomonadota; class Gammaproteobacteria; order Burkholderiales; family Burkholderiaceae_C; genus Thiomonas_A. Next base: position 16,351 of record JABBOE010000061.1, read on the forward strand.
CATGGCAACACGCTCATGCGCACCATGCCCGCGCATTGCGGAACATGCGCATCCACGGGCTCGCATCGCCCCAGGCCGGGTCAGCCCAACTGAACTGCAGGCCGCGGAACACGCGCTCGGGATGGGGCATCAACGCCGTGAAACGTCCATCCGGCGTGGTCACGCCGGTCAGCCCTCCGGCGCTTCCGTTGGGGTTGAGCGGGTAGGTTTCGGTGGCCTGCCCAGCCCCATCCACAAAGCGCAGCGCGGCGTCCAGGCGGGCCGGATCGCCCTGCTGGGAAAAGTCCGCGTAACCCTCGCCGTGAGCAACGACGATGGGCATGCGGGCGCCGGCCATGCCACTGAAGAACAGCGAAGACGAGGGCAGGACCTCGACCATCGCAAGGCGTGCCTCGTACTGCTCGGACTTGTTGCGGGTGAAGCGCGGCCATGCGCGGGCGCCCGGGATCATGGGGGCGAGCGCCGCCAGCATCTGGCAGCCGTTGCACACGCCAAGCGCAAAGGTGTCGCCGCGCCCGAAAAACCGCGCGAAATCGTCGGCAAGCGCGGGGTTGAAGAGCACCGAGCGGGCCCAGCCTTCGCCGGCGCCGAGCACGTCGCCGTAGCTGAAGCCGCCGCATGCGACAAAACCGCGGAAGGCCTCCAGGCGCACGCGTCCGGCGATGAGATCGCTCATGTGCACGTCGTAGGCATCAAACCCGGCCTGGTTCATGGCCCAGGCCATCTCGCGCTGGGAGTTCACCCCCTGCTCACGCAGGATGGCCACGCGCGGACGTGCGCCCCGGGCGATGAAGGGTGCCGCCACGTCCTCGCTGAGGTCAAAGCCAAGCGCGGCGTGCAGTCCAGCATCGTTGCCACATACGGCCTCATGTTCGGCATCGGCACATTGCGGGTTGTCGCGCAGTCGGGCAATGGCGTGCGAGACGTGGTCCCACTGCCGCAGCAGTTCGGCTCGGGTCTCGCCGTAGATCTTGCGCGTGTCGCGCCAGACCTCGATGGCGGGCGTCTCGGTGACCTGCCCCACCACATGAGAACAG
>JABBOE010000061.1:17397-19145 GCA_019351955.1 Pseudomonadota bacterium
CTTCCGATCTCGACAGGCCCTGCTCACGCAGGGTCTGCATCACCGCGTCGCGGTCGGCGGCACGCACCTGCAGCACCGCGCCCAACTCCTCGTTGAACAGGGCGCGCAGCGACAGATCGTTTCGGCGCTCGCCCACCTGCTGGGCCCAGTTCTTCGCATCGCCCTCATCGGGCATGGCCTCGGCCGCGGCGATCAGCACATCCACGTTCAGCGTCACGCCCGCGCGTCCCGCAAACGCCATTTCACACACGGCCGACCACAACCCGCCGTCGCTGCGGTCGTGGTACGCCAGCACGCGGCCTTGCGCTCGCAGCGCCGACAGCGCCCGTGTCAGGCGCAGCAGGTCCTGTGCGTCGTCAAGGTCGGGCACCGGGCTTGACGCCTGGTCCAGCGCCTGCGCCAAGATGCTGGCGCCCATGCGCTGCTTGCCATGGCCGAGGTCAATCAGCACCAGCACGCTGGGGCCTGCGTCCAGGCGCAGCTGCGGCGTCCACGCCCCGCGCGCATCGTCCAGCACGGCAAAAGCGGAGACGACGAGCGACACGGGCGACGTCACACTGCGGTCTTCCTCACCCTGCTGCCATCGCGTATGCATGGACAGCGAATCCTTGCCCACCGGCACGCCAATGCCCAGCACCGGGCACAGCCCCAGAGCCACGGCCTGCACCGTGTCGTACAAGGCGGCATCCTGGCCGGCCTGTCCACACGCAGCCATCCAGTTGCACGACAGCTTGACCTGCGACAGGCTTTGCAGCGGGGCTGCGAGCAGATTGGTGAGCGCTTCAGCCACCGCCATGCGACCCGAAGCCGGCGCATCGCTCACGGCCAGCGGTGTGCGCTCGCCCATGGCCATGGCCTCGCCGCGCACCCCGGCGTAGTCGGCCAGGGTGATGGCGCAGTCGGCCACTGGCACCTGCCAGGGGCCCACCATGGGATCGCGGTGGGACAGCCCCCCCACCGTACGGTCACCAATCGTGATCAGGAAGCGCTTGCTCGCCACACTGGGGTGCCGCAACACGGTCTTTGCGGCCCACTCCAGCGCCACCCCGGTCAGTTCCACATCAGGCAGTGCCACCGGCTGGCGCTGCACCTCGCGCACCATGCGCGGCGGCTTGCCCAGCAGCACGCTCAGCGGCATGTCGACAGGCTGCTCGGGCAGCAGTCTGTCGGTGACCTGCAGCCGTGGCTCGATCTGCGCGCGCCCCACCACCGCATGAGGACAGCGCTCGCGCGCGCAGATCGCTGCAAATTCCGCAAGGGCCTCCGGGGCGATGGCCAGCACATAGCGCTCCTGGCTCTCGTTGCACCAGATCTCGCGCGGGCTCATGCCGCTTTCTTCCACCGGCACGTCGCGCAGCTCGAAATCCGCGCCGCGGCCTGCTCCCTCCACCAGTTCGGGGAAGGCGTTGGACAGCCCTCCCGCACCCACATCGTGAATGGCAAGGATGGGGTTTGCTGCGCCCATGGCGCGACAGGCGTCGATGACCTCCTGAGCGCGGCGCTGCATCTCGGGGTTGCCACGCTGCACCGAATCAAAATCCAGGTGCTCCGCGTTGGCTCCGGTGGCCAGGCTCGACGCGGCCCCGCCGCCCACGCCGATGCGCATGCCCGGGCCGCCGAGCTGCACAAGCAGCGTGTCCGCCACGAAGGGCAGCTTGTGGGTATGCGCATCGGCCACCTCGCCAATGCCCCCCGCCAGCATGATCGGCTTGTGGTAGCCCCACGTGCGCCCCCCAGCCGACTGTTCG
>JABBOE010000254.1 GCA_019351955.1 Pseudomonadota bacterium
GGTGTCTCGATGCGTTGAGTTCATCGCGAAAGTTGAAACGTTCACAGGCTCTCAGCTCTCCGCAGCTGGGGCGGTGCCGCTCGCCTTGCTCGGCTGCGCCTTCCTGCAATACGGCTCTGGTTCATCGGCTCGCAGTTTCGCGCCACACCTCCTTGCCCGCTCGGTTGCCCTCACGCGGCTGCCTCTCGTTTCGTTCGCTGTGACCAATTGACGGCAGGACTTGCACGCGCAAGCGTGCGCCCCACCGGGCGCACGCAAAAAAAACCCGGGCATAGCCCGGGTCAATTGCACACTCCCTAACACAATCTCTGTAACTAATTTGACACATTCTGATACTTTAATTTTCATTTGTCTAGACCCATACCGGGGAAATCGCCGCTGACTGCGCGAACAGCGGAAGCGGCTTTGAACACGGAGGTGGTCGCTGCCTCAGGGACGATCATCATGGGCGACTCGACGGACAACTTCACGGTAGATCGGTGAACGTGGTGCGCCAACCAAAACGCGGAAAGCGTCCCTAGGCGGATTCGTCGGTATCTTGATCCAAAGAACGGTATCGGCCGAACTCCGGCCAGTGACGGCAGATCGGCCTCCGCGATTGCCAAACGGTGTCCAGTTGCAACATCCGACATATCCCACATACGGCTCGAAGCATTCCCGATGAACTGTCACGTCTACGATGCAACTGGCAAACCAGCAACGGAGATCCACCCCATGACTGCACCGTGCAACCCGAAGCGCATCGTCGCCCTCGCTTCGGGACTGGCCCTCGCTGCTTATGTGCCCACGGCATGGGCCGCAGCCAGCGCTGCAAACATCGCCAAGCACGGCGCGGGCAGCCCAGTTCCTGCTTGCATGAGCTGCCACGGGGCAGCCGGCGAAGGCAACGCTGCCGCGGGCTTCCCGCGCTTGGCCGGGCTGCCGGCTGGATACGTCGCTGCGCAATTGCGCGCCTTTGCGCAAGGCACTCGCGGCAATAGCCTGATGAGCCCGATCGCCAAGGCCATGAGTGATGCGCAAATCACCGCGGTGGCCAACTATTACGCCAAGCTGCCGAAGCCCGCGCAGACTTACGGCCCGATGCCCGCCGCCGCGCAAGCGGCGCTGGGCGAGCGCCTGGCTGAACGCGGTGATTGGAGCTCGGGCATCCCCTCGTGCTTTCGATGCCACGGCCCAGGCGGTATAGGCGTCAGCGCTGATTTTCCGCCCATCGTCGGCCAGCCGGCAAGCTATATCGAAAGCCAGATCAAAGCCTGGAAAGACGGCAGCCGGCACAACGATCCGGTCGGGCTGATGCACACAGTGGCGCTGCGCATGAGCGACGCCGCCACCCAGTCCGTGGCAGCTTGGCTGGCGGCAGAAAGACTTGGCGAAGCAGCCAGGTCCGACAAAGCGACGCATTGATCGCGAGCCCGGAGATCGCCCATGACCATGAAAATCTCACGTCGTCTTCTGCACGCTCTGCTGCCTGTCGCCTTCTTGGCAACATCGAAAGCCCACGCGGCGGAAGCCAGAGCGCTACCGCAATCAGAGCTCAATTCCGCGGCGCGAACCGGCGCCACGTTCGTGCCCCCAGAAGAATCGCAAATTCCCGAGAACGAGTTCGGAAAAATGGTTCGCCTCGGCCGTGACATCATGCTCGATACGCCCAGATATGCGAAGGCATACGTGGGCAACACGCTGAGTTGCGTGAATTGCCACACCGACGCCGGACGCATGGCCGGCTCTGCGCCCCTTTGGGCAGCCTACGTCAGCTACCCAGCCTATCGAAGCAAAAACAAACGGGTCAACACCTACGAAGAGCGGCTGCAAGGGTGCTTTCGCTTCAGCCAAAACGGCAAGGCCCCGCCGCTGGGCAGCAAGGTATTAGTTGCACTGGAGAGCTACTCTTACTGGTTGGCCAAAGGTTTGGCGACCGCCGATAACGTCAAGGGCCGAGGTTACCCCGAAGTCGCTGCGCCCGCCGAGGTTCCTAGCTACGCTCGCGGCAAGGCCGTTTATGAAGCCAAGTGCATGGTCTGCCACAATGCCAACGGGCAGGGCCACGATGTCGACGGCGCGACCGTGTTCCCACCGCTGTGGGGTGACAAGTCGTTCAACTGGGGCGCGGGCATGGGTAGCTATAAAACCGCCGCAAAATTCATCTGGGCCAACATGCCATATAGCCAAAGCTACAGTCTGACGCCGCAGGAAGCCTGGGACGTGGCTTATTTCATGGACGCCCATGAGCGCACGCAAGACCCACGCTGGCTCGGATCGGTAAACGCAACCCGCGCCAAGTTCCACAACACCAAATTCAGCCTCTACGGCCAATCCGTCAACGGCAGGGTTCTGGGTGACACCGGCCCACCCAAGAAGAATTAGTCACCTGCCCCATGCACGCGCAAGGCGGCCACCGCGGTGTCCCGGCACTGAGTCGCGCAGGCAAACCCTTTGAGCCGAGTCACGGTAGCCGCGACGGAGATCTTCGATCAGATCAGCAGGATGTTCTCGATGGGTTAGGAGCAAGCGTGTAACCGCCTCGCGTTTTTACACGGCCTGCGATTTCCGGAGGACAGTACGCACTCGGCTGCGGGCGTCGGTTCCGGAAGCCCCCTGCCGCTGCGGCGACTCTCAGGCGAGCAGGTGGGGTATCAAACGCCGCAGACCGCTGCTGAGGCGGTCGCGCAGCAGGCCATGGTGCAGGCAGACACCGCCGAGCAGGCCGAACAAGGCACCGAGGACAGTGTCGAGCAGGCGCGCATGCAGCAGGGTTCCAGCCGGTACACCGGCCAAATTCGCAGCGTCGGCCAGCAAGATGGTCAGTGGGGTGATGAAAATCGCGGCGACGCCGTAGTTGCGCACCACGATCGCCTCGACGATCACGGTCAGGACCATGAACGTCAGGGCGATGCCCCAGGCTCCTATTGATCCGGCCTGATTTATCCGTGAATCATGCTGCATATTTAACGCGTGCATCCTGGAAGAACTTTCT
>JABBOE010000255.1 GCA_019351955.1 Pseudomonadota bacterium
GACACCTGATGGCCACTCTGCCGGCATTGCTTCTGTTGGTTGCCGTGTTTGTGCTGAACGCGCGTTGGATTGAAAAGCCTCTCCTCTCCCCGGAGCGGTCGTTTTCCGCTTACTGGGTTCGGTTGGGACTTGTTTCGATTTCCGGGCTGGCTGTGGGCTGGCTATGGTGGGCGGTTGCCATTCTGCGCTGGCGCATTTGGGCGAGAGCGCGCGGCGCCGATGAGAAGGAGACGCAGCGCCTGGGCCAGCGAACGTTGCTCCTGTGGCCGAAGCGAGCTCTTGAAGATTGACTCCGCCTGGTGCGCGGAACCTTGAAGCCGGCAGCCATTCAAGCCGCGTTGGGGAACTTCTCCGCGGCCTGCTTTAGCAGATGCAGCAGGTCCAGCTCTTCGAGGCGCAACGCGTGGGATGCGTTCGCGACCTCTCGCGCTATCGGTTTTTCGAAGGCCTTCGCCATTGCTCCGTCCAGGTACGAGGCAATCACGCCCGGGTGCACATAACATTTGCGGCACACTGCGGGCGTGTTGCCCAACTGCTCAGCCACCTGTTTGATGGCCTGTACCATGTTGTTCTTCGCCTGGGTGGCGGTAGAGACAGAACTGGATACCGATTGGTTCCGCTGCATTGTGACCCTTCCGCAACTGTTTGGCTGACGGGGAACTGCTGTGGTGAAGTATCGAGTATGGCGTCTGCGTGGGCTGCGCGAGATGCCCCGGGGTCGAGCATGAGCGAAGGCCTGGTGAGCGTGATCATGCCGGTGTACAACGCGGCGGCCTGGTTGCGTCGATCCGTCGAATCGGTACTGGCACAGAGCCATCGCGATTTGGAGTTGATTGCCGTGGATGATGGCTCCCGCGATGAATCGTTGACGATCCTTGAATCCTTCGCGCGCCAGGACGTCCGTGTGCGCATACAGCGGCTGGCATTCAACGATGGTGTTGCCAGTGCTCGCAACGCGGGCCTCGCCGCCGCGCAAGGTGACTATATTGCATTTCTCGATGCGGATGACTGGTGGCATCCGGCCAAGCTCGAGCGGCAACTATCCACCTTGCGCAATACCGGGGCGCTGGTCAGCTATGCCGAATACTGGCGTGTGGCCGAGGATGGCCAGCTGCTGAGCCGGGTCACGCCACCGGCACGGGTGAACTGGCGCGACATGCTGGCGAGCAATTTCATCGGCAACCTCACCGGCATGTATGTTCGCTCGCTCGGTGACGTGCCGTTTCGCCGGATCGGGCATGAGGACTATGTGTTCTGGCTGGAGCAGGTACGGCGCGCAGGGGTGGCGGTACGTGCGGAAAGTGACGAGCCGTTGGCATGGTATCTGGTGCGCGAGCAATCGCTGTCGGCCAACAAGCTCCGCGCCGCTGGCTGGCAGTGGAAAATTTACCGCGAAGTGGAAAAACTGGGGCTGTTGCAGTCATCGCTGTGCATGTTGCGTTACGCACGGCATGCGGTGCTCAAGCGCCTGCGCTCCAGCACCCGGCATTGATGGTGTCAGAACCGTTCAGTGGCCGCGGCCCGGTGCGGGGTGGTGTGGCCGCTCGCCGGCCGGGAAGCCAACCTACTGCGCTGATCAAGGTTCTGCCTTGTACGCTGTTCCGTGCCCCGCGCCGCTGCCTGCCGGTTGGTGCAGGAGCCACTGCACTACCCCGGTACCACGGTTGTTCCAGTTGAAGCGTCGCAGCGTGCTGGAGTTCTTCGCACAGCTTGGGCTGTAAGATGACGCCAGCAACTTCAATCGACGATCCAGGGCGCGCTGCAAGTGGGGATCTGTGGTGAAGTAACGCGCGGCAGCTATCGGCAGGGTCAGTTCCACATCGTGGGCATCGCTGTACCAGCCATCCGAATTCTCGATGGCGATCAATTGGGCCGGTTTCGCGTGCGCCGAAGACCAGTACCAGCTGATCTGTCCTTCGGGACCACTGCAGGGATCGCGCCAATCCTTGCCGGTTGTTTTCAGTATCTTTGGATCAATCCAGCCGTAACGCTCCATGTAGCGGCCGAAGTCGGTGATCATCACCGGGATGCGGCGATCTCCGGTGACGAGCCAGGCATGCCAGAGACCGTCGATGATGTTCTGCGTCATCCAAGGCGAGCTGCCTCGTGTATCAGTGGCCGGGTTGTATGCGTTGCCTTCATGCTTGTCCCAACTGTTGCGCCAGGATCCATCCATGCCCAGTCCATCGGGATTGTTCTGCTGGTGGTCATAGAGCCAGCCGACGTGTCTGTTGATGTCCTCCAGATAGCGTTGCTCACCGGTCAGTTCATAGGCGCTCACGATGGAAAGCAATGCAAGCCCGGCTTCCCGCTCCGTGAACCATTGATCAGGATGGGTATATGGTCCGGCCGCGACATTCCATCCGCCGGTATCCCATTCGCCCACCATGCGGCTGATCAAGGCATCATCGTGTTCGCTGTCGTCGCCGGTGAGTCCCAGGGCCAGCAGGATAGGCTCGATGTAAACATACTTGGGATCACAGACATTGGCCTTCCCAAGACTCCAGCCACCGCCGCACAGCGGCCACCCGGGAGCTCCGGTGCGGCGCAGATGGCTCATGTAGAAACGATAGCTTTCGCTCGCAGCGGCCAGATAGTCCAATTGCCCGGTGCGAACATAGGCCTGAAACAACGTGGTCGGGCGATCAAACAGCCAGGCGGAACCGACATCACGTGGCAACTTCCTGGCCCATTTGAACTGGGTGGATACATAGCGGTCATAAGCCGTCGGTCTGGTCGATGCCCACTGCGGGCCGGCGATCAGCGAGGTCGACATCCACTGCGCAGTGAGCGTGGCCAGTACGCCTGGAACGCGCACTCCGTCCGCATTCATGACCAGTCCGTCGACATAGGGCCAGCCTGAGACCTCGCTGCTCGTGTCGGGAGTGCCAAGTGCAAAATGCAGTGTGCGTGTGTCGCC
>JABBOE010000062.1 GCA_019351955.1 Pseudomonadota bacterium
GCATTTGCAGCGAAGAAAGAGATTCTTGCACAGACTAAAACAGGTGTCAAGCGTCTTTCACAACGAAATGCGCAAAAGGCGATGACCATCCATCGCTACCGCATCTGCTCTCACGAAAACGTTGCGCTTGCGCCGTCTCGGCTACCTACCAACGCCTCGCGAAGTTGGCGGCGTGCTTGGCGCCACCCCAATGCTTCGTTGCCCACCAATGCGACAAGAATCAGGAAGCCGCCAGCCAGGGTGCTCATCGGCGGCCGCTCTCCGGCGCCAAGCCAAGCCCACAAGGTGCCAAAGATCACTTCGAGGAGCCCGAGCAATCCGGTCTCGGCCGGTGCGAGGCGCTGTGCCGCCCAGATGGCGAGCAAGCCTGGAACGGCAAGCTGGAAGACCCCAAGAAAGGCAAGCCAACCCAAATCATGGGCATCGACCACGAAGGGGGAGGCAAACCCGATCACAGCGACGGCGGACAGCGCGGCGCCGATCATCAGCGCCGGCTGCATAGACACTACGCCTCCCGCTCGACGGAGGCTTACCCAATTGCTCGCTGCCGCCAGCGGCACAGCCAAAGCCACAAGAAGCCCGACAAGCTGGCGATGGTTGACGGCTGCATAAAGGTTATGCCAAACCATCCAGCCCATGCCGAGCATGGCTAAAAAGATGGCGCCCCAGGTTCGCGCTGGCAGTGGATGGCGAAGAATCAGCCAACCGAGCACCGCGGCGATCAAGGGACTCATACTGTCAGTCACCAGAGTCTGTGCCACGGTGGTCAGACTCAGCGCCACCATAAAGGCGGTAAACATGACAGCCCAGAATAAGGCAGAGAGCCACAGCAGCTTTGTAGCGCCTCGCAGCTCGGACCAAAGAGAACCTGCGCCTTGCTTGTATAGCAACCAGAACAGAACGGTAATTGCGGTGAAACTGCTACGCCAGAAAACCAGATCAAGGCCATTGCTGCGATGAAGATGGCGGGTGACCACCCCCGCGATGCTCCACAGAAGCGTGGCTCCAACCATGGCCAGAACGGCAAGGCGGTGTTGGGAGCCGCCCTGCTTAATCGACGCTCGCAGCGACCCAGCGAGGTTGCGCATGCTGGTGATCTGACGTTCGGACAAACCGGCAAAGCGCCGCATTCAGGCGGCTTGTGCCTCCGCTCGTCCTGCGCGCTTGCGCTCGTGCTCGGTCAGGTAGCGCTTGCGCAGACGAATGGACTTGGGCGTGATTTCCACCAGTTCATCATCCTCGATGAACTCCACCGCATATTCAAGCGTGAGCTCGATCGGTGGGGTGATCTTGATCGCATCTTCCTTGCCCGAAACCCGGAAATTGGTGAGCTGCTTGGCGCGCACCGCATTGACAATGAGATCGTTGTCGCGACTGTGAATGCCCACGATCATGCCCTCGTAAACCGGGTCACCAGGCTTGACAAACATGCGCCCACGATCATCAAGCTTACCCAAGGCGTAGGTCACGATCTCCCCTTGGTCCTGGCTGATCAGCACGCCATTCTTACGGCCCGATATTTCGCCTTTGTATGCGTCATAACCATCAAAGATGTTGCTAATGAGCCCCGTTCCGCGAGTTAGGTTCATGAATTCGTTCTGAAATCCAATGAGCCCGCGTGCGGGAATGCGATACTCCAGGCGCACACGGCCCATGCCGTCCGGCTCCATGTTCACCAACTCGCCGCGGCGCTCCCCCAATGCCTGCATCACGCCACCTTGATGCTGCTCTTCCACATCGGCGGTGACCATTTCAATCGGTTCCTGGCGCTGGCCATTGACTTCATGAAACACCACACGCGGCTTGGACACTGCCAACTCGTACCCTTCACGACGCATGTTTTCCAGGAGGATGGTCAGGTGCAACTCTCCACGGCCCGACACCTCAAACACGCCGTCCTCCTCGGTATCGCGCACGCGCAATGCCACGTTACTTTGCAGCTCACGGTCTAGCCGGTCGCGAATTTGACGGCTCGTGACAAACTTGCCCTCGCGCCCTGCCAATGGGCTGGTGTTGACGCAGAAGTTCATGGTCAAGGTTGGCTCATCGACCATGAGCATCGGAAGTGGACGAGGGTCATCGACGCTGGTGAGCGTCACGCCAATACCGATATTCTCAATGCCGTTGATCAGCACGATGTCACCCGGTTCAGCGCTCTCGGCTTGTTGGCGCTCCAGCCCCTCGAACTTGAGGACCTGGTTGACTCGGGCCTTAAACGGAGTGGACTCAGGCCCGCTATAAACGGCGACTTCCTGCATAGGCCTGAGGGTTCCACTGTTGATGCGCCCGATGCCAATGCGCCCCACAAAGGTGGAGTAGTCGAGCGAGCAGATCTGCAGCTGCAGCGGGTCTGCCGCTGAGCCCTCATGAGCGGGGACGTGCTGCAAGATCGCATCGAACAAGGGCGACAGATCAGTGCCGACTTCGCCCGGATTCAGCGTAGCCCAGCCGTTTAGGCCGGACGCGTAAACCACTGGAAAGTCCAGCTGCTCCTCCGTCGCACCTAATTTGTCGAACAACTCAAAGGTCGCGTTGATGACATAGTCGGCGCGCGCACCGGGTCGATCCACCTTGTTGATCACGACGATGGGATTGAGGCCCAGCGCTAGTGCCTTTTTAGTGACGAAACGGGTCTGCGGCATCGGGCCTTCCACCGCATCAACCAGCAGCAGAACGCTGTCCACCATGGACAACACTCGCTCGACCTCGCCACCGAAATCGGCATGCCCGGGCGTATCGACGATATTGATGTGCGTGCCCTTCCACTCCACCGCGCAGTTCTTCGAGAGAATCGTGATCCCGCGCTCCTTCTCGAGGTCATTGGAGTCCATCACCCGTTCAGCGACTTGCTGATTCTGTCGGAAGGTTCCCGACTGCCTGAGCAGTTGGTCGACCATGGTTGTTTTGCCGTGATCGACGTGGGCGATAATGGCTACATTGCGGATTGATCGGGTCATGATATGTTCACTGCGTACGCAGTTCCTCGTTGCTGAGCAGGCGCTGCGGGGACAGGACTTGCCCATCCCACTGCGCAACGCCAAGAAAAAGTTGTGTTTGATCCCCCGTTGCGCCAAACACGCGCACAGGCCCTTCAGGCAGGAATGTCCAGGCATCAGACGCCACGCTCTGACCATGCAAAACGCGTGCCGTTTGCGACAAATCGAGATCCACGCGGGCTAGGCCCTGCACCAAGCAGTGCACGGGAAGGAGCCAGCCTTGCACGACCTCTGCACTGAGTGTTCGCAACGCGTCGAGCTTGTGCGCCTGCGCCACCTCGAAATTGCCGCTAGCCGTTCTGCGCAGGGCCGCCAAGTGGGCACCACAACCGAGTTGCCTGCCGATATCCCGTGCCAAGGCGCGGATATACGTGCCCTTCCCGCAGCGCACATCCAGAGTGAGACGGTCACCGTCCAGAGCAACAAGACTCATGTTTTCGATCCGGACTTGTCGTGGCTCGATTTGGACTTCCTGTCCGGCACGTGCGTAGGCATAAAGGGGTTTGCCATCGCGTTTGAGAGCGCTATAAACAGGCGGAGTTTGCACGATATTACCGACGAAACACTGCAGCGTCGCCTGAACTTGGTCTCGCGTCAATGGTGGCACGGGCTTGCGCTCGATTTCCTCGCCTTCGGCATCGTCGGTCGTCGTGGTGACCCCAAGCTGCACCACCGCACGATACGCCTTGTCCGCCTCAAGATGCAATTGGGCAAATTTGGTTGCTGCGCCGAAGCACAGCGGTAACAGACCTTCGGCCAGTGGATCCAGCGTACCGGTATGCCCAGCCTTCTCCGCTCGCAGCGCGCGGCGGACCTGCTGCAGCGCCGCGTGGGAAGTCCATCCTCGCGGTTTGTCGAGCAGCATGACGCCATGCACGGCCTGCCACCGGGATTGTTGCATTGCTGCCATCACCGCACTCCTGAGCTCCGCAGCTCAGTCGTCCTTTGCAGTATTGGAAACCGCGCTCGCGATGAGCGTGTTCATATCACTCGCCTTGCGCGTCGATTCATCGAACACAAAATGCAGGGTGGGAACCGTGTGAATGTGCAAACGCTTGAACAGCAAGCTGTGGAGATAGCCTGCGCGCTCATTTAATACCGCAGCAACGTGCTCGGGCTCCGCACCGAGCACAGTGAAATAAACGCGCGCGTGTGCGTAATCCGGCGTGAGTTGCACATCGGCGATCGTGATCAGACCAGTGCGTGGGTCACGCAGTTCGCGCGGGATCAGCTCAGAAAGGTCACGCTGGATCTGATCGGCGATGCGGTGAATACGGTGCGGAGTGCTGGCCTGTCGTGGCATGATGAGCTGCAAGGGTTTGGAGACTGGAAAGGTCGAGACGCATGATGCTCTGCCCGCACAGCGGGCAGATTCACCTGGTGTATAGCATCAAAGCGTGCGCGCGACTTCTTTGACCTCGAATACCTCGAGTTGATCGCCTTCTTCCAAGTCCTGGAAGTTCTTCAACGATAGGCCACACTCGAAGCCTTCCTGAACCTCGCGCACGTCGTCCTTGAACCGTTTAAGTGAATCGAGTTCGCCAGTGTGGATGACGACGTTGTTGCGCAACACACGCACCTGTGCCGAACGACGCACAACTCCGGACTGCACGCGGCAACCTGCCACAGTTCCAACCTTGGTAATGCGGAAGACTTGGCGCACTTCGACCAAGCCCAGCACCTCCTCGCGCTTTTCTGGCGTGAGCATGCCTGACATGGCCGCTTTGATCTCGTCTACCGCTTCATAGATGATGTTGTAGTAGCGAATATCAATACCGTTTTGCTCGGCCAATTTGCGCGAGCCTGCGTCGGCACGGGTGTTAAACCCAATGATCACGGCCTGCGAAGCGATGGCCAGATTGACGTCGCTCTCGGTAATCCCGCCGACTGCCGCATGCACAACCTGAACCTTGATTTCTTCCGTGGACAGTTTGGTAAGAGCATGTACCAATGCCTCTTGCGAACCTTGCACATCAGACTTGATGATGAGATTGAGAGTCTTCGAGCCCTCTGCCATCTGATCGAACATGTTCTCAAGCTTTGCAGCTTGCTGCTTTGCCAGCTTGACGTCGCGGAACTTACCTTGGCGGAACAGCGCGATCTCGCGCGCCTTGCGCTCGTCCCCAAGCACGATGATTTCCTCGCCCGCCGTTGGCACTTCACTCAGGCCTTGGATCTCTACTGGTATTGAGGGGCCCGCGCTTTGAACGGGACGGCCGGTCTCGTCCAACATGGCGCGCACACGGCCGTAGCTGGAGCCTGCAAGAACGGGATCGCCGCGCTTGAGCGTCCCCGACAGGACCAACACCGTAGCCACTGGCCCCCTGCCCTTGTCCAACTGCGCCTCGATCACCAACCCCTTGGCGGGAGCCTCGACCGGCGCCTTAAGCTCAAGCACTTCAGCCTGGAGGAGCACATTCTCGAGCAATTCATCAATCCCTTGACCCGTTTTTGCCGACACCGAAACAAACGGAGAGTCCCCCCCGTACTCTTCAGGAACGACTTGCTCGGCGACCAATTCCTGCTTCACCCGTTCCGGATTGGCTTCGGGTTTGTCGATCTTGTTAATGGCCACAACGATCGGCACACCTGCGGCCTTCGCATGAGCAATCGCCTCTTTGGTCTGCGGCATCACACCATCGTCAGCTGCTACGACCAATATGACAATGTCGGTGGCCTTTGCTCCACGCGCTCGCATTGCAGTGAACGCCTCGTGACCCGGGGTATCAAGGAATGTGATCATGCCCCGCGGGGTCGTCACGTGATAGGCGCCGATGTGCTGCGTAATACCCCCAGCTTCACCTGCGGCGACTTTAGCGCGGCGAATATAGTCAAGCAGCGAAGTCTTGCCATGGTCGACGTGCCCCATGACGGTCACCACCGGAGCGCGGGGGAGCAACTCGATCTCATGGGGAACCTGATCTTCTTCTTCAAGGAACGTCTCGGGATCGTCGAGCTTGGCGGCAATGGCGGTATGGCCCATTTCCTGCACGATGATCATTGCTGTTTCCTGATCCAGGACCTGGTTAATCGTCACCATCTGACCGAGCTTCATCAGAATCTTGATGACCTCGGAGGCCTTCACGGCCATCTTGTGCGCCAGATCCCCAACCGTAATCGTCTCCGGAACGTGTACCTCACGCACCTGGGGTTCCGCAGGCGCCACAAAGCGCGGTTGTTCCTTTTCGCGCGCATCGCGCCTCGATCCGCCCTTTGCGCCACGCCATGCCGCCGTGCCGCCGCTGGTGTCGCCACGCGTCTTGATGGCACGTCGCTTGGCCGCTTCGTCGGCCCACGATGACGACAGTTGTTCGGACTTGACCTGTTTCTTGGCCTTTGAATCGCCTGCCGCGGCAACGGCGGCGGCACCCGCCGGCTTGGCGGCGCCTGCAGCCGGCTTGTGGATCGTGCCCTTGATTGCCGCCTCCACAGGCTTTGGCGCTTCCGGCTTTGGCGCGTGCAGCACCGTGCGCGGACGCAACAGCATGTCACGAATAGCCGCCGCCTCCTTTTCCGCCGCGTTGCGGCGCGACTGCACCGACGCGAGCTCCGCTGCACGGGTTGCTGCGGTGGCCGCCTCGCTCGCTCGCTTCGCTTCGGCATGGGTCTGCGCTGTGGCTCGCTCGGCAGCTTCCTTTTCTTCCGCCTTGCGGGTGCTGTCCTCGGCTTCGGCCGTTGGCTGCTGGGCCGCTTGCGCCTCTTCGGCTGCTTTGACCCGCGCCTCCGCCTGCAGTTTGCGCTCGTGCTCGATGCGCTCAAGCTCTGCCTCCCGAGCACGAGCGGCTTCTTCCTCCTCGCGCTGGCGCCTGCTGATCTCCTCAGCTTGGCGAGCCAGCAATTCTGATTGGCGCTTGGCTTCTTCCTCTCGGCGCAGCAACTCGGCCTCGTCAACGACCGGTGCCGCGACGGGTGCTGGAGCCTCGACGGGAACCGCCTCATCACGCTTGACGAACACGCGCTTCTTGCGCACCTCTACCTGGATGGTGCGAGCCTTGCCGGTGGAATCGGCCTGCTTGATCTCCGTGGTTTGCTTTCGCGTGAGCGTGATCTTCTTGCGCTCCGCGCCGGCAACCCCGTGCGCAATGCGCAGGTGATCAAGCAGGCGCGCCTTGTCGGCTTCGCTGATGGGATCGTCGGGCGTTTGCTTGTGCACGCTGGCAGCAGCCAGTTGCTCCAGCAGCTGAGCGGCGGGGATGTGCAGTTCGGTGGCGAGTTGCGCGACGGTTGTTTGTGCCATGGGTGGTTCCTTGCTCCTCGGCTCTCAGGCGTTGAACCAATGTTCGCGAGCCTTGAGAATGAGCGCGCTGGCTTGGGCCTCGTCGGCCCCTGTAATGGCCGTGAGTTCGTCCACGGCCAAATCGGCCAGGTCGTCACGGGTGTTAATGCCTGCGTCAGCCAGCTTCGCGATATGCTCTGTCGACAGACCCTCGAGGCTCTTGAGATCCTGAGAAACTTCCTCGAGTTTTTGCTCGCGGGCGATCTCCTGGGTCAACAAGGCATCGCGAGCGCGCTTACGCAACTCATTTACCGTATCCTCGTCGAACGACTCGATTTCCAGCATCTCGGTTAGCGGCACATAGGCCACCTCCTCAAGACTGGTAAACCCTTCCTGAATGAGAATGTCGGCAACTTCCTGATCTACGTCGAGCTTCGTGCGGAACAACTCACGCATCGCCTCGGTTTCCGCATTTTGCCGGTTTTGAGATTCTTCTGCCGACATAAGGTTGATCGCCCAACCAGTGAGTTCCGAAGCCAACCGCACGTTCTGTCCAGCCCGGCCGATCGCCAGCGCGAGGTTTTCCTCGTCAACCGCAACCTCCATCGCATGTTTTTCCTCGTCGACGACGATCGACTGCACATTCGCCGGCGCCAGCGCGCCGATTACAAATTGCGCAGGATCTTCCGACCACAGCACGATATCCACACGCTCGCCACCGAGCTCATTGCTCACGGCATTTACACGCGAGCCGCGCACGCCGATGCAGGTGCCAATGGGATCGATGCGGCGGTCGTGCGAGAGCACGGCGATCTTTGCCCGCACGCCCGGGTCGCGGGCACAAGACTTGATCTCCAGCAAACCTTGCTCCATCTCGGGCACTTCCATGCGGAACAGTTCCTTCATGAACTCGGGCGATGTGCGCGAGAGCTCAATCTGTGGTCCGCGCGCTTGACGATCAATTTTCGCGATGACAGCGCGCACGCGATCACCAACCCGGACATTTTCCTTTTGGATCATGTCGCCGCGGCGCAACCGCGCGTCCACCTTGCCAGACTCAACAATGGCGTCGCCCTTATCCATGCGCTTGACCGTGCCAACAAAAATCCTGTCATTGCGCTCGAGAAAATCATTCAGAATCTGCTCACGCTCGGCATCACGGATTTTCTGCAGAATGACTTGCTTAGCCGCCTGCGCGCCGATGCGCCCGAACTCTACGCTTTCCACAGGCTCTTCGATGTAGTCTCCCACCTCAATATCGGGAATCTGTTCGACGGCCTCGAATTTCAGGATTTCCGCGTCTGGTTGCTGAAGACCGGCTTCGTCAGGCACCACCAACCAACGACGAAACGTTTCATAGGCGCCCGTGTTGCGATCGATGGCCACGCGAATGTCCACCTCGCCTGTGTAGCGCTTCTTGGTGGCGGATGCCAGCGCGGCTTCCACTGCGCCAAACACCACATCCTTATCCACATTCTTCTCGTGCGCCAGTGCATCGACCAGCATCAGCAGCTCACGGTTCATGATTTTCGACCCCTAAAGTCAAGCACGGGCACAAGGCGGACTTCACGCACCTCGGCCAAGGAAAAACGCAATTCATGCACTCCACCACCGGCTGCACCAATGACGGAATTGTCAACAACCGCCTTGGCCGTTTTGACCCCGCCGGCTTTAATGCTCTTTGCTTTTTTGACACCCGGAACTGGCGGCGCCATATCCGCCAACAGCTTGTCATCCCAAACGATTACGTAACTCGGCACCTCGCCCTCATGCCCGCTTTCGGGCGCCTGAAGCACGCCGCGGTATTTCTTCCGGCCCTGGAAAGGCATGAGCAGTCGCACATCGACGGCTTGGCCAGCGAATCGTGCAAAGTCTTCAGGCAAACGAAGCAGCCGGTCTAGACCGGGAGAGGACACCTCAAGCCGCTTGTAGTCCATGCCCTCAACTTCCAATGCGTATTGCAATTGCCGCGTGACCCGTTCGCAATCGTCCACCGTGATGAACTTGCCGTCGGTGCGATCGATTGTCACGCGCAGCAGCCCACCCGAAGCCCAGATGGCCTCGACGAACGCGTACCCCATCCCTCCGATGGTTGCCTCGATCACCGATGACTGATGCATGCCACTGCTGCCCTGCCCCAAACCCAACACCCCCTAGACCCCCTTTAGGGAACCTACAAGCTCCATCACCGCCATGTCGGCGCTCCTATTGCACCTCCCAGCGAACGAATACCGACAAAAAAAAGGGGCGATTGGTGTCGCCCCTTTTTGGTCAACCCGGCCTAAATTCACCCGTCGATCGTCACGATCGACGGGATAACAGCCTTCGAATTCTAGGGGAAATCCTCTGCCATGGCAAGTTAAACAGACCTAAGCAGGCGATGGCTTAGGCAAACCGCGCCCGTTGCCCAATTCGCTAGAGATCGTTGCCGTTAAGCACAAGTGCAGCCGCTTTGAGTAACTCCTTAGTGTACGAGTGCTGAGGCTGATGCAATATTTGCTTCGCTTCGCCCATCTCTAGCACTTTGCCCTCATGCATGACTGCAATGCGGTGAGCCATCGCCGCGATCACAGCCAAATCATGGGTGATGAACAGATATGCTAGGCCTCGCTGCTCCTGCAGTCCGGCGAGCAGCTGCAGGATCTGGTGCTGCACTGAGATGTCCAAAGCGCTGGTTGGCTCGTCCAGGATGAGCACGGCGGGCTCGACGATGAGCGCGCGAGCCAGCGCGATGCGCTGGCGCTGACCTCCCGAGAACTCATGGGGAAACCGGGGAAGCACGCTTGCTTCCAATTGCATGGCCGACAGGGATTCGACCACTCTGGTGCGACGCTCCGCCGGCGACAAACCAGGGGCATGAATCATGAGTCCTTCGGCCACAATCTGCTCGATGGTGCGGCGCGGCGACAGCGACGAGAAGGGATCCTGAAACACAACTTGGATCTTGCGTCGTGCCTGACGCCACCCGCGGGCACTCAACGTCGAGAGCTTCATACCCGCCAGCCGCACCTCACCTCCAGCGATCGCTTGCAGGCCCAGAAGGGCCATCGCCAACGTGGTCTTGCCGCTGCCCGACTCCCCCACCAATCCCAGCGTTTCGCCCGCTCGCAAATCCAGCGATACATCACGCACGACGGTGTGATGTCGCCGATGTAACCAGCTGCCGCCTGCGGGGAACTGGACGCGCAGGCTCTGGGCCCGCAGAACTACCGGGGCATCGGCGGCGAGCGGCCGAGCGCTGCGGTGTGGCATGCTTGCCAGCAACGCCTGCGTGTATGGGTGGCAGGGTTGCGCAAATACCGCGGCCATTGCCCCCTGCTCGACCAACTGCCCGCTTCGCATTACGCCTATACGCTGAGCAAAGCCTCGCACCAGATGCAGATCATGCGTAATCAACAGCACGGCCAATCCGTACTCCCGCTGAAGTTCGCCAAGCAGAGCCAGGATTTGGGCACGAACGCCCATGTCCAATGCCGTGGTTGGCTCGTCCGCCAGCAGCAAGCGGGGTTTGCAAGCCACGGCCATCGCAATCATCGCCCGTTGGCGTTGACCGCCAGAGAGCTGATGGGGAAAACTGTCCGCACGTCGAGCAGGCTCCCCGATTCCCATGCGTGCAAGCAACTCCACCGCCCCCGCCCATGCCGCCTTGCGCGAGAGCCCCTCGTGCAACTCAAGCGATTCGGCGATTTGTCTTCCGATCGGTTGCAACGGGTTTAGAGCGCTCATTGGTTCTTGGAAAATCATGGCGATGTCGCGCCCACGCACGCCGCGCATTTCCCGCTCGGGCAACGACATCAGGTCGCGACCATCGAACAACATGCGCCCGCTGGTGTGTGCGTTTCTGAGCAAACGAAGAATGGACAGCGCGGTGACCGTCTTGCCCGATCCGGACTCCCCTACCAATGCATACTTTTCCCCCGGGAACAAGTCGAACGACAGGTTGCTGACTGCCTCTTTCGTGCCGAAAGCCACGTGCAGGTTTTGCACGTGCAGCAGCGGCGGCGCGTGCTCAGGCGGGGACGCGCCGCTGGGCGCGTGTTGCTCAGCGTGCGTCATGGAGAGGATCGACTGCGGCGCGCAAGGCTTCGCCAATAAAAGTCAGAAGCAACAGCGTGAGCACGAGGCTGACGAACACTGAAATCGAGATCCACCACGCATCCAGATTCGCCTTTGCCTGCGCAAGCATCTCGCCCAGACTGGGCGTGGGTGGTGGAACGCCAAGGCCCAAGAAATCCAGACTGGTGAGTGCCAAGATCGCCCCACTCATACGAAATGGCAGGAACGTGATTACAGGGGTCATACTGTTCGGAAGGATATGGCGCCACATAATTTGCCAGTGGCCGGCTCCGAGAGCACGCGCTGCACGCACATAGTCCATCTGTCGGTTGCGCAAAAACTCCGCGCGCACGTAATCCGTCAGCCCCATCCAACCAAACAACGAAAGCAGTACAAGCAGCATCACAAAACTGGGCGAGAAGATCGAGGAGAAGATGATGAGCAGATACAACTCTGGCATTGCGCCCCATACCTCCATGAAGCGCTGCATCGTCAAATCCACACGTCCCGCGAAATAGCCCTGCAGCGCTCCCATGAGAACGCCCAATAAGGTGCCTGTGACAGTCAGGGCGAGGGCGAACAAAACCGAAACGCGGAAACCGTAGACCAAGCGCGCGAGCACGTCACGGCCCCGATCGTCGGTGCCCAACCAATTCTCGGCCGAGGGCGGAGCAGGATTGGGCTGCGTCGCGTAGTAGTTGATGGTGTCGTATCGAAAAGGCACGGGAGGGAAGACGGCAAAGTTGCCGTCTTCCGAGAGCCGCCGCCGTATCAGCGGGTCCAAATAGTCTGTTGGGGTGTGGAAATCGCCACCGAAGGTAATTTCTGGATAATCGTGGAAAAGCGGCAGGTACCAATGCCCCCCATAGCGCACCAGAATTGGCCTGTCATTGCACAAGACAGGTGCGAGCAGGCTCAGACCAAACAACACGCCGAACACCCAAAGGCTCCAGTACCCTAGGCGCTTCGCCTTGAAACGGCGCCAAATCAGTCGCCACGGCGACACCGCCACAACAGGCGTGTCGCTTTGGCTCGGCAGTCGCCTCGGTGCCGCGCTCATTGCAGGTGCTCGAATTGCACTCGAGGATCCACCCACACGTAGCACAAGTCGGAAATTAGCTTGGTCAACAGGCCAACAAGCGTGAATAGATAAAGCGTGCCCATGACCACCGGATAGTCGCGCCGCATGACGGATTCATACGATAGAAGCCCCAAGCCCGGCAGCGAAAAAAGTGTCTCAATCAGCAAAGACCCCGCGAAGAACGCACCGATGAACGCAGAGGGGAAACCAGTGACAATCGGTATGAGCGCATTGCGCAACACATGGCGCCAGAGCACGCGGCGTTCGCTTGCGCCTTTGGCACGAGCAGTCAGGACGTACTGTTTGCCGATTTCTTCCAAAAATGCGTTCTTGGTCAGCATTGTGATGACAGCAAAGCTGCCTGCGACCATCGATGCCACCGGAAGCGTGATATGCCACAAATAATCGGTGACCTTGTGCCAAGGTGATAGGGTGCTCCACCCATCAGAGGTCAGCCCGCGCAGCGGAAACCACTGCCAGAAGCTGCCCCCTGCGAACAGAACAAGCAAAACCACGCCCAGCACAAACCCGGGTACGGCGTACCCCACCAGAACCGCAATACTTGTCGAGAAATCGAAGCGGCTACCGTTGCGCACCGCCTTGGCGATACCCAAAGGAATGGAAATAAGATAGGTGAGCAGGAAATTCCAAAGGCCAAGGGTGATCGAGACCGGCATGCGCTGCACGATGAGTTGCCAGACACTCTGGTGGTAGAAGTAGCTGCGCCCTAGGTCAAAGCGCAGGAATCGCCCGACCATGTGGACGAAGCGCTTTGCTGGGGGTTGATCGAAACCGTAGAGCTTCCTGATCTCCGCCAGCTGCTTGGGATCAATGCCCTGCTGCCCGCGATAGGCAAGTCCCCCAGCCGCCTCGGTGGCCGCCCCCTTGCCGCGCAGCTGCGCCACCATTTGCTCCACGGGGCCACCCGGCACGAACTGAATAACGGCGAAGGTCAGCAAAAGCACACCCAGAAGGGTCGGCACCATCAGTAGCAGGCGTTTGGCGATGTACCAGCTCAAGTTCATGCGCGAAATTCCGAGTTAGGAAGGTCGGCCGACAAGGCCCACCAACAGGCAATCGCCCAGCTCTCGGGTTCGTAATACAGTGGGAGCGTATCGGGCATGCCGAACCGCTTGGCGCGATATGCCACGCGATGCTGCGCCGCATACCACTGCGGAACGGAGTACCACCCACATACGAGCACTCGATCCAGCGCCCTGCACGCAGCCACCAGTTGAGCCCAAGTTTGCGCTTGCACCACATGGCCGATCAAAACATCCACTGCCGCGCTGCGCAGACCCCAGGCGTTGTCTGATCCCTCGACCGAAGCTGCCGCCGAGCCAAAACGGTCGCGCAACTCGTTACCGGGACTCGGGCTCCCAAGATAGCGCACCGTGGTCATGTCAAACTCAAAACGGTCCATACGCCGCTGATACAGGGCAAAGTCCACCTGCCGATACCGCATGCTGATACCGAGCTTTTCCAACGCCTGCGCATATGGTGCCATGACCCGGGCCATCGAGCCCTGGCTGTCGAGATATTCGAACGCAAAAGCCTCACCGTGTGCATTTCGCAAAGCACCATCACGGTAATGCCAGCCGGCGGCTCGAAGAAGGCTGCGTGCCGCCAACAGATTCGCGCGCAGGCTTCCTGGGTGATCTGTGCTGGGCAATGTTGGTAGCGGCCCAAATACGGTGGGCCGCAATTGCGCTCGCAGAGGCTCCAGGAGGGCTAGCTCGTCAGCGTCCGGTGCAGCCTTGGCCTCGAATGGACTATTGGCGAAATATCCATGGATGCGCGCGTACTGGCCATAAAACAGCATCCGGTTGAGCCACTGAAAGTCCAGAGCAAGCGCCAATGCTTCGCGCACCCGGCAGTCCTGGAATAGCGGGCGACGCAGATTCATGACCATGCCCTGGAAGCCGGCCGGATTGTGGTTTGCCAACGCGCGTTTGATAAGTTCCCCACTTTGGAACTTGGGACCGTTGTACTGCCGCACCCAGTTCTTGGCGATGAACTCCTGAATCAGGTCGAAATCTCCAGCCTTGAAGGCCTCCAGGCGCGCCGTGTCATCGCGGTAGAGCTTGTACCCCACACGAGCGAAATTGAACTGTCCACGCCTTGTAGGCAGCATCCAGCCCCAATAGTCATGGCGCCGCGCATAGATGATGTCGCGATTCTGGGACATACGTTCGATGCGATAGGGGCCAGAGGCAACAGGTGGGTCACTCACCACTTGATCGAAGGTCTTGCCAGCCCCCCATTTACGTGAAAAAACTGGCATACCCGCGGCAATCAAGGGCAACTCGTGATTGGCGCGTCGAAACAGAAAACGCACGTGCTGCACATCCTCAGCCACGACGCGCGCTACGTCGCCGAACTGCACTTTGATGCCAGGTGCGGCTGAGGATCCCGTCAGGGTATTGAAGCTGTGGCAGACGTCCGCTGCGGTAACCGCATCGCCCGTCGAAAACCTTGCGGCGGGATGCAGGCGAAAGCGCACCGACAACCCATCGGCTGCAACCTCGATTTCCTCAGCAAGCAGACCGTAGATGCTGTTGGGCTCATCCCAACTCGGCGTCATGAGCGACTCAAATACGAGACTACCAAGGCCCGGCGGGGCTGTGCCTCGTAGAGTAAATGGATTGAGCTTGTCGAAGCTTCCCGCACTCGACGGCGGCGTCAGCCACAGGATGCCGCCAATTGGAGCATGCGGATTGACATAATTAAAGTGGCTAAAGCCCGGCGGATATTTCGGCGCGTTGTATAGGGCATAGCCATCGGCCGCGCGCGCGCTCCTGGACCAGGGTACTAGGCCAAGGGGCAGTGCTTGCAAAAGGCTACGGCGGGAAAGGCTGAGAGCGTGGGCCATGCGAGAATTCTGCAGCATCGCCGGCGCGACAGGAATCCGGCAACACCCATACCTGCTGTTCTAGTGGCCGGCGCGGGTTCTTATCGACTCTAAACCTACAGGACATCTCCATGGGCTTTCTCGCAGGCAAACGCATCCTCATCACCGGCTTGTTGTCCAACCGATCCATAGCCTACGGCATCGCCAAGGCCTGCCATCATGAGGGGGCAGAACTCGCATTTACCTACGTGGGCGAGCGATTCGAAGACCGCATCAAGAGTTTTGCGGCCGAGTTTGGCAGCACCCTCATTTTCCCCTGCGACGTTGGCGATGATGCTCAGATTGAATCGCTGTTCGACGGCCTCGGGCTTCACTGGCCCCAACTCGACGGACTCGTGCATTCGATCGGTTTCGCGCCGCGCGAAGCCATCGCAGGCGACTTTGTCGACGGCCTCTCGCGCGAGGGTTTTCGCATTGCGCATGACATCTCCGCCTACTCTTTCCCTGCCTTGGCCAAGGCAGCACTGTCCATGCTGCAATCCAGCGTAGCCGCGGGTGGCATGCCATCGCTGATTACCATGACCTATCTCGGCGCCGAACGCGTAGTGCCCAATTACAACACCATGGGTGTTGCAAAAGCGGCCCTGGAGGCGACCGTGCGTTACCTCGCCGAGTCACTAGGCCCACGCGGCATGCGCGTGAACGGTGTGAGCGCAGGGCCCATCAAAACCCTGGCTGCGTCGGGCATTGCTGACTTCAGCAAAATGCTCAAATTCAACGAAGCCAGTACCCCATTGCGCCGTAACGTGACCATTGAACAGGTCGGCAATGCGAGCGCTTTTCTGCTTTCGGATCTAGCCAGCGGCATCACCGCAGAGATCTTGCACGTGGATGCTGGCATGCACGCAGTGGTTGGCGGGCTGGCTGGACAGCTTTGACCGACAACTGTGCGGCGCCTCCGTGGATCGCAGAGGTCGTGGGGAAAAGCGCTCTGCGGTCCCGGAGCTGGCATTGTGACGAGACCACTCCGTGCTGCGAGACTTGGCAATCGAGCCCCTTTGTCTAGTCGGATCCATCGGGGACTGCAGGCTTTGGCGATCGCTCCTTCGATCCCGCTGGCTCGCGGGATGTCGCCCTCCTTCGCTCACCGGGGACGACCTGACAGGGAAAAAGCTGTCGCCCGCGAAGTCCAATTTGGATGGCCGTTGACAGCACCCATTTTTACTTTATAATTTTTGGTTTCGCGGGAATAGCTCAGTTGGTAGAGCGCAACCTTGCCAAGGTTGAGGTCGCGAGTTCGAGACTCGTTTCCCGCTCCATTTTTCCTGGTTTTTGCGCGATCAGCCAAAAGCATTGCAGTGGCTGCTAAAGGGTAAAAACCAAATCGCAAGGGAAGTCAGCGCTTCCCTTTTTTTTCGGCGAAAATTCTGTGTGCGGCTTGGTCCGTGCAACGCCGATTGGTATCGATGTATGCAACGATGAACCGCGATCATGACCTTCGGGGTTCTTCGGCCCACCCTGGCGGGGTGGCAGAGTGGTTATGCTGCGGCCTGCAAAGCCGTCTATGCCGGTTCGATTCCGACCCCCGCCTCCATACATCGTGCCGACTTGCGCGCCTCAAGCGCCCTTGATGGCCGGCAGACATTTCCGGTTCGGCGCCATTCGCGTTCGGTCGACGCACAAGGCCGACTGACAGCACCAGAGCCTGCAATCCCGCATCTCAAGACGAACAACCGCGATGCTGCGGACCCTCGGGATAGGCGCACAGCTTGGCGAAGATTGTCCGTGCGACGAGCCTGCTACCCCAGCAAAGGTCTTGCGCGCGGCAAACGATGAAGGCCGTGCACACGCGTATGGGTTGGAAATAGCCAGACGGCACAAAACGGCAGACCGACCACATCAGCCGCCATACCTGTGGGACCTTCCACCCGTGGGGATTGGCCCAACATAGCGTTTGTAGGCTTCACTCCAATTCGTGGCAATCTCACGCTGAGCCGCTGCTAGCGAAATTTGTCTGCGGCACACCAACGTGTGGAGTCTGTTCTCCAGCCTGTCTTTCGCATAGCTACCCCAACCGCCGATGACGTGATGGGGCTCAGGCCACAAATTTCGCCGGCTGCTGGGTGAGCCTCCCAATTCAAGGGAAATGAGGTGATAGGACATGCAAGACATGTTGCGCAGGCGAAAATCAACGTAGCCGTATTGGCGGATCTGTAGCCGCTTCAGTCGCTCCGTATAACCCTCGGGCGGACGAATGGACCTTGTGTAGCCCCCCGGCCTGCAAATCGTCTCTCGCAAATTGTGCTGGGTGACGGATGGGTTCAAAGCACCCGGAGTGAGACGCGGGTTGGGAAGCGCTGCAGCCTCAGGGAAGGCAACCGCATAACGACCTTCAGCGTCCACGCCGCCCGAACTGTGACGAGCCGCGATGGCTGGTGTAGCAAAACAACTTAGCCAAGCAATCAAGGGAACTAGGTGAAGCTTCATATTTTTTCTGCATGCTAGTAGTTCGACGGGCCCGCCCAATTCAGGGAGGGATGGCGTGGCGACGGAATTTGCGCCCTACGGTGCGGTCTGTCGCTGGCCTTGCGCCGCACGCCGCACCGGACGGCGCCAATTGGCATCCAACTCAGCCTACGCAAGTGCAGGGCAGTCTGACATTGGGCACCATTGCTAGAGTCGATCTTGCCGTCCGGATATTCCATCACCGTTTAGAACGATAGCCGACAAGGACGTGGGAAATCTAGGCCCAAAGCTGACGAACAAGAAAAGGTCAATTGCACAGAAAAGGCCGAGACCAGCTTCGATGTCCGGAGATTCTGTACACAAGGACGGTCAACCATATCGACGTGGACCGCGCTCGCGAAACGCCTCCTGGCAGCGTTCCATGAATCGGGAGCCAAACCGGGCGCATTGCCGCGCCACAGCTGTGTCCGTTTCGAATCCCGCAAGATGCACCGCCCCATTGATGTCAGCCGACGGGGCTGACCCGTGAACCCGCCAACCTGCTCTCGAAACCAACGCGCAGCTTGCGGAGCGCTTGCGGCAAACCATCGCGCTGGTCGTAGAGTACGGGAAAAGGGCTGGGCTGCGCATAACTTTTGGCTACCTCCTGTTCGTATTAGAGTGCCATCAAACAACGCGACCAGTGACAAGGTGCTGTGGGTCGTCGCGATCATGCGCAAAATCTGCTCCACTGCAATGGAGACACGGCAAACCTTACCGGTGCCAACTGTAGGTGAATAAGAACGCAAAAAGGAATAGGTATCCATTTATGCCGACCATCGAACCGCTAACGGCTGAGCAGCTTTATGCGCGCTGTGACCCTTCTCAGTTTGCATTTGACACCACGGCCGCACTTGGCGCCACGACTGAGGGAAACACTGAAGAAATGACCTCTTGGGCGAAGCCGCTTGTATCCATGGTCGC
>JABBOE010000256.1 GCA_019351955.1 Pseudomonadota bacterium
GGACCTGGTGATGAAGCCGCCATTGGCGCGCGCCATGGCGGCCTGCTCCAGTCGCGTCTGGCGGACTTCGCCGTGCAGGGCGCGCGCCTGTCCTGGCGTCAGTTCGCGTTCCCGGCGCTCACGGGCGATTCGGCGATTGAGATGTTGGGTGCGGTCCAGCACCTGGTCGCGGCGCGGGTGGGCGCGTTCCCAGGTGGTTTCGGCATGCGCGCTCGCGGTGGCGAGGATCGCAGCCAGCGTCAGCGAGCCAAGCACGATTTTGTTCAATCGGGTCGAAAGGGGGGTCATGGTGCGGTTCCTTGGTGGCCTTTGTGGTGAAGACATGCAGCATGCTGTGCGGGCCATAACGGGTTCGGCCGTGCATCTGGCGACAGTGAACTGAACGCAGATGTATGCGAATGTGTATGACGCCGGGCGGTGCAGCCACATCGACGAAACCGCGAGCGGCCGGAGTGACGGTCCCCGGCAAATTCACCAGCGGCCTCGATGGCTGATCCGAAGGTGCCGATCGTCGGCAGGCAGGGCGCTGTGGAGCAATTCCACCGCGCCTCCCCCGACTACGGCGCCTCGTGCTTCGTCGCGGGAGCACGCACGGCGAATGCATCGCAGCGGCGTCCAAACGCCCAAGCCGCCGTGCCACCGCGACCCAGGGCGCAACATCGCGAGCGCCGTCGCGTCGGACGGTGCTTTACCCGCGCGATGCGGTCAAGACGCGAGCCCATTGCCTGAGCCACCCGTATCCGCTGACGAGGATGATGCCGGGCAGAATCAGCAAGGTCCCGGTCAGAAACCCGGGACTGATCGGCTCACCCAATAGCCATGCTCCCAGCACGATGCCGAATAACGGAGTCATGAATGAGAGGACGCCCAGGCGGGACGCCAGATAGTGTCGCAGCAGCCAGAACCACGCCAGGAAGCTGGCAAACGACACAATCACCGACTGGAACGCCAGGGCGCCCAAAGCCAGCGGTGTTGGATGGAAGGTGGTTTGACCCAGCAAGAAGGCACCAGCCAGCAGGAGCACGAATGCCCCGGCCAATTGGTACAGCAGGGTCTGCGCCGCCGGCAGCCGCGATAAGCCAGTTGCCCGCACGATCACCGTCGTGGTGCCCCAGGCAGCACCGGCCAGCAATGCAAGGAAGTCGCCCAGCAGCATCTGGCCAGGCGCGGCCGCGACTTGACGCTGGTGCCCACTCAGGAAAGCCACCGCAATGCCGGCAAAGGCCAAGGCGATGCCAAGCCACTGCAGTGGGGCCAGCCGCTCAGAGGGCAGCTTCCAGTGGAGGCCCAGCGCGGCAAAAACGGGTGCCGTGTAGAGGAAGACCACCAAGTGTGCCGCGGAGGTGTGGCGCAACGACTCGCTCACGAGCAGGAACTCCAGGGCGAACAACCCTCCCACTGCCAATCCCGCTCGCCACGAGCCGTCGACGAACGACAGGCGTGTTCCCCGCGCGGCCATGAGCACGCTGACAAGGACTGCGGCAAATCCCGAGCGCAGGGCGATTTGCAGGATTGGCGCGATGTCCGCGGCGGTCGCCTTGAGCGCAATTTGCTGCATGGCCCAGACCAGGCAAAGGACAAGCATGAGGCCAATCGCCAGGGTGTCGAGCGGTCGACGTGAATCCATGGTGCATTTCGCATCCGTGTGAAGATCCCACGCATTGTCCAGCTGGCGCCTAGGCTTCATATAGTGAAATTGCGACAATGCATAGCACCAATCGGCCAACGACACGTCATGGACACGCCAGCGAATCATGTGCATCTCCCTCCGTTCAGCGAGGCACTGCCCAGTCCGATTTACTTTCGCGCGGCATCCATGCCTGCTCACGGAACCTATCCTCGGCATCGACATGCCTGGGGCGAGTTCGTGTATGCCTTCACCGGCGTGATGGAGGTCAAGCTGGCCGACCGCCATTACCTTGCGCCTCCTCAATATGGCATCTGGCTGCCGCCCAATGTGGAGCATCGGGGCCTGAACCGGCAGGAGGCCAGCCACTGCTCGCTGTATGTCGCACCGGAATTGAGCGGCGGCTTGCCCACGACAAGCTGCGCGCTGATGGTCAATCCGCTGCTGCGGGCGCTTCTGGAACATTTGCGCCAGCGACCCCCGGGGCTTCCCCCATCGGACGAGGAGTCCCGGCTGCTGCAGGTCGCGGTCGATCAATTGGCCAGGGCCGAGTGTGCGGGCAGCTTCTTGCCCACGTCAGAGGACGCGCTTTTGCGCCCCGTTTTGCAGGCGCTCCAAGCTGAGCCGGGAGCGACACGATCGCTCGCCGAGTGGGCCGGGTTCGCGCACACCACGCAGCGGACCCTGATGCGGCGTTGCCAGCGTGAACTGGGCATGTCGCTGGCGGAATGGCGTCAGCGCCTTCGTGCCGTCAAATCCATGCCGCTGTTGGAGGCAGGGGAGACGGTTGAGCACATCGCACACGACCTTGGATACGGCTCATCGTCGGCATTCATCGCGATGTTCCGCCGCTTGATGGGGCTGACACCCGACGAATACCGCAAGGCATCGGCCGGCGCTCCCGGGGCGTCGCGACCCGAGGCGCTCAGCGCCGGCCACGCGCGACGCTGAGCGTGCGCGTCTCGCGCATGGCGTTTGCTCTGGAAACCGGTACCGCAGGCCAGCTTTGCGGTGGGCCCGCAGGCCCGGATCCTTGCCGGCGTGGCGATCACGTTCGCTCAGCGTTCGCCTCGCGCGTCACTGGTCACTGGGGCGCCGGGTGCAAAGCGTGGCTGCACGGCGAGCAGCGCCGCGTCCGTCGTTGCAACCAGCCAGCGACGCGCGCTCTCAACCTGGTGCTGGTTGTGATCGCGGAAGGGTCCCATGACAGGGGCCTCCTTCCACAGCACCGGCGCGGTGCGGCTGGTGCGGGCTGAAGGGGTTCCCACCAGCAGGCTATG
>JABBOE010000257.1 GCA_019351955.1 Pseudomonadota bacterium
CGCGCTCTACAGGCCAGGAATGCCACCTATGGGCGGGAAGTCGTCGGGGGCTTTGTGCAGCTCCCGATAGAGCTTGTAGTCTGCAAGAGGATAAATGAAGTAAGCTCCGCGCCCCGCCGTGACAATTCTGACATCAAGTTCGCCAACACTAATTTTTATCGCAGAAAAATGAGGGGTGGCCTTAGTCTTTGCTTCTTCCTGGGTCTCTGCGGTTTGATTTAGGGGCTTTGCTCCATCCTTGAGAGTCCACACCCAAATTGCTTTAGCCGCCATGCTGACGCTTCCCGGACAATGTTCGCGCCCTGCCTAGCCCGAGCTTCCCTCTTTCCAAAATCGTAAACCGCTACAAAGCAACGACAATTTCCAGTCCAGGCCTGGGCTTACTGGCTACAAGCCAACCTCCAGCAGGTCGTATGCCCGGCGCTGCACCGGTGTTGGCCTCGCCAGCACGGTGAGCGGCAGGGCTGGTGCGATCGCCGTGACAACGGTGTTGCGCGTCAGCGTCGCCAGGTCGGCCAGCAGCGTGCGGAAGCTGTGCACCGGCAGCCCGTCCGGCGTCATCCCGGTGGTCTGCTTGCAGATTGCCGCCTCGGAGCGTTGCGCCGGCGCCACCACACTGGCGCGCGCCGCCTCGGCGGCTTGCTTGTCGGTGTCGTCGAACAGCATCGGCGCCAGTTTCCGGCGCATGTGCCATTCCAGATAGTAGGCGAGCATGCAGAGAAAGACGTGCGCGCGCACCCGATCGGCGAGCCAGTGGTAAATTGGCCGGACGTGCAGATCGACCGTCTTGATGCAGCGGAAGGCACGCTCCACCTGGCTGAGCGACTTGTAGCTGCGCACGGTTGCCGCGTCGTCCAGCACGCCGGCCGCCAGGCTGGTGCGCACGATATAGATGCCATCGGTGGCGGCTTCGGCGGCGATCTCGGCACTCTTGCGCGCGAAGGCAAAGCTCTGGTCGGCAATGGCGAGATCGAAGTGCTTACGCATCTTGTGCTGCTCGATCACGGCGCCGACGGCCAGCGCGATTTCGGCGGCCCCACGCAGCGGCTGGCGCTTGCGCGCGACGGCGGCCTGGATGCGGGCCAGATCGCGTTCGGTCGCGGCCAGCAGTTCCTGGCGCTTGCGGGTGCGCTGGGCGGCGAGATCAGGGTTGCGGCAGACGATCAGCCGCTCATCGGGAAAGTCTGGACTGGTGATCGACGCCATATCGCGCTCGTCGAACAGCGAGAGCTGCAAGGCGCCACCAGCGACCAGCGCCTGGATCGCCGGGGCGCGCAGCGCGGTGATCCAGTCGAGGCCGGCGGCCTTGATATCTTCGGTGAGACGGGCCTGGGTGATCATGCCACGGTCGCCGACCAGCACGACATGGTCGAGGCCAAAGCGATGCTTGAGTTTCTCGATCTGGCTGGCGAGCGTCATCGGGTCGCCGGTGTTGCCGTCGAACACCTCGATCGCGATGGGGCATCCGTCGGGCGCGCAGAGCAGGCCATAGACGATCTGCAAGGTGCCCCGGCGTCCATCGCGGCTGTAGCCGCGTTTGGCCAGCGGACAGCAGCGGCCCTCCATGTAGCTGGAGGAGACATCATAGAGCACCAGTATGCCGTTCTTCAGATGCTGCCTGGCCAGCGCCGCCTCGATGGCAGGCTGGCGCGCCAGCAACCAGTCGAGCGCTGTGTAGAGTTCGTCCTCATCGACTTCGCCGAGACCGAGCACGGTTCCCAGGCTCGATGTGGCGGTGGCCGGCGACAGGGTGCGGGCGGCGGCGAGCTTCGAGGCGGGATCGAGGATGCGTCCGGCGATCATCGCCAGCACGAGGTCGCGGCATCGGTTGCCGTCCGGGCCGAGGATGCGATCGAGGCCGATCTTGTGCGCCGTACCGAGGGCTGCCGCGACATGACCATGCGGCAGCGAGCGGGTGACGGTGAAAGCCTCGCGATCCGCGGGGATCACGGTGCCGCCTTTGAGGACGCCGCGCAGGCCCTCGATATGCGCCTTGGGCCAGTCGGAGAGGTTGCAGAGGGTTCGCTTACGCACCTTGCCGTCTTCGCGGTAGCTCTCGCGCAGCAGGATGGCGGGGGGCGAGTTCCGGTTGGGGACGGATTCGATATACATGGCGGGATATGGGCGCAGTCTCCCGCCAGGTACAAGTCTAAAGATTGAGAATTACATGGCTACGTTTGAGACGGCGATCGGGGGGTGAGTCGAGTCTTTCCAGGGGGTTGGCAGTATCGGACAGTGGGAAGCTCGGGTTAATGTGGACTTCTACCACGGCTCCACGCATCTCCAATTCTTCAATGCCTCCACGACCGTGGGCACCGTCAATATGTCGAGCGCAGCGATTACGTCGGGAGATATTCTGTATGTAGACATCGGCATTCCATTGTCTTCCCCCACGCAGATTGTGTGCACCATCAACGACCAAATATGATGAACCGCAATGACTTCGACAGGTGGTATGCAGAGAATGGTGGAGATGCCTTCGTTGCTCCTGCTTATGAGTATTGGGACAAACATGAACCTAGACCTCTTTGGAGGCGGCTCAAGATAGTGCCCGTGCTTGCATTTTTTCTTGCAATAGCGGTCTTCAATCTCTTCACGCAGGTTAGCTTCGCGGCGCTTACGCAATCTGCCTCGTTTTCCGCAGCATCATCCCAGTATCTGTACCTCAACGGCATCATGGGAACGACCGCCGGAAGCACGATAACGGAGGAAGGGTGGATTAATCTTTCTTCGCTTCCAGCGAGCGGCGGGACATACGATTTCGTTCACGTTGGCGCGTATGCGACCTCTCCGTATATTCTCTACTACATCGGCTACTCGAATAGCGGCGGGACATATACCCTCACTTTCCACCGAGACAAGGTGTGCATCGCGGGAGCGAGCATATCGTATACGGTAAC
>JABBOE010000258.1 GCA_019351955.1 Pseudomonadota bacterium
GATCTGTCGTGGGTAACCAATGGGGCGACGAAGGCAAGGGTAAGGTGGTCGACTGGTTGACGGACCAAGCCCAGGGCGTGGTGCGTTTCCAGGGTGGACACAACGCGGGGCACACACTGGTCATCAACGGCCACAAGACGGCCCTGCAGCTCATCCCCTCCGGGGTGATGCGCCCGGGCGTGGCCTGCTACATCGGCAACGGCGTGGTGGTCGACCCCACCCACTTGATGCTGGAAATCTCTCGTCTGGAAGCCGCCGGTGTGGAGGTGCGTTCGCGCCTGCGCATCAGCGAGTCCTGTCCCCTGGTGTTGCCGTCGCACGTCGCTCTGGACGTTGCGCGTGAAGCCAGCCGCGAGTCGCGCGGTATTGGCAAGATCGGCACCACGGGCAAGGGGATTGGTCCTGCCTATGAAGACAAGGTGGCGCGTCGCGCCATACGGGTGCAGGACCTCAAGCATCCGAAGCGGCTGGGCGAGAAACTGCGCGAAACGCTCGAGTTGCACAATTTCATCCTGCGCGAATTTCTGCACGTGGAGCCGGTGGCGTTCGAATCCACCTACGAGCATCTGCTGGAGCTCGCCGAGGTGATCCGCCCGATGATGGCCGATGTGGGTTACCTCATTCACCAAAGCCATGAACGCGGGGACCGTCTCTTGTTCGAAGGTGCACAGGGGACGTTGCTGGACATCGATCACGGCACCTACCCCTTTGTCACCTCGAGCAACTGCGTGGCTGGCAACGCGGCGGCTGGCTCCGGCGTGGGTCCGGGCTACCTGGACTACGTCCTGGGGATCACCAAGGCCTACACCACCCGGGTGGGCAGCGGTCCCTTTCCGACCGAATTGCCCATCGACAAAGCCGGTACCGTGGGTTACCACCTGCATACCGTCGGGCAGGAGCGCGGTACCGTGACCGGGCGGCCACGCCGTTGTGGCTGGCTCGATGCGGCTGCGCTCAAGCGCGCCAACATCATCAACTCCACCACGGGTCAGTGCATCACCAAGCTCGATGTGCTCGATGGCCTGCCTGAGATCCTGGTATGCGTCGGCTATCGGCTCGATGGCAGGGACATCGACATCCTCCCGCTCGACGCAGATGACATCACACGCTGCGAGCCTCGGTATGAGAGCTTCGAGGGCTGGAGCGAAACGACCGCCGGGCTCACGCGCTGGGAGCAGTTGCCCCGCAACGCGCAGCGCTATCTTGAGCGCGTGGCCGAGCTCAGCGGCACGCCAATCGCGATGGTGTCCACGGGGCCCGATCGTGATCACACCATCGTGCTGCATCACCCCTTTCAGGACTGAGCGACCCGGTCGCCAGCAGCTTCTTTCACGTCAACCTCACCACGACCATGCTCAGCGAAGACGGCAAGCACATGTACGTATCCTGGGACGAATACCACGCCCTGATCGAAAAGCTCGCGCTCAAGATTTACAAGTCTGGTTGGGAGTTCGACCAGATCCTGTGTCTGGCGCGGGGTGGGACCCGTCCGGGAGACATCCTTTCGCGGGTGTTCGACAAGCCGTTGGCGATCATGTCGACCAGCTCCTACCGTGAGAGCGCCGGCACGAAACAGGGGCACCTGGATCTCGCCAACTACATCACCATGCCACGCGGTGAACTCGAAGGCCGGGTGCTGCTGGTGGATGATTTGGCCGATTCGGGTGAAACGCTCAAGGCTGTGGCCAACCGGCTTCTCGGAAGCGCGCTGAAAATCACTGAAATGCGCAGTGCGGTGATCTGGGTCAAGGGCATCTCGACGGTCCTTCCGGATTATTACGTCGAAATGCTGCCCTCGAGCCCCTGGATCCACCAGCCGTTCGAGGAGTACGACACCTTGCGCCCGCCGAGACTTGCCGAGCGCTGGAAGATCTGATCGGCCGGCGTCATTCACGAGCCGGCAGCATCGGCGCATCCGGAGGTTGACAGTGACCGTGCGAGACATTCTGAAGATGGGCGATGCGCGCCTGCTGCGCGTGGCCAAGCCCGTGCAGGCGTTCGGCAACCCCGAGCTGAGCGCGTTGGTCAACGATCTGATCGACACGATGCGCGCGGCCGACGGCGCCGGCCTGGCAGCGCCACAGATCGGTGTGGATCTGGCCGTCGTGGTCTTCGGCTTCGGGCACAACGCGCGCTACCCGCACGCGCCGGAGGTTCCGTTCACCGTCTTGTGCAACCCCCGCATCGAGCCCCTGTCCGATGCCATGGAGGAGGGATGGGAGGGCTGCCTGTCGGTGCCAGGCCTGCGTGGCGTCGTGCCGCGCTTTGCTGGCATCCGCTATACGGGCTTCGATGCGCACGGGCAGCCCATCGACCGTACGGTGGATGGCTTCCACGCGCGGGTGGTGCAGCACGAGTGCGACCACCTCATCGGCAAGCTTTACCCAATGCGCATGCGCGACTTTACGCGCTTCGGTTTCCTCGACGCACTGGACGAGCCTGACTTGCCGGCGGAGTGAGGGTTGCGCGCGATGCAGGCGCCGTGCAGCGGTCGCGTGCCGCGGCTGAGGACGATAGCCGTGCGCCTGCCACCACGGATTTGCAAGGGTGCGGACACCAGCCGCGTGCTGTCAGGCGCGCGCGATGCGGCGGTGCAGCGCATCGACGCCGCGTAACGCCAGGCGTGCCGCGCCAAAGGCGGCCTCGGTCTGCGCGGCTTGGTGCACGGGCAGGCCCAAGGCGCGCTCGCGCAAACGGGTCCACGTCGGATTACGGGCGCCGCCGCCGGTGGTGAGGACCTCGGTGGCGGGCGTAGCGCCGAGCTCGGCAAGCAGGCGATAGCCAGACGCCTCGATGCGCGCCAGCGCCTGCAACAGGCCATGCAGATACGCGACATCGTCGCGTGGGCGCGGCGTCAGGCGCGGCGCCATCGCCGGGTCGTGCAGCGGAAA
>JABBOE010000259.1 GCA_019351955.1 Pseudomonadota bacterium
TGCGCCACCAGCGCGCCATACTCCCCGGCATTCACCCTTCCCACGCAAGGGGCGGAGCAGCGCTTGATCTGGAACAGCAAACAGGGCCGGGTGCGGTTGGCAAAAACCGTGTCCGCGCAGGTGCGCAGCAAAAACACGCGCTGCAGGGCCTGCACCGTCTGGTTGACCGACCATGCGGAGGCAAACGGGCCCCAATAGCTGCCTTTACGGATTTGCGCGCCGCGATGCTTGGTGATCTGCGGGAAGAGGTGGTCTTCGGTCAGCATCAGCCAGGGATAGGATTTGTCGTCGCGAAGCAGGATGTTGTAGCGCGGTTTGAGTTTTTTGATGAGGTTGGCTTCGAGCAGCAGGGCCTCGGCCTCGGTATGCGTGGTGACGATTTCCATGGCGGCGGTATCGGCCACCATGCGGCGCAGGCGTTCGGGCAGGCGGGCCAGTTGCGTGTAGGAAGTGACGCGCTTTTTAAGGTTGAGCGCCTTGCCGACATAAAGAGCCTCGCCCTTGATATCCAGCATGCGGTAGACGCCTGGGTTGCCGGGCATCGTTTCCAGCGTCGTTTCAATGATTTTGACGCCGGTTTGCATGCTATTGTTATCCACGCTGGGCATTGAGGGGCTGTGGATAAGTTTGTGGAAACTCGTGAACTGGCAAGGCTTTTACTTGGGTCAGTCCAAACGCCTCATATTTTGGTAACAAGAGGTTGTTTTCAGTTAACATATTGATTTTGTTGTAAAGTTTAGTAAACAGAATGTAACGCGAATGCCATAGTTCCGGCTTGGAACCCCTTGACTCAGCGCGACTCCGGGGGGTGGACAACTAACAACTCCGGCGTTCGACTTCGACCCCGGCAGATGTTGCATCCGCGAACACATCGAGCTTCTCGACGCGTACCCTGGCGATGAGAATGCGCGGATCGGTCAGGCAGGCTTCGCACAGGCGTTCCGCCAGGGTTTCCACCAGTTGGACATGGCCAGCAGCGACCATCTCACGGACAAGAATGACGATCGTCTCGTAACTCACGACGCGGGTCACATCATCCTGCCCGACCGCTTGGCGGGAAATTTTGGTGGCGCCGTCATCCGTCACGGCAAGGTCGATATTGATGCGCACGCGCTGGGCGGTAGTATGCTCGTGCGGGTAAACGCCGATCGAGGCGCTAAGCACCAGATCGCGAATGAACATATGGCGCGTGGCGCGTGTTGCGTCGGCGTAGCGGGGCTGGTCCATGGTTGCGTTTGTGAACCCAGAGCGCGATCTGTTCAAGTTACAGGATGATATAAACCTTCCCACGGGTAAATGTTTGGCTTATTCGGGAAAAGGTTTTGCTTGTAAGGAGGTTGAGTTGCGGCGTTTATACGGGGTTTTTTTGGCGTGTTTGCTGGTCTCCTCGCCCTTGGCGGCCATGGCGGAAACACCGAATGTGACGGTTAACAAAGCCTGGATGCGCTATCTGCTGCCAGACATTCCGGCAGGCGGCTACATGGTTTTACACAATAGCGGCGATGCCGATGCTGTGCTGACCGGTGCGTCCTCGCCTGCCTGCGGCAAACTGATGTTGCACAAAAGTGAGGATTCCAGCGGCATGTCGATGATGAAGGACGTTCCGAATGTGACGGTGCCGGCGCATGGCAAGGCGAGTTTTTCGCCAGGCGGATACCATTTGATGTGCATGCAGCCGAAGATGAAACTCGGCGAAAAGGTGCCGGTGACGTTGAGCTTTCAGGATGGCTCCAAGGTTATGTTCACAATGCCGGTCTATGGGCCGTCGGGCGCGCCGTGACCCGGCTGGCGGTATTGTTGTTGCTGGCTCCTGGCTTGGCATTGGCGGCGCCGCCCGATGGCAGGCAAATCGCGCTGCACGGCAACAGCGATGGGGCGTTGCCGTGCGCTGCCTGCCATGGGGCGAATGGTGCTGGCAATACGTCTATTGGCGCGCCAGCGCTGGCCGGGCTGCCGGCGGGCGTGATTGAGGACTCCCTGGCGCAATTCGCCCAGGGCAAGGGTGGGAATGCGCTTATGCAGTCGATCGCGCGGGCGCTGAACCCGGACGAGACCAAGGCTGTTGCCGAATATTTCTCAAACCTGCCGAAACCCTGACCCGCCCGCCACGCTGGCGGGCCAGGCGGCCTTTATGATTTGAGCGATGCCATGTCGATCGAGAAGCGGTATTTAACGTCGCTTTTCAGCATCCGTTCATAGGCTTCGTTGATGTGCTGGATGGGGATGATCTCGACCTCGGCTGCGATGTTTTTCGCGGCGCAGAAATCCAGCATCTCCTGTGTCTCTGCGATCCCGCCGATCATCGACCCGGCAAAATTCCGCCGCTTCGTGATCAACGGAAACACGGCGATGGGCAGCGGGTGTTCCGGAGCGCCCACCTGCACCATGGTGCCTTCACGCTTCAGCAGGTTGAAATACGGCGTCAGGTCATGCGAGGCGGCGACTGTGTCGATAATCAGGTCGAAACTCTCCGTATGCGCCGCCATCTGCGCGGCGTCCTTCGACAACACGACAGTGGTCGCCCCCAGCCGCTTGCCATCCTCCACCTTGTTGGCCGACGTGGTGAACAGCACCGTCTCCGCCCCAAAGGCATGCGCGAGCTTCACGCCCATATGGCCCAGCCCGCCGAGGCCGATGATGCCGACCTTTTTGCCCGGCCCGGCGCCCCAGTGGCGCAGCGGCGAGTACAGAGTAATCCCGGCGCAGAGCAGCGGCGCGGTGGCGGCCAGTTCCATCCCTTGCGGAATGCGCAGGACAAAGGATTGATCGACGACGATGCTGTTCGAATACCCGCCGAAGGTGGGGCCTCCGATCACGGGCTCGGTACCGCCATAGGTGCCGACCTGGCCGTTTTCGCAATATTGTTCCAGACCTTCC
>JABBOE010000260.1 GCA_019351955.1 Pseudomonadota bacterium
TGATCCTTCAGGCGATCCTGGTCGTGCAGCCGGTCTTTGTCGTACAGACGATCCTGCGTATGCAGTTGATCGCCCCTCGGCGTGGCGGCCGGGGGGGTTACGCGTGGCGCCTGCCCGCCCCTGGTCTGGGCCATGACGGGGGAAGCCAGTGCCAAGGCAATGGAGGCGCCCAGAACGATGATGACGGATTTACGCATGATGATTGTCCTCGGTGGGTCGAGTTGTGCCTGCGGCATTCCGCGGCAAGGACAGTCTAGGAACGCCATGACGCGTGCAAGTTGACAGGGGTCAATAACGAAACATCGCTTGCGATTAATCTGCAATCACGAACTTTCCCAGTTTCATAGGCCCCCGATTCAGCATCATCGCGGCCCGGGGCGACGCGCGTCACATACTCCATTCGCACGACTCATCGCATGCAGAGGACACCCGCCATGAAACTCCGCAAGACAATCCAGCTGGCCTTTGTCGCCAGCCTTATCGCCAGCACGGCGCCCTTGGCACGCGCCACCGATCAGGGCGCTCCGTATGCCAGTGCGGGCGTCGACTACAGCAGCGGCAAGTACGGACTGGACACTACCACCACCATCTGGGACGTTCCGCTGAAGATGGGTTACAGCGGCAGCAACTGGTCCTTCGGCGTCACCCTGCCGTACCTGCACGTGTCGGGTCCGGGCAACGTGATTCAGGGCGTCGGTGTGGTGCGCAACACGAATCCGCAGGGCCGTGGCGGCAGGGGCAATGCGCTCATCGGAACACCTGCAACCTACCTCTCCGGGACGGCTTCGGGCATGGGCGATGCCGTGGCCGAAGCCACCTTCCACGCCGTCGAGAACAAGCACGCCGGCTTCGCGATGGATATCACCGGGCGGATCAAGTTCGGCACTGCCAGCGCCGACAAGGGCCTCGGCACCGGACAGAATGACTACGGCGCCGCGATTGACCTCTACAAGACACTGGGACCGGCATGGATGGCCTTCGGCGGCGTCGCCTACACGCAACTGGGCAGCTCCACGTACATCCAGCTGAATAATGTCTGGAGCGCCAACACAGGCGTCAGTTACACCTTGGGCCAGGGCAACAGCGTCGGCCTTCAACTCTTCTACCAGCAGCGACCGGCAGACACAGGCTACGTACGCCGTGAAGCGACTCTCTACCTGAGCCACAAGATCAACGATGCGTGGTCACTGCATGGCTACTTGCTCGGCGGCTTCTCGGATGGAAGCCCCGATTACGGCATCGGCATGTCGGCCCGGGCTTCGTTCTAGATGCCAAAAATGCCAAGGCGGGTCAAAGCCCGTTCCGAGAGTGTTCTTGTCCCGGCGCAGGCGGTGGAAGGCACGGACGCTGGCGCCAACAAAGGGGGCATGGCCAATCGAATGCAGCACATCGTGATGGCCAGCCAAAGGCGCTCGACGAAATCAATCAGCCATGTCCATTTTATCACCCTTTGATCAAGACGCGGTTGGCCGCCACCACACCTGGTGCCGTGCAGACGTCCACCGGCTTGCCGCCATCACGATGGCAGATGGCCGCGGTCAGCAGGTTGACTCTCGGCATCACGCTTCGAAACAGCGCGCTCTTGGGGTTGGCCAGTCTGTTCGCGACCTGCTGCCAGCTGTTGCCCTCCAGCAGCTTTGGCATCACCAGCAACTGGCCCAGCTCGTACTTGCCGTCGAGGTAGACAAAGGGGATGGGTTCGATGAATTTCTTGTACGGCGGCGCATCGAAGGTGCTCATGATCTTCATCTGCGACGGGCTCGGGGTCATCAGCGGCTGCTCTGCACGATCGGCGGTTTCCACCACCTGGAAATCGAGATAGGGGCTTTGGTAGGTCGCGTGCTCGAACGTTACCGTGGGGGTGTTTGGATAGACGTCGTCGGCGGTGGAAAGCATGTAACGCAGCCCACTGAGCTTGCCGAAGCGAAGCAGCGTCAGCATGACGCCCCAACGTTCGCCCGCACAGTAAGGACAGAAGTCGGCGCCCACGTACAGCAGCCCTGGCTTGCCATCGGTGGTGAGACGCGAACCAGGGATGGCCTTCAGTCCCGCCGCATCGGGTTTGGCGCGGAAGTCCAGGCCCAGATGGCTGGCTCGCGCGAGTGTGGTCAGCAGTTCGGTCGCTACCGGCGTGTTGAGTTTTTCGGTCAGTGCTACCGGCGTCTTGGGCGCGCTCAGCCCGAAGATATTGAGTTGCGCCGATGCTGCGGGCGCGAAGGCAACCGTGGCGGCGGTGAGGATGGCGGCGAGGGTGGCAGACCTGGGCATGGGGATCTACTGTCGGGTAGGAGAGAACGAATCGTATGTCAAAAGGGGGCGTGGGCAGAAGTCGGAGCCTGCCCCACGAAACTGGCCGAGACTGGAACGAACAAGGAGGACGCGACCTGACCCTGGAGTTGATGCGTTACGTCATGTTGAATGCGGTGCGTGCGCACATGATGGACTCGCCCGCCAAGTGGCCGTGCGAAAGCAGGGGTCACCTTTTCGCCGCCCGGGTCAATAGGCACACAAAAGCCCGTCTTCGATTCGCGCCGGAGAAGATGATGTCCCGCGTTGCCGCTGACCAGCAGCCATTGTGTTTCATGCGGCGCCAAGATCGCGCCAGTCTCGGCAACTGCTCCTGCGTTGCTCTGTCTCAGGCATCCATGCCTTCGACCATTCTGGTTGGGGCTGCGGTAGCGGCCCTTGCTGCTGTCCAAACACTCATCGGTCATCGCGGATACCGTCCAGGTGCGCATCATGCGTCGCACAGAATCTCGGGCTTGAAGCCCACCCCTGAGGGCTCGATCCACGTGCGGTCCTGAGTACAACACGGGCGCGGGCGGTCGCGACCCTTCAGCTTCCTGGCCCGAAGCCAGCCCCGGATT
>JABBOE010000261.1 GCA_019351955.1 Pseudomonadota bacterium
CGGCTATGGTCAGTTGCGCTTGCGAAGCTGGTCAGTTGCTGTGGCGAAGGTGGGCAGATGGCTGGCGTTTTGCAGTTGATGTTGCCGACATTGTTGGGGGACGCATTGACTGTCTTGGCTGCAAAGCCTGCATTCTCAAAGACCATCGACTACCTTCGGAAAAACAAGGCAGTTTCAGATTGGGTGGAGGAGGGCTTGACCTTGCACGTCGACAAGGAAGCCTGCGAGTTTTGTGGCAGCACCCTCACAGCCGACCGCATCAATGAATTGCATGGCCACTTCTCGCAAGATCTCATCAATCACAAGAGGGCTGTGACAGCGTTGGTGGCGCGCACGGGTACAGCCGCATTGAAGCCGGTCAAGCTCGAAAAGAATGATTTCTCACCTAAGTTTGTTGAAGCCATAGGCGTCCACAATGTTGAGATGGTGAGCCTTGTCGAGGCCTACAACCGGGATCTTCAAAGTGTTTTGACGGCGCTGCAAGACAAGCTTTCTCCTGATTCCCCACCTGTCGCATCCCCTGATACAACGCGGGTAGACGCTGCAACCGTCTGAGCGGACGGAGGAGGTGTCGTGAAAAAGAACCCTGTGCAGTTTCAACCCGGCATGAGCCTGAGGACGTTCCTCGACCACTATGGCACCGAGGAGCAGTGCCGCGAAGCGCTGGCGAAGGCGCGCTGGCCCAGCGGATTTCGCTGCCCATCCTGCAGTCACACGGGCCATTGCCACCTCGTGCAGCGGAACGTGAAGCAGTGCAACCGCTGCAAGCGGCAGGTGTCGCTGACCGGCGGCACGCTGTTCGCCGACACCAAGTTGCCGCTGCGCACATGGTTCCTGGCGATCTACCTGCTGACCCAGCATAAGAACGGCATCTCGGCGTTGGCGCTGCGCCGGCAGTTGGGCGTCTCGTACAACACGGCGTGGCTGCTC
The DNA here is from genome assembly GCA_019351955.1 of Pseudomonadota bacterium. Lineage (GTDB taxonomy): Bacteria > Pseudomonadota > Gammaproteobacteria > Burkholderiales > Burkholderiaceae_C > Thiomonas_A. The sequence goes on from JABBOE010000261.1 coordinate 931, forward strand.
AAGCACAAGCTGATGCAGGCCATGATCGAGCGCGACAGTGACCAGGCGCTCGGCGGCATCGTGCAGATAGACGATGCCTACTGGGGCGGCGAACGCCACGGCGGCGGCACCGGACGGGGCAGCCCGGGCAAGACTCCCTTTGTCGCGGCGGTGCAATGCAACGGCGACGGTCATCCGATCGCCATGCGCATGGATGAGGTGCCCGGGTTTCGCAAGACGGTGTTGACGGCATGGGCCAAGCGCCACCTGGTCCCCGGCACGGCCGTGGTGTCCGATGGCCTGAACTGCTTCCCGGGTATCGTCGCTGCCGATTGCACCCACGTTCCGCTCGTCACTGGCGGCGGCCCGCCCAGCGAGGGCCATCCCATCTTCTGGTGGATCAATACGCTGTTGGGCAACGTCAAGAATGCGATGCATGGCACCTACCATGCGCTGCGTCCGAAGTATCTGCAGCGTTATCTGTCCGAGTTCTGCTACCGCTTCAACCGGCGCTTCGATCTGGCTGCGCTCGTACCGCGACTCATCGTTGCCGCGGCGTGCACGCCGCCCCTGAGCTATCGGCTCGCAACCTTGGATGCGTGATGTGGGGAATCAGGAGCTTTCTAGCAGGCTGTTGAGAAGCACCGTCCTGCCATGCTTGCGATAGCCTCGATCAATGGGATACAGGCAAACCCAGGCCGTAGCAGCCCGATTTGTCGTCCTGCGGACGCACGTTTCCCGTCATCGCTCACGTCGGCGACGGCTCCCACCACGCACCGATGCCGCCGAGCCGGATCAGGTTGTACGCCGCGAACGTCCACGTCACCCAGCCGCGTACCTTGGACAGTGCCACCAACGGCAGTTTGCGCAGCCCGCCGATGGTCTTGATCCAGCCAAAGCCCTGCTCGATGCGCTTGCGGATCTGCAGGCTCATGGCGTAGCCCTTGCCTCGTGCGACACGTCCGTCGATGGCGCTACGCCGTCCCTTGGTGTGGCGGGCGATGTGAGGCGTGATGCCGCGCTGTTTCAGCGCCGCGACAAACTCCTGCGTGTCGTAGCCTTTGTCAGCACCGAGCGTGGCGCCGCGTTTCACCTCGGCAGCGGTCAGCAGATCCAGTGCACCGTCGCGCTCGCCGGTGCCGCTGGCGTGGCGCACGTCTACCGCGACCAGCAAGCCGTTCCGGTTCTCCATCAGGGCATTGGCCAGATAGCTCAGCTTCGCCTCCTTGCCTTTGCCCTTGCGGATCAGGCGTGCGTCCGGGTCGGTGGTGGAGGCGTGCGTGTCGTTGCTGCGCTTGTGTCCGTGGAAGTCGTCACCGTCGTCGCCGCTGCCATCCTTCGGGCGGAAGCTCTTGTGCGAGGCCCATGCTTCCAGCAGCGTGCCATCCACCGAGAAGTGCTCATCGCTCACCAGTTCACGCACCCGTGCCAGCAGCACGGTGTGCTCGAAGAACTGCTGGGCAATCGCCTCATCAAACAATCGTTCACGATTGAACGAGAACGTCGAGTGATCCCACACCGGATCATCCACGTTGAGTCCGACGAACCAGCGGAACAGCAGGTTGTAATTGAGCTGCTCCATCAGCAGCCGCTCGCTGCGCACGCTGTAGACCACCTGCAGCAGCGCAGCCCGCAACAGGCGTTCCGGCGGAATCGACGGACGTCCGCCTTCGGCATAACGCGCCGCCAGCACGCCGTCGAGTTCGCCCAGGATGCTGTCCACCAGCACGCGCAGTTTGCGGATCGGATGATCGCTCGGCACGCGCTCTTCCACGGACACATACGAGAACATGCCAAGCTGCTGGACGTCGGGACTGCGCATCGGTCGAAAGCTCCGCGATTGAGGCAAACTATGACCGCAACGGCGCGGGGGAGTTTCTCAACAGCCTGCTAGTGTGGTGTCTCACAAATAAATTGAACTAAGTAAACGCTCATCTGTCATTGG
>JABBOE010000262.1:0-2232 GCA_019351955.1 Pseudomonadota bacterium
CGGGTGCGCGCACGTGGCCGGCGCGCTACGCTCGAGGAGCCTCACGGAATCAGGAGCTCGACATGCTCAGCCTCGATGATGCTGATCCTGATGTGAAGAGTCTGAAGATTGAGGACTTGTTCGTGAGCGCAGCAACGATGTGGATCGTGCACGGTCATCTTTGAACGAGCACCAACACTTCGAACCTCCTTATTTGGAACACGCAGCGCGCTGGGCCTCACCATTAGCATCAATTACCAGTAGGCCCTTTAGGCGCTTCAGCGAAAGACCACTCGGATCGCTTTTCTCCACGATCGTCTGATCCAGTGTCCCGGCAGACTCCCGGGCCTTGTCAGCATGTCCTCGGGTCACCAGGACGCAAGACTGCTCGAGTCCGATTTGTGCGCGTAAAGGAGACGCAGCATCGGCAGGCAATGTCTTGACCGCCGAGCCCACCTCGTCGAGCAACTGCGCCGCTAGGCTCACATCACCGCCCTGCCGCGCCGCATCAGCATATTCCGTTCCGAGCTCGATGCTGAGAGGATTAGTAACCCCAAAATGTTTCTTGCTGCGCGCGTAGACGTCCGCATACAGTGGAAGGGACTTGGACCATAAATGCTGTCCGGCCCAGATAGCGACTTGAAAATGATCTACATCAATCATCTGTTGACTGTCTTTGCCAAACGCTTTGAGGATGTCCGGCCGTAGCGTATCCAGTTCGCGCTGGGCGTCAGCAAAGTGCTCCTCGTCGACTTCGGTATTTATGATCATTTCTCGAATATTAAGCGTCTCTGGGTGAGCTTGGCCAAATGTAGCCGTTGCCTTTTGACGCGCAGCCACGAGAACTTGGATAGCTTCTTCGTTACGATTGTCTTGGCCAAGTACCCCTCCCAGTAGTGTTTCCACTCGAAGCAGAACAGAGGGGGAAAGGTTTTTGACCTGCAGCGCACTATCGCGAGCCTTCAGCATCATCCGCACCGCACCATCATGATCGTTCGCCAGAACCATGCGCTCTGCTTCGGTGTAGTAGGCCTGCATCCGTAGAGAGGGATCAAGCTCTTTTCCCTCGTCGGTAGCCTTGAGTACGGGAGCCATCACAGCACCCATCTCAGTCATTCGTCCCAAGTTAAGCAGGCTCCCGGCTTGATCCATTCGGGCTGCCAGAGCAAGGTGTTGATCCATCTCTGGGTGCGCCTCAATGACTGCAACCGCCTTGCGATACTCATCGTTAGACGTCGTCCAGTCGCCGCGCGACCCGTACGCTTGCCCCAGCATGATGCGAACATCGGCCTCAACCTCTGGCTGCTTGGCAAAGCGTACAGAAATTTTTGATTCGGCAGCTTTCAAAGCCTGCAGCAACGTCAGATCCTTATTGCCGCTGACGTAGGGGTCACTGGCACCAACCAGATCCTGCACAAGAAATTGATTAATTGCGCCCGCCTTGGCGCTGGATTCTGATGCCTTGCTCGCCTCCAAGCGCGACCGATGTGCATAGAACAGCGAAGTCGCCATGCCGGCAACCAGCACCATCATGGCCGAAGCTATCCACGGCCGCCGCGCGCGGGCCAGGGCGGCACGGCGCTCTGCAACGGCAATGCGCTCTTTCACCGCTGCTTCCAATGCTGCCTTCTGTCTGCGTTCGTCCAGATTGCGGATTCGCTCGGCTAGTTGCGCGGCCGAATCCAGCCGCTTTTCAGGGTCGCCATTGGCCGCATCAGCGATGTCCTGCCGTAGCAACGGATCGGTGATGTCGTTCTCCCAGCCCGCAGAAAGCGGGCGGCGAAAGTCGCCAGTGACGAGTTGGTACAACGTGATGCCCAGCGCGTAGACGTCACTCTTGATGGTGGGTGACTGGCCAGCCAGCACTTCAGGTGCCATATAGAGCGGCGTGCCGGTTTCCGGAGATATTGCGCGGGTCTGGGTGAATCCAAGACGGGTAATGCCCAGGTTTTCCAGCAATCCCATTTCGAACACGCGACTGCTGCCAAAGTCGGCCACGCGCAGGTGCCAGTCGCCCGACTCGCCGTATACCAGCAGGTTCGCCGGCTTCAGATCCTTGTGCAGCACGCCGACGCCATGTGCGGCTGCCACGGTACCTACGACCTCGACAAACATCGCCAGGCGAGTTGCCAACGGCAACGCCTCGATCCCGCTCCCGCCTTCACGCCAAGTATCCAGGCTGACGCCACCATATTCGAATTCAACGAAGTAAGGGGCCTGCTCAAAGTCCCAGTCAATGACATGGACGAGGTC
>JABBOE010000262.1:2242-2848 GCA_019351955.1 Pseudomonadota bacterium
CGTCTGCCCAATGCCTGTTCGAGGAGTCGCCCAACTGTGACCTCGCGCTTGAGGCCATCCAGACGGAATCCATCCAGGCTGAACTTCAGTACGCGAGTTTGTCCGGTCTTGATATGGCGGGCCAGCCAAACCTCACCATCGCCACCACGGGCCAGCGCTTGCTCCAGTCGCCAGTTGCCACGTCGGGGAACAAGGTCGCCGACTGATAGTCGGCTCGCTTCAGGCACATGCTCAACCGCATGGCGGCTGACCTTGGCACCCAAGCGATAGCCCACCTTGGGCAAGGTGAAAATCTGTTCCTGATCCTCGTCTCCCAGCGCCTTGCGCAGTTTGCCGATGGCGTTGGTCAGCACCGCTTCGACCACGATCCTGCCTTCCCACACGGTGGACAGCAGTTCTTCCTTGGTCACCGCCTCACCAGCATGACGCAGCAGGTACTGGAGCACGTCGAGCGGTTTGCGCTCCAGCTCGACAACGGCCCCCTCCACGGTCAGCTGCCAGCGTCCCTCGTCAAATTCCGCCTTGCCGAACGACCATTGGTAAAGCACCGGCGCTTCCGAAACCCCGTGTCCTGATGTCATCCCCAGTTGCCAGTATTGGTGATCA